>JBBANV010000046.1:6668-9204 GCA_040401775.1 Ilumatobacteraceae bacterium
GGTCGCCCTGGTGGACGACTCGTTGGTCGCGGAATCGGTGCCGTCTTGTTCGGAATGCCTCGACGCGGCGGCGCGTCGGTCTTCACACGGACCGGCAAGCGATCGACGAATACCCACCCGACGTGTGGCACCGGCTTGCCACCGATCAAACGGCCCTGCTCGAACAGCCATGGATAGTGATCGTGAAACTCCTGGTAACTGTCGTTCGATACCACCGTGGCATTCACCTTGTCGGCGATCATCAATACGAAACCATCGCCGCGACCCAGTGCACCTGCAGGCGGAGTCACCAACTCGCCGTTGGCGATTGCTTCGGAGAACTCGGCGGCTTCCTTCTTGTCGATGCGATGCCCGAAGCTTGCATCCACCACCACCGTGACCTGGGTTTTTGGATACTCCTTCATGAAGGCAAGCACTGCTTCATTCAGTTGTTTCAGGCTCGGCGCACCGCGACCCTCGGTGGCAAGGTTGCTTCCGTCCACCACTACGTGGCTGGGATTGGAACGATCAGCGATTTTCGGCTTGCTGACTACCACGTGGCAAACGTCGAGTCCATCAGATCGGCGAGCTCCTGGTCATGCACGGCTTTGGAGCCGGTTGCCGGACTTCCCGATTCCACGCGCGCCGCGTGACGCAGGTCGTAGCCACGATCCTTCAGTCGCCAAACGATGTGTTCGACGAAGTGCCATGCACCCATGTTCTCGGGTTCTTCCTGCAGCCACAGCACTTCCTTGGCGTTCGAGTAGCGGCTGAGCACTTCGTTGATCTGCGCTTCGGGGAACGGATACAGCTGTTCCACGCGCACCACGGCCACCGGAGCGCCACGCTTGGTGCGTTCGCTCATCGCGTCCCACGCCACCTTGCCCGAGCACAACACCACACGTCGCACCGCCGCACGATCCGTTACGAATGGGTCATCCAGCACCTCTTCGAACGAACCCTGCATCAGTTCTTGGACGGGTGAACGACTTTCCTTCATGCGCAGCGGTTGCTTGGGAGCCATCACCACGAGTGGCTTTCGCACGTCGCGACGAACTTGGCGTCGCAACAAGTGGAAGTACTGACGCGACGTCGTTGGATAGGCCACCTGGATGTTGTCCTCTGCACACAGTTGCAGGAATCGCTCGAGGCGAGCCGATGAGTGCTCCGGGCCTTGACCTTCCATGCCATGCGGGAGTAGCAACACCAAACCGTTGTGCTGACCCCACTTGTCCTCTGCCGCAACGAGATATTGGTCGATGATGATCTGTGCGCCGTTGACGAAGTCACCGAACTGTGCCTCCCACATCACCAGTGCCGCCGAGTTCGCGTGGGAGTAGCCGTACTCGAATCCCAAGGCTGCATATTCCGACAGGAGCGAGTCGTACACGAAGAACTTGGCGGCGCCCGTACCAAGGTTGGCGAGCGGCGCATATTTGGTTTCGTTCATGTAGTCCACCAACACCGCGTGTCGATGGCTGAACGTGCCGCGGCGGCAATCTTCGCCCGCCAAGCGCACGGGCGTTCCTTCCATCACCAGTGAACCGAAGGCCAATGCTTCGGCAGTGCCCCAGTCGACCTCGCCGTCACGCTCGTACATCTCGGTACGACTCTCGAACTGCCGCAGCAACTTCGGATGCACGGTGAAACCATCGGGGTATCGGGTGAGCGACGCAAAGATGTGGTCGAGCACCTCGCGATCCACCCCGGTGGCAACGTGTGGCAACACGCCGACCGGCTTTGGTGGCGGTGGCACCTTGGTGACCTCGCGCGCGTGTGCCCGGGTTTCGTCCAGTGCCGCCTGCAACTTGCCCTGGTAATCGGTGAGCACCTTCTCTGCTTCTTCGATGGTGACGACTCCGCGCTTCACCAAGGTTTCGAGGTACAACTTGCGAACACTGCGGCGTTCGGCGATGGCTTTGTACATGAGTGGCTGGGTGTAGCTCGGGTCGTCGCCTTCGTTGTGGCCGTGACGGCGATAACACACCATGTCGATCACCACGTCCTTGTGGAACTGCTGGCGATAGTCGAATGCGAGCTTGGCGACGCGCACGCATGCCTCGGGGTCGTCGCCGTTCACATGGAAGATCGGTGCTCCCACCGACTTGGCCACATCGCTGCAATATTGCGACGAATGTGCGAACTCTGGCGAGGTGGTGAAGCCGATCTGGTTGTTGATGATCAAATGGATGGTCCCACCCACGCGATATCCGCTGGTGTCGCTCATCGCCAAGCACTCCGCCACCACACCCTGACCTGCGAATGCTGCATCACCGTGCACCAGCAACGGCAACACGCTGAACGCACCCGGGGGTTCGATCTGGTCTTGCATCGCGCGAACGGTGCCCAACACGATGGGATCGACGGTTTCCAAGTGGCTTGGGTTGGATGCCAGCTCCACCGGCAATAGTGCGCCACTGCGTGCCTGGAACTTTCCGGTTGCGCCCAGGTGGTACTTCACGTCGCCCGAACCCTGCACCGCGTGGGGATCCACGTGACCTTCGAATTCGCCGAAGAGATGCTCGAGGCTCTTGCCCACCACGTTGGCCAACACGTT
>JBBANV010000047.1:0-7206 GCA_040401775.1 Ilumatobacteraceae bacterium
GCCCGTAGGGTGCTTGACCGAACAGGTGTTCGTAGGTAAGGTCGTGGCAGTTCCTGGTGGCTCATGCACACAGCAGTGGGAACACGCAATCACATAGCACCCCATCCCTACGGTGCAACGTTCCCCAACCAACAACGAAAGGACATCAGCAATGAGCTTCGAAAAGAAAGACAAGGCCGCAAAATCCACCGACAAAGTGGTGGATCGTCCCGCTGAGAAGAAGGCAAAACCAACCGTCGAAGGCGATCGTGCCCGCGCCAACGAACGTGCCAAGGCGCTCGAAGCAGCCCTGGGTCAAATCGACAAGCAGTTCGGCGCCGGCTCGGTCATGCGAATGGGTGAGAAGGAAACCATGGCCATCGAGGCGGTGTCCACCGGGGCGCTGGCACTCGATATCGCGCTCGGCGTAGGTGGTGTGCCGCGCGGTCGCGTGGTGGAGATCTTTGGTCCGGAGTCGTCGGGTAAGTCCACTCTGGCCATGCACATCGTGGCCGAAGCCCAGCGCAACGGTGGCATCTGTGCATACGTCGACGCCGAGCATGCGCTCGACCCGATTTATGCAGCAGCCATCGGTGTCGACACCGACAACCTGCTCATCTCACAGCCCGATACCGGTGAGCAAGCGTTGGAAATCGTCGACATGTTGGTGCGTTCCAGCGCCGTCGACGTGGTGGTCATCGACTCGGTAGCTGCACTCACTCCACGCGCCGAAATCGAAGGCGAAATGGGCGATAGCCACGTGGGTCTGCAGGCTCGTTTGATGAGCCAAGCGTTGCGCAAGCTCACTGCCAACCTGAACAAGTCCAACACCATCGCCATTTTCATCAACCAGTTGCGTGAAAAGATTGGCGTCATGTTCGGCTCGCCCGAAACCACGCCCGGTGGTCGCGCGCTCAAGTTCTATTCGTCGGTGCGTCTCGATATCCGTCGCATCGAATCGATCAAGGACGGTGCCGAAGTGGTGGGTGCCCGCACCCGCGTCAAGGTGGTGAAGAACAAGGTTGCTCCACCATTCCGCCAGGCGGAATTCGACATCACCTACGGCAAGGGCATCAGTCGCGAAGGCTCGGTACTCGATCTTGCCGTCGAGATGGGCATCGCCAAGAAGTCCGGTGCCTGGTTCACCTACGACGGCGAGCAACTCGGTCAGGGTCGTGAGAACTCCAAGCAGTTCCTCATCGACAACCCCGATGTGATGATGCAAATGTCGGCTCGCGTGCGCGAAAAGGCGATGGCGCTGCCCGTCGTTGAAGCACCTGCGGGTTTCAGCAAGGACGACGAAGAGCCAATCGAAATCGAGTAACACGATTTCTCTCGAGTAACTCGCGGTGTGGTTGACGCCGCAGTACTCGACGTGCTTGTGCGGGTGTTGCCTTCGGGCGGCACCCGCACTTTTCGTCTCAGTAGCCTTCACTCTGTTGTGACTCGTCGTTACGTGGTACGCACGTTCGGCTGCCAGATGAACGAACACGATTCGGAGCGCATCGCTGGCCTGCTCGAACACGATGGGCTGGAGCCCGTTGCCGACGAAGACAACGCCGATGTCGTGGTGCTCAACACGTGCTGCATTCGTGAGAACGCCGACATGAAGTTGTACGGCACCCTCGGAACGTTGAAGAAGTGGAAGGACGCCGATTCCGGTCGTCAAATCGTGGTGGCCGGCTGCTTGGCACAAAAGGATCGCGACGTGGTGCGCGAGCGTGCACCGTGGGTGGATGTGGTGCTCGGTACCCACAATGTGCATCGCACGGTGGACCTGTTGCACCATGCACAAACCACCGGTGCCGTCACCGAAATTCTCGATGAAGCAGTGGTGGACGATTACGCCCTGTTTCCCTCCGCATTGCCGGTGAAGCGGGAAACGTCGTACCGCAGTTGGGTGACCATCCAAATCGGCTGCGACAACACGTGTGCGTATTGCATCGTTCCTGCGGTGCGCGGCAAGGAGATCAGTCGACCATTCGATTCCATCCTCGACGAGGTTCGCACTCTGGCGGCCAGTGGTGTGAGCGAGATCTTCCTCCTGGGGCAAAACGTCAACTCGTATGGTCGTGATTTGTCGCTGGCCAGCCGTCGTGCAGGTGACGAGTCGGTTCGTGTTGCCCCACAATTTGCTGCTTTGCTGCGCGCGGTGGGTGAAGTTTCCGGTGTACGTCGGGTTCGCTACATGAGCCCACATCCCAAGGACATGCGTGAAGACACGTTGATGGCCATGGCCCAAACACCAGCCGTATGCGAGCATCTGCATTATCCGCTCCAAGCGGGGAGCGATCGCGTCTTGGCATCCATGCATCGCGGTTACACCGCCCAGCGCTACCTGGATCGGCTTGCCGAAGCGCGCCGCACCATTCCCGACCTGGCCGTAACTACCGACGTGATCGTTGGTTTCCCGGGTGAAACAGAGGAGGACTTCGTACGAACCATGGAGGTTGCTGCAGCGGCCGAATTCGACTCCGCCTATGCCTTCATTTTCTCTCCGCGTGAGGGGACGGCAGCTGCGGAGATGGTGGACAAGTTCTGCGATCCAGCCGAAGTGGGCGAGCGGTACAACAGGTTGAAGGTCGTGCTCGATCGCAGTGCAGTGCAGAAGCATCGGGAGCGCATTGGACGCGTGGAGGAAGTGGTGGTGGAGGGAACCAGCAAGCGAAACCCCGATCACCTCACGGGTCGCACGCGTCAGAACAAGCTCGTGCACTTTGCCTCGGATGAAAAGCTGCGACTCGGCACCTATGCGCGAGTGGAAATCGTCGACGCTGCCCGTTTCCATCTCGCAGGACGACTGCTCGAGGTCACGTCGCTGCCGACGCATCGCACGCGATTGTCCGTTGCGTCAGCGTGAGCATGCGCGAAGTCGCCATCGTTGCGCCAACCGCGAGTGGCAAGAGCGACGTTGCCATGGCGGTGGCACATGAAACCGGTGCCCACATCGTTGCAGTAGACGCGATGCAGGTGTATCGCGGTATGGACATCGGCACTGCCAAGCCCACCAAAGCCGACCGAGCCGATGTTCCGCATCACTGCATCGATCTTGTGGCGCCGAGCGAGAGGTTCACTGTCGCCGAGTTCAAGGTGCACGCAGCGCGCGCACGGGCGGAAATTGCTGCAGCCGGTGCGCATGCGTTGTTCGTGGCTGGCACGGGCTTGTATCTCACGGCGGTGATCGACAACTTGCAGTTGCCGGGCGAGTGGCCCGAAGTGCGTGCCCAACTTCAAGCCGAGTCGGATGTTGCGGTGCTGTTTGCGCGGCTGCTCGAGCTCGACCCCGTGGCCGCGGCGCGAACCGACAAATCCAACCGACGCCGCATCGAGCGTGCACTTGAAGTGTGCATCGGGAGTGGCAGACCATTCTCTTCTTTCGGACCAGGCACCGGGGCTTACCCACCGAGCGACGTGCAACAAGTGGGCATCACATGGCCTCGCGAAACGTTGTCGCGTCGCATCGAGCAACGCGTACACGCGATGATGAGCGCGGGGCTCCTCGCCGAGGTTCGCGGTTTGGCTGAGGCCGGCGAATTGTCGCGTGAGGCTCGTCAGGCCCTTGGTTACAAGGAGCTGCTCGCGCATCTGGATGGTGGGATGTCGCTCGACGAGGCGGTGGCCGACATCGTGTTGCATACTCGGCAATTTGCCGTACGCCAAGAACGTTGGTTCCGGCGCGATCCGCGTATCCGGTGGGTGAACGTCCAGAACGATCCTGTAGCCGAAGTTACGCCGCATGTCCTGGCGCTCCTTCGATAGATGTTCCGGCGATCCTGCGATAGGTCCGACGCGTTTCCTGCGATAGGCATACGGGTGAGGAAAACGCCGTGAAAGTCCACAAGTTCGATGCCTGGGGCAATGACTTCCTCGTGCTCGACATCGCCGACGTTCGCTCCCAGGGCGACACCACCGGACCGATCTTTCGTGGTCCGATGCTGGTCAATTGGCCTGCTGCGGCTCGCGCGTGGTGCGATCGAACTACTGGCATTGGTGCCGATGGCCTGTTGTTGCTCGAGCGAATCGACGACGTCAACGCGCGTATGCGGTTGTACAACAGTGACGGCTCGTTGGCGGAGATGAGTGGCAATGGCGCGCGTTGTTTTGCCCATGCGTTGTTTCGCAGTGATGCTGCGCGAGGTGAGCGCATGTATCGCCTGCACACCGATGCCGGTATTCGTGAGGTCACCGTTGGGGAACGAGACAACGACAGCGTGATTGCGAGCGTCGACATGGGCGAAGTCACGCCGCTGTCGGCGCCACAAGGATGGGACGCCATCGGTGCGCATCCGGATCGTCCGGTCATGCACGTGTCGGTGGGCAATCCACACACCGTGGTCGGTGTCGACGACGTGAGCGTGGTCGATGTGCTCGACCTCGGCCGCAAGATTCCGCAAGTGAATCTGGAAGTGGTGGCACCCGGACCCGAACAGCACGCCATCACCATGCGCGTGCACGAACGCGGAGCGGGAATCACGCAGGCATGTGGCACCGGAGCCTGTGCGAGTGCGTGGGCAGCCTTGTCGTGGGGTCTCGTACCGCAGGGCGGCGAGCGCACGGAAGTGCTCGTCCACATGCCAGGCGGTGATGCGACGGTCATCGTGCACGCACCATCGCGGGGACGCGTGACGCTGACCGGGCCGGCCAAGCACGTTGGCGCCTACGAGGTGTCATGGCAGGCCGCAATGGGATCCACCTCGTGAACGCGCTGCAGGAACGTCGGCTCACATGAGCACGCCGTACCAGGAAGCGCTTGGTCGCACGCTCATCGAGCGCACGATTCGCGAAAAGATCGTCCTCGTTGGTGTGACGCTCGATGGTCATGACGACGACCAGACCCAAGAGAGTCTCGATGAACTGGAACGCTTGGTGGATACCGCGGGTGCGGATGTGGTGGCGCGACTCACTCAGCGTCGTCACGCACCAGACCCCGCGTCGTACATCGGCAAAGGAAAGGTGGACGAACTCAAGGCCACGTGTCTTGCCGTTGATGCCGACACCGTGGTGTTCGACAACGAATTGTCACCGGCCCAACAGTTCAACTTGGAAAAGACGCTCGGTCGTACGGCAATCGATCGCACCGCGGTGATCCTCGACATCTTCGCACAGAACAGCCACACGCTCGAAGGCAAGGCCCAAGTGGAGTTGGCGTTGATGCGTTACCGACTGCCGCGAATTCGCCGAGGCGCCAGTGCCGGACTCACCCAGCAAGGTGGTGGTATCGGCACCCGCGGCCCTGGCGAAACGAAACTGGAAACGGACCGACGTCGCATCAACGATCGCATCGCCAAACTCGAGCGCGAGCTGCGTGAACTCCAACGCACCCGCGACGAACAACGAAAGGGGCGCTCGCGCAGTGGCTTGGCCAACGTCACCATCGTGGGATATACCAATGCAGGAAAGTCCACGTTGCTGAATCGATTGACCGATGCAGGCGTGCTGGTGGAAAACCGGCTGTTCGCCACGCTTGATCCCACCACGCGGCGACTCTCGTTGCCTGGAGGCGAGCCGGTGCTGCTCACCGACACCGTTGGGTTCATTCGCCGCTTGCCGCACACGCTGGTGGAATCGTTCAAGAGCACGCTCGAAGTAGCCACCCGCAGTGATCTGCTGCTGCACGTGGTGGACGCCAGTGCCGTCGATCCCGAGGGGCAGATTGCGGCGGTTCGTGAAGTGCTCGGCGAGATCGCCGCCGACCGAGTTCCGGAACTGTTGGTGTTCAACAAGTGCGACGCCAACCACGATGCGGCCAAACGATTGGTGTACGACAATCCCGGCTCGGTGGCCATCTCTTCTGTTACGGGTGAGGGAGTCGATGACCTGCTACGAACCATTGGCGATCGTGTCCGGTCGCTTACCGCGGTGGTGGAGTTGTTGGTGCCGTACGAACGTGGCGATGTGATGGCTTCACTTCATCGCGAGGGTGAGGTGGTGTCTACCTCGCACGAAGAGGGCGGTATTCGGGTGCGAGCCCGACTTGCCGATGCGGCGCGCGGCCGCCTGACAGAATTTGTCGTCCAATGATTTCGCAACCCAGCGCCATGGCACGCAGATGACTGCCCAACCGTTCGTCCCACCGCCATACCCGTATGACCGCCTCGATGTGCTGGCCAAGATTGCCGCCAAGCACGACGGCGGAGTAATCGACCTCTCCATCGGCACACCGTGCGACCCGCCAACCGCGGCGGTCGTTGCGGCGTTGTCGTCGTCCAACAGTGAGCGCGGATATCCCGCCAGCATTGGTTCGGAACCATTGCGCAAAGCTGCTCACGATTGGATGCAGCGGCGATTCGCAATCGACGTTCCGCTGGGGCAGATCGCCGCATGCGTTGGTTCGAAGGAGTTCGTCGCCACCACCCCGCAGTACATGAAACTTCGCCGTCCCGACCGTGACACCGTGTTGTTTCCGGCCGTTGCCTATCCCACCTACGAGATGGGTGCAACGCTTGCCGGGTGTCGCGCCGTCGCAGTGCCGATGAATGCCAGTGGCGGGCTCGACCTGGCGTCGATCAGTGCGTCCGACGCGGCACGCGCGCTTATGTTGTGGGTGAACTCGCCGAGCAATCCAACGGGAGCCCTCGACGATCTCGCTGCTGCTGCCACGTGGGGTCGCGCCCACGGAGTACCGGTGTTCAGCGACGAGTGTTACGTGGAGTTCACCTGGAGTCGCAAAGGCGAGAGCATTCTGCAGCACGGTCTCGATGGTGTGGTTGCTCTGCACTCGTTATCGAAGCGTTCGAATTTGGCAGGTGTACGCGTGGCGTTCTATGCCGGCGATTCCGACATCGTCAATTACCTGAAGGAAGTACGCAAGCACGTGGGCATGATGGTGCCCGGTCCGGCGCAAGCAGCCGGCGTGGTGGCGCTCAACGACGATGCCCACGTAGCGACACAACGCGACGTGTATGCGCGTCGTCTGGCCCGCACGGCGGACGTGTTGTCGAAGTGGTCGGGCATTTCCATCACCATGCCCGAAGGTGGCTTCTATTTGTGGTTCGACGCACGCGATGGATGGGAATTTGCCGAACGTCTCGCCCGAGATGGGGGAGCCCTCGTCAGCCCAGGCGACTTCTACGGTGCTGGTGGTGCGAACAATGTTCGAGTTGCCGTCGTGCAACCCGACGCAAAGATCGAGCTCCTGGCCAAGCGCCTCGGCGCCTAGCGCGTCGGCTTACAGCCGTCGCATCACGCGCTGATGGTGCTGCTCCGGCTTACAGCCGTCGCATCACG
>JBBANV010000047.1:7306-8574 GCA_040401775.1 Ilumatobacteraceae bacterium
GCTGATGGTGCTGCTCCGGCTTACAGCCGTCGCATCACGGTAACCACCTTGCCGAAGATGCTCACTTCGGAAGGGTCGAAGACCATCGGCTTCATCGAGGAGTTGGATGGCACCAGCACCACTTTGTTGCCATCGCGCTTGAACGTCTTCACGGTGGCTTCATCGCCGGGGATCCCGACCACCACGACGTCGCCGTTGCGTGCCACGTTCTGTTGGCGGCACACCACGAAGTCACCATCGAGAATGCCGGCTTCGATCATCGACTCCCCACGAACCTTCAACATGAAGAGCTCACCGTCGCCCGTGAAATCCATCGGCAGCGGTACGAGGTCTTCGACGTTCTCCTGAGCAAGCACGTTCACACCGGCAGCAACCTCGCCAACCAGCGGAATGTATTTGGCGGGACGACGCTCCATGGTGACGCCCGATGACGCGTCGTAACGAACTTCGATGGCACGGGGCTTGGTGGGGTCGCGGCGTAGGTAACCGAGTTCCTGCAGGTTGGCCAGGTGGTTGTGCACCGTTGCAGAGGAGGAGAGTCCGACGGCTTCGCCAATCTCACGAACCGAGGGCGGATACCCGCGTTCGCGCATGCACTGGTCGATGTAGACGAGGATTTTTCGCTGGCGATCGCCGAGGCGGGAGATGGGGTTGGTGTTGTCAGCAGTCATGTCGACAAGCGTACGCCTGTTCGCCCCCAAGGTCAAACACATGTTCGCAAATTTTCGCCGACCCTCGCAAACCCATACTGGGCTTGGGTTTTCAGGGAGGTTGTTATACGAACACCCGTTCGCTATGGTGGAAGCCGCGGGGAGAACACCTGTTCGCCCCAACTACCTACCCGAAAGGAAACCCCCCATGGCCACCATCGTGTTCGCAGGACAACTCCAACCCACCACCCGTCGCGCGACTGCCCCCGCTCGCGGATCACGCGCCGCCCAGCTCGGGGCTGATGCACGTCATGGCACCTCCCGCCGCGCTGCCATCCACACGGCTGCTCGCACTCGGGAGATTCAGCGCGTGTACCGCCGCCGCCGTACCGGTGCAGTGGCCACCGTGGCTGCCGTTGCGCTTGCAGCAGTCATCAGCGTGTTTTCACTGTTCGGTGGCAGCGCAATGGCTGGCGACACGGCAGGCAGGGAGCTTGCTCCCAAGTACGTCGTTGCTCAATCAGGTGACACCTTGTGGTCGATCGGCCAGCGAATCGCCCCGAACGCCAGCATCACCGAGGTAGTGGATGAGCTCGTGCGCTTGAACGGCACCTCGAT
>JBBANV010000048.1:0-8393 GCA_040401775.1 Ilumatobacteraceae bacterium
CGCGCGATTTGGCCGTCCACCGGTAACTATGCGCGTGGCGGTGTGGCAATCAGCAAGATCATGGGTGCACGCGGTGTGGCGGTGTTGCCGGCGGGTATGTCGCAGGAGCGCTTCGACTGGCTCGATCATTGGACGAGCGACCCGGGCGACATCGTTCGCACTCCGGGTACCGAAAGCAATGTGAAGGAGATTTACGACGCGTGCAACGACATGCGCAAGGATCCGCGCAACTTCATTTTCAACCAATTCTGTGAATTCGCCAACCACTTGGTGCACTGGCAGGTCACGGGCAATGCACTTGCCCACGTGTTCGACACCGTGCGTGCTCGCACCGGCAACGATCAGTTGCGCTTGGCGGCGTTCACCAGCGCCACGGGTTCTGCCGGCACCATCGCCGCCGGCGATCGTTTGAAGGATTTGTTCGGCACATCCATTGGCGCGGTGGAAGCGCTGGAGTGCCCGACCATGTTGGAGAACGGCTACGGCGAACACAACATCCAGGGCATCGGCGACAAACACATTCCTCTCATTCACAACGTGATGAACACCGACTTGGTGATCGACGTTTCCGATCGCGCCACCGACGAGCTCGACGTGTTGTTCAACACCGACGAAGGCCTCCGCTACCTGCACGAGCGCAAGGGCGTGCCGGAGAACGTTCTGCACACGCTCAAGCACTTCGGTTTCTCTGCGATTGCCAACGTCATCGCAGCGATCAAGGTGGCCAAGTTGCGCGGCTACGGCCCCAACGATGCCCTCATCACCATTGCAACCGACGGTGCCGACTTGTACCCGAGCGAACGCCGCAAGACGCTTGCTCGCCGCTTCAACGGTGGGTTCACCACCACGGACGCGGCCGAAGTGTTTGCCGAGCATCTCGGCGCAGTTACCACCGATTACATGCTCGACTGCGACGAGCGCGACCGTAATCGCGTGTTCAACCTCGGTTATTACACCTGGGTCGAACAGCAGGGCACCCCCGTGGATGTGTTCGAAGCGCGACGATCACAAACGTTCTGGCGCGACTTGCGTCGCTTCGTTCCGGCGTGGGATGCGATGATCGACGAGTTCAACCGCCGCGTCGCTGGTTAACGTGCTGCGCGCCAACCCAAAGGCGACACCACCAATCGTTCGGGGCTTGCGATGTGCCGCTTGCGGCACCAGCGTGGCGATTGACACGCCGTTTTCCTGGCGTTGTCCGAATGCCATTGAAAACGATCGACATCACGTACTGCTGATCGAAAGCGACGTCGCGCCATTGCGACGCGCGAAACACGCGAACCCATTCATTGCGTTTCGTCGGTATCTCGCGTGGGATGCATTCGCCCACGCTCATGGCATGAGCGAGGCCGATCGGGATGCACTCATCAACGAACTTGACGCCCAAGTTGCTTCGGTGGCGGGAACCGGTTTCGTGTTCACGCCGTTTGCGCGTGCCGACGCATTGTCGGATGCACTCGGGTTCTCCGTGTCGGGTGGTGTGTGGGTGAAGGACGAAACCCACAACGTTGCAGGTTCGCAGAAGTCGCGTCATCTCTTTACCGAGCTGCTGCATCTCGTTGCAGCCGAGCGACTCGGGCTTGCACCGTGGGGGAGCACGTCGCGTCCGTCGTTGGCCATTGCATCATGTGGCAACGCGGCGTTTGCGGCAAGCACGTTGGCCAAGGCGGTGAACTGGCCCATCAGTGTGTTCGTGCCGGAGTGGGCCGATGCCGCGTTGGTGGCTCGCCTTCACGCACTCGGAGCAAACGTGCAGCATTGTCCCCGCCGCGACACCGATCCGGCCGGGGATCCGTGCGTATTTCGGTTCCGCGACGCCGTTGCTGGCGGCGCGATTCCTTTCGGAGTGCAAGGCCCTGAGAACGCCTGGTGCCTGGATGGTGGACGCACCATCGGTTGGGAGATGGCGTACGTTGCCGAACACATGGAGCCACCGCTCATCGCGCGACTGTTCGTGCAATCAGGTGGTGGTGCATTTGCAGCGAGTCTTGCGGAAGGGTTTCACGCCGGCGGCACGCGCGCAGCCTTGCACGCGGTGCAAGCCGAGGGCTGTGCTCCGCTGTCACATGCATGGGAGGCGAGCGGAAAATTCTCCACCATCAGCCAGGCAGCTGCCCACTGGAGCGAGTGCATGACACCGTGGCCAACGACTCCCACGTCGTTTGCCGACGGCATCCTCGATGACGAAACATACGACTGGGTGTCGGTGTGTCGCGCGATGCGAGCAAGTGGGGGATTCCCGGTGGTGGCGCCCGAGCAACTCGTGCACGATGCGTACGTACTTGCGCATCGCACCACCACGATCGACGTGAGTCCGACGGGTGCTGCAGGACTGGCCGGTGTCTTGGCGATTCGAGATCGCATCAACGACGACGAACGCGTGGCGGTGGTGTTCAGCGGTATCCGCCGCGAAACACCCAAGCCGTGACACATCACGCAAACGAGAGTCCTTTTGGCGGCGTGTCCAACCGTTAGCCTTGCGCGCATGACATCGCCACTGCTTCCTGCACATGCACCAATCTCGCCGATGGCCCTGGATGGCGCCGGCGATTCACGTGGGGACATCTTCAATCGTCTGCTGAAGAGCCGCGTGGTGCTGTTGGGTTCCGACGTCGACGATGCCGCTGCAAACCAGATTTGTGCACAGCTCTTGTTCCTCGAAGGCGAAGACCCCAAGGCGGATGTGTGGTTGTACATCAACTCACCCGGTGGCTCGATCACTGCCGGGATGGCCATCTACGACACGATGCAATTCATCTCGTGCGATGTGGCAACGGTGTGTGTTGGGCTCGCGGCGTCGATGGGACAGTTCCTGCTCACCGCTGGCGCGCCAGGCAAGCGTTATTCACTCCCGAACGCGCGCATCATGATGCACCAACCACTCGCTGGTTTGCGTGGTCAGGCTGCCGACATCGCCATTCAGGCTGAGCAGTTGGCATTCATCAAGCGCCGCATGGCCGAACTCACCTCGTTGCATTCCGGTAAGTCGGTGGAGGACATTCAGCGTGACTCCGAGCGCGACCGTTGGTTCAGTGCCGAGCAAGCCAAGGAATACGGCTTGGTCGACAAGGTCATCGTGAAGCGCGGAGAAATTCGCTAACCAGTTCACCTCGAAGCGCGCCGAAGCGTGCTGACTTGGCGCGAAGTTACGGCGTCGTAGCCGGAATCGTTTCCGGTGTCGTCGCAGGTGCCTGAACGGCGAAGCCCGTGGACAAGTCCACACCACACGTCGCACCCACGTAGATGCCGGCGTCCTCGGCTGCGCGCTCGGCGGCGTATGCCGCATCGGCCACCGCTTGCACGCTGGCAGTGTCGTTGACATCGACGTCTGACGCCAACACGAACAGGTTGCGAATGGTGGCCAAGTCGTCTTCGACTTCGATCGGTGCGACTTCCACCAATCGGTCGTAGTGGTCGATGAGTCGTTGTACTTCCGCATTGCTGATGGGCGGGGTGGTGATGTCGTCGATTCGGTCGGCGAGCACCCGACAGAAGTTGGTGGCGGTGCGTGGCGTTGCTGCACATGCGGAGGATGCGATCGCGAGTGCGATCGTCGCGAGCGTCGCACCGATCGAAGATTTCTTGCATCTTTGCGCCCGGTCGTGCACACCACTGGGGAGAAGTCTCATCGCCGTTCCATTCTCACAGGTGGCGGCCCACTACAGATGTATTTCCCTGGAGGATGTCGGTGTTTGCCACGGTGCGTTCCACCACGTTGTTGGGCGTCGTCGGACGCGCGGTTGATGTTGAAGTTCACGTCGGAGTTGGTCTGCCCGGATTCACGATCGTTGGTCAGCCCGACGAAGTATGTCGCGAGAGCAGGGATCGAGTGCGCGCCGCGTTCTTGTCGCGTGGGTTCACCTGGCCCAATCGGCGAATCACGGTGAACCTTGCCCCGAGTGGCGAACGTAAAGGTGGCTCGGGACTTGACTTGGCGATTGCAATCGCCGTGCTGATTGCCGACGAGCAACTCCCACCCAACGCTGCAGATGAATTCGCGTTCGTAGCCGAGCTCGGCCTCGATGGGTCGTTGCGCGGTGTAGTTGGGGCTGCGCCATTGGTTGGCGCGGTGCGCGATCGGCGTGTGGTGGTTGCTGCGAGCAATGCTGCGTCGGCTCGTGCGGCAGGAGCCAGTGATGTGGTGGTGGCGTCGGATCTGGCCCACACGGTGGCATGCCTGCGTGGTGAAGCGAGCTGGTTGAGCGAGGAATCCGCTGCGCACACCAACGTGCTTGATCACTTGCCCGACCTTGCCGACGTGCGTGGTCAACCCGTTGCGCGTCATGCACTGGAAGTTGCCGCTGCTGGCGCACACCACCTGTTGTTGGTGGGGCCACCCGGTGCGGGCAAGTCGATGTTGGCTCGACGGTTGCCGGGCATCTTGCCGGCACTCACCAACGAGCAGGCATTGTCGTGCACCATGGTGCACTCGGCGGCACACGTGTCGATGCCGGCCAGTGGACGAGTGACCACTCCGCCGTTCCGTGCGCCGCATCACTCCATCTCGCTCGTGGGTCTCATCGGGGGCGGCACCGCGGCGATGCGACCGGGTGAGATTTCGCTGGCGAGCGAGGGAGTGTTGTTTCTGGACGAGCTCGGCGAGTTTGCTCCGAGCGTGCTGGATTCCTTGCGTCAGCCATTGGAGGACGGCGTGGTGCATGTATCGCGGGCACGAACCACGCTCACGTTTCCTGCACGATGTTTGTTGGTGGCCGCCGCCAACCCGTGCCCGTGCGGCGCGGGTACGCCCGGTGTGTGCGTGTGTGACGACGCGGCGCGAGCCAAGTACCTTCGCCGCTTTTCTGGTCCGTTACTTGATCGGTTCGATCTACGAGTGAGTGTTGGTCTGCCGCAGGTGGATGATCTCGTCGATGGGGTGCCAGGCGAAAGTTCGCACGCGGTGCGCCAACGAGTGATCGCTGCGCGGGCATTGGCACATCAACGTGGTGGTGGGCCCAACTCCACCATTGCGGTGGATGAGTTGGACCGTGTTGCTCCGCTCTCCATTGCGGCGCGTGCGTTGTTGCGTCGCGAACTGGAAGTGGGTCGGCTCAGCGGACGAGGTTTGCATCGCGTGCGGCGGGTGGCGCGCACCATTGCCGACTTGGATGCAGCTGCCGAAGTCATTGGCGAGGCGCACGTTGCAACGGCACTTCGATTGCGAACGAGTTTGGCGCAGTTGAGCGGTGGTCCACGGTGAGTCGAGTTCGCGGCGATGGGTCACCCACGGTGACCGAGCATGTGGTTGCCGCTGCGCTTGCATCGCTGCCACACGTGGGCCCACAGCGACTGCGCGTGTTGGTGAACGAACTCGGCGCGTACGACGCGTGGCGAACCATTCGCGGCGAACTTCCGCCGACTTCCCGCATTGCGGCGCTCTTTGCACAACACGACCTGGGTCGTGTGTGGCGACAGTCGGCTACCGACCGATTGTTAGCGCACATCGCAGAGTCGCTCACGACGTCAGGTATGTCGGTGCTGTTGTTGAGCGATGCCGAGTATCCCGAAGCCTTGCGAGGCGATCCGAGTGCACCAGCAGTGCTGTTCGTGCGGGGCAACATCACTGCACTACGGCATCGACGTGTTGGCGTGGTGGGTACGCGTGCAGCAAGTGCAGCCGGGCGCCACTTTGCGCGGAGGCTGTCGTGTGAGTTGGCCGCCAACGGTGTGGCGGTGGTGTCGGGGTTGGCGCGCGGGATTGATGCGGCAGCACACCTCGGTGCACTCGACGCGCTCGACGCTGCACCGCCGATTGCCGTGGTCGCGTCCGGTCTTGACGTGGTGTATCCGCGTGAGCACGCCACGTTGTGGGGCTCGGTGGCAGAGCATGGCGTCGTGTTGTCCGAGTCACCGCCTGGCTGTGCGCCTGATGCGTTTCGGTTTCCCTTGCGCAACCGAATCCTGGCTGCACTCAGTGAGGTGTTGGTGGTGGTGGAGTCGCGCGAAACGGGCGGCTCCATGATCACCGTGGAAGAAGCGTTGAAGCGGGGTGTCACGGTGATGGCGGTGCCCGGTGCACCTTTGAGTTCCACGAGTGCTGGAACCAACCAACTGCTGTCGCAAGGTGCAGCACCGGTGCGCGACGCCACCGATGTGCTCGTTGCGCTGGGGCTCGACCATGAGCGACATCGTTCGCATCGCGAGACTCGCATTGCACCATCACCCGAGGACCGAGTCGTGCTCAACGCACTATTGCAGCAACCACTGACGTTCGACCAATTGGTGCAGCGTGTGGGGCTGCCGATACAAGACGTTGCAATTCGAATCGGGCACTTGGAGACGCAGGGCTGGATCACTGCGAACGCCGGCTGGTGGGAAGCCCTGGTGACGTCATGACGTGCGCGATGGTAAGCCCTGGTGTCGCGATGACGCATACGTCGGTGACTCGTGCGAGCGGCAACTACCGTTTTGGAGGTGAGCCGGGCCGATCAGTGGAATCTCGACGGTTTCGTTCTGTCGCTCACTGCAGCGTCACCCAATACGGTGAGCGCCTACCAGCGCGACGTTCGGTTGTTCGTGGAGTGGGTGGATCGCCACGGCGTGAAAGCACCGTCTCAGGTGACCAAGCAGCACATTCGTTCGTACGTTGCGTTTCTCACCACCAGCAAGTTGGCGCGGCGCAGCATTTCACGCAAGAAGGCGGCGCTCACGCGGTACTTCGGGTGGCTGTCACGCAATCGCAAGGTGAAGGTCGACCCGACGGTGGGGGTGAAGACGCCGTCGGACAAGGGTCGTTTGCCCAAGGTGCTGACGGCCGAACAACTGCGCGTACTGTTGGAGCACCACCCACAAGAACATCCGCGCTGGCGTCACCTGCGCGACGATGCCGTGGCGGAGATGTTGTACGGCAGTGGCCTGCGTGTGAGCGAGTTGTGTTCGCTCGACGTCGACTCCATCGACGCTCGACGTGGCGTCGTTCGTGTGATGGGCAAGGGCAACAAGGAGCGTCAAGTTCCCGTGAGCAAACCGGCGGTGGATGCCGTACGCGACTGGCTGAAGGTGCGCCACGAGGTGCTGGCCGACGAGCCGACTGCAGGCGGTCGCGCGTCATCGCGCCAGTCGGACGACGAGCTCGCGCTGTTCCTCAATCATCGCGGCAAGCGCATCACACCGCGCGACGTGCGTCGGCTCATCGACGACCGCGCCGTATCGCCAACGCATCCACACGCGCTACGACACACTTTCGCCACGCATTTGTTGGACAACGGCGCCGATCTGCGCGCAGTGCAAGAATTGCTGGGTCATGCCGATGTGGCCACCACGCAGCGCTACACGCATGTCAGCAAAGAACGATTGAAAACGGCGTACGGAGCGTCGCATCCACGCGCATGAACCCACGTCCTGAACGTCTGACGGTTGACGAAGCGT
The DNA here is from genome assembly GCA_040401775.1 of Ilumatobacteraceae bacterium. Lineage (GTDB taxonomy): Bacteria > Actinomycetota > Acidimicrobiia > Acidimicrobiales > Ilumatobacteraceae > F1-60-MAGs027. Next base: position 7,369 of record JBBANV010000048.1, read on the forward strand.
GGCAGCGCTTTCAGTCCACCAAGGATGGTGTGGCACGCGACTGGTTGGTGGTGCACTACGCGTCGCTCGTGAAGTTCGTTGCCGGTCGTTTGTCGGCAGGTCTGCCCAAACGAGTGGAGACGAACGACTTGGTGAGTGCGGGTGTGGTGGGTTTGGTGCAGGCCATCGATCGTTACTCGCCGACGGCGGGGGTGAAGTTCGAGTCGTATGCGGTGCCACGCATTCGCGGTGCGATTCTCGACAGCTTGCGCGCCCTCGACTGGGTGCCACGTTCGGTGCGTGCTCGTTCGCGCCAGGTGGAGGTTGCCATCGCCGAGTTGCAGAACGAGTTCGGTCGTCCCGCCACCGACGCCGAAATCGCCGAGCGTCTGAAGATCAGCACCGAGGAGTTGCACGAGTGGTTGTCCGATGTGGCGTCGAGCGCAATCGGTCCGCTCGACCACGTTGCGATGGATTCCCATGCCATGCCCGACTCGAGCGACTTCCAGCGCGCCACCAATCCGGATGCCGCGATCGAGTCGGGGGAGTTGCGTCGCACCATGCACGAAGCCATTCGCAAGTTGCCCGAGCGGGAGCGCACCACGCTGTTGCTGTATTACGAAGAGAACCTCACCTTTGCCCAGATTGGTGAAGTGCTCGACGTCACCGAGAGTCGCGTTTCGCAGATTCATGCCAAGGCCGTGCTGCAGATGCGCGGCTACCTGGCTGCTGCCGACTTTCGTTGACGCCAAGGAGCGCTCGGCATGTTGTCGACGATTGCACTCGGTGTGTGTTTGGCGTTGCCGAGCAATGCGACGGTCATCGATCCCTTTCGTGCACCGGAGTGCGCGCGATGTGCGGGGAATCGCGGCATCGAGTACGCAGTGCCCGCCAACGCCGTGGTGCGTTCCGGGTTACGCGGCGAGGTGGTGTTCGTTGGCATGGTGGCCAACGTGCGGTACGTGGTGGTGCGTGCGAGTGCCGACCCTCGGGTGCGGGTGACCTACGGCGGGCTTGCCGACGTGGTGGTGGTGCAGGGTGAAGAG
>JBBANV010000049.1:0-8290 GCA_040401775.1 Ilumatobacteraceae bacterium
ACTCCGCAGCGGTAACGCACGTTGATCCGGCGCATCTCACCTGGTGGTGGAGGTGGAGGAAGTGGTGACGTCATGCTCGAGAGCATGCCGATCCCGACACGCCAGATGACGACGAACAGCACTGCCCCGACGAGGAACCAAATGATGGTTCCGAACATGACGAACGGTCCGTTTAGAGGCGTTCGATGATGGTGGCATTGGCCATGCCGCCACCTTCACACATCGTCTGCAACCCGTAGCGACCACCGGTGCGCTCGAGTTCATTGAGCAACGTGGTCATCAAACGTGTTCCCGAAGCACCGAGGGGGTGGCCAAGGGCAATTGCGCCACCGTTGACGTTCACCTTGTCCATGTCTGGGTGGAGTTCCTTCTCCCATGCGAGCACGACGGAAGCAAACGCTTCGTTGATTTCGACGAGGTCGATGTCGTCCATGGTCAGACCCGCACGCTCGAGCACCTTCTTGGTGGCCGGGATTGGTGCGGTCAACATGAAGCGTGGGTCCTCTGCGGCCATCGCAAAGTTGACGAATCGTGCGCGTGGCTTGAGGCCGAGCTTCTTGGCCATCTCTTCGCTCATGATCAACACTGCAGTCGCACCGTCGGTGATCTGCGACGAGTTGCCTGCGGTAACGCGGCCACCTTCCTCAACCGGCTTGAACGACGGCTTGAGTGAGGCGAGCTTTTCCATCGACGTCTCACGCAGACCTTCGTCGGTGGTCATCATGTTTCCCTCTGCGTCGAGCACGGGAATGATCTCGTTCTGGAAACGGCCCTCGCGCGTCGCACGCTGAGCGAACTCTTGGGAGCGCACGCCGAACGCATCGAGGTCTTCGCGGGAGATGTTCCACTTTTCAGCAATCAATTCGGCCGAGATGCCCTGGCCAACGAGTCCGCCTTGCGGTGCGTAACGAGTCTGTACGCGGGGACCGAACGGAAATCCGAAGTTGCGATCGGCAACCGAGGAGCCCATCGGCACTCGCGACATCACTTCGACACCACCTGCGACGACGATGTCGTATGCACCAGCGATGACGCCCTGAGCAGCAAAGTGCGCAGCCTGCTGGCTGGAGCCACACTGACGATCGACGGTCGTGCCGGGAACCGTGTCGGGCCAACCCGCTGCGAGAACCGCGTTGCGAGCGACGTTCAAGGCCTGCTCGCCAACCTGCATCACGCATCCCATGACGACGTCATCGATGCGAGCTGGGTCGACACCCGTGCGCTCGACGAGGGTGTTCATCACCTCGGCTGCAAGATCAACTGGGTGCCAGTTCTTGAGGCGTCCGTTGCGCTTGCCCAATGGACTGCGGACTGCATCGACGATTACTGCGGTGGTCATGGCGACTACCCCTTTCGTGTTGGTGGAGACGATGGGAATCGAACCCACGACCCCCTGCTTGCAAAGCAGGTGCTCTAGCCAGCTGAGCTACGTCCCCGTATGGCGAGGCTCAGGCTATCGGCTCTGATGTGGCGCCGTAAAAGCGGAAAGGCTCACAAATGACACGGGGGTAGCCTTCGTTACATGGTTGGCGAATTGATGTATGCATTCCGCGTGATGCGCCTGCCACTCCTGGATGCGGGTGGAGGCGCAATCGGCAAGATCGACGACATCGTCGTCGTGCCCGGTCGCGCCCTGGAAGCCCCTCGGGTGTTGGGTTTCGTCGTCAGCAGCCAGCGCCGCCGCATCTTTGTCAGCACCTCTCGGATCGCCACCGTGGACAATGAAGGCGTCCGCCTCAAGTCCTGGGACGTCGACTTGAACCCCTTCCATCCCCGCCCTGGTGAGCGACTGATCGGCAAAGACGTCCTCGACAAGCGCATCGGCGACGAAGTGGTGAGCGACGTCGCCTTGGCACAGTCGACCGGAAAGAGCAGCGGTTGGAACGTCACCAAGGTGCGTCTCGCCAAGCGTGGACTCCTCAACCCTCGCGCCAGCTATCGACTCGTCGAGTGGGATCACATCCCTTCGCTGTTCGCTCCGCAGACTCCGATCGACGCCGAGGCTGCTCGCCTCCGTGATATGCACCCGAGTGACGTGGCCGCAGTCGTCCGCGCACTGCCACTCGAGCAGCGTCGTCTGCTTGCCGCTGCAATGGATGACGAGCGACTCGCCGACGTGCTCGAAGAAATGCCTGAGGACGAACAGCTCCGCTTGATCGAGGGACTCGACATGGAGCGTCTGACGAACGTCTTCGAAGAGATGGAGTTCGACGACCTCGCCGACCTCCTCGTGCAGATGCCTGGCGAGCAACGCAGCCGTGTTCTCGAGGCAATGGATGACGAAGATGCCGAGACGATGCGCCAACTGTTGTCGCACGCAGAAGGCACTGCCGGATCACTCATGACCCCAGACATCCTCGTGATGTCACCCGATTCGACCGTCGCCGATGCACTCGCGCGTATCCGTGAGCCAGAGATTCTCGTCTCCATCGCGGCACAGGTGTTCGTGGCTCATGCCCCGCACTACCCGCCGACCGGCACATACCTCGGCGTCGTCCACTTCCAGCGATTGCTTCGTGAATCACCACAAATGACGCTCAGCCAGTGCGTGGAGATGGAACCAACGATTCCGCCAACGATGTCCGATCGTGAAGTCGCTGAGCGCCTCGCCTCATACAACCTCCTTGCTGTTGCGGTGTGTGACCAGAACAATCGACTCCTCGGAGCGATCACCGTCGACGACGTCCTCGACCGCATGTTGCCGGCCAACTGGCGCCGCCACCCGAGCACGGCGGTGGTGTCATGAGGAAGGGACAGAACCTCGCACGTCCGCGCAGCACTCAACCACTCGGTGTGCACTACGACCCAGAAGCATTCGGTCGCTTCTCGGAGACCATCGCCCGCTATCTCGGCACTGCGCGCTTTCTCATCGTGCAGACGGCACTCGTCATCCTGTGGATCATCATCAACATCGCCTCGGTGGCGCTGCGGTGGGACCCCTACCCGTTCATCTTGTTGAACCTCATGTTCTCGGTGCAGGCCGCATACGCCGCTCCGCTGATCCTCCTCGCCCAAAACCGGCAGGAAGAACGTGACCGTCGCCAGGCAGAGAACGACCGTGCCATCGCCGCGAGCACCCAGGCAAACGCGGAATTCCTTGCTCGCGAACTCGCGAGTGTGCGACTGTCACTGTCAAATGTGGTCACGGTCGATGAATTGCGCGACCAGCTCGACGACGTCTTGCGTCGGCTCAACGACTAGAAGTCGTGACGTAGTCAACTGCGATACGAATCGCAGTCGCCCAACGATCGGGAACTCCCCACATCGCCAAGTGGTCCCCGTCAAGCGGAACAACGTGCGCCTTGACTGCTTCGGCTAATTGGTATTGCTTGCGTGGTGGGACGAGCATGTCCGATGTGGTCACCACGCTTGCAGTCGGGACATCAACCTGCATGGCCCAATCAACCGCGCTGTAACGCGACAGAGCGCGACCGGCTTCTCGCATCACCCAAGAATCATTCCGCCTGATTTCACTCACGATCCACGACACATGTCGGTGCATGCTCGAGTTCCGCGGAATCGCTCGATGCACTACACGCTCGATGACCTTGGGTGTCGAAAGCAGACGGATCAACGGGGAGATCACCCGTGAGGTCTTCCATCTCCTGCGTTCAGCCTTCGTTCCGTTCCACTCGAGTGCGGTCGCGCACAACACCATCGACTGCACGAGTGATCGATGGCGCTTCCACATCAACATGCTGACGGGGCCACCCATCGAATAGCCAACGACCGTTGCAGTCGGCACCCCCAATTCACGCAAGATTGCTGCCGCGTCATCCGCACAGTCCTCGAGTTGGAATCGTTCGGCTGGTCGAAGCCCACGACCGTGACCACGATGGTCCAGCACGATGAAGGAGTACTTCTCTGCAAGTTGTTCGTAAGCCGAGAAGAAATTGATGTCGCCGGTTCCCGTCCAGCCGTGCAGGAGTAGCAGTGTTGGCGCGCCCGGGTTGGGGTGAACGAATCGGCGAACAAAGAACTCGCCTCGTCCAGCAACCGAAACAAGTTCGGCCGGAGGAAGCCACGGCAACTCGTGGTGTGAATGGCGTCGCTTCATGAGCACTTCCCGCACAACCCAATCACATCCAGTTGATGGTGCTGGAAAGTAAAACCCTCCTTACGGGCGAGCTTCACCAGTTGCTTGTCAAGCCCAGTTTCGATCGATTCCGGAACGACTACGTCACGGACTAGGCCACAACGAGCACAAACCAAATGATGATGATGCTCCGAAAGCGACTCTGACAACTCAAAAATCGCAGAGCCGTTCGACGTCATGATCCTCGAGACCACAGCACATTCCTCGAGGATGGTGAGGTTCCGATACAGGGAACTCAGTGCGACGCCCTTTGCCGACCGTTGTAGGTCATTGATTGTCAGGGGGTCGTGCGCACCGCCGAGGGCTTCGACGAGTTTTCGTCTCAACGATGTGTACCGCTGCTGTCGTGTCTTGAGTTGCTCAGCAACTGCGTCGTGAATGTCCGGTGCAACGACAGGGGTCCGAGCCACGGAAAAAATCTACTTCTGTGGCGTGGCTATGCGCACCGTCAGCTCCCAACGAATTCATGCAATTGAATGCCCGCCCGCTGGACAGTGGCGAGAAGGCGGCTGTTTGGAACATCCGACGAACCGAGAGCGACGACTCCCGCACGCGTGATTCCACCCGTCGCAATCTCGTTCGCCACTGACCCAGCAACGACTCCGGCGATCTGAGCGACACGCTCTGCAACACCAACGATCTCGACACCTCGAGCGCCCGCCTTCCACCCACGCACCTCGACCCGAACACTTCCCATCCCGCCTTCTGCATGTGGAGGCGACATCATCGGAAGTCTGGCGGTGAATCGATCTCGCCGAGTTGCCGACATACGCGCAGTAATTCGCTGGAGTTGGGGCATGGCGTGCCTCAACAGGACGGGGTCCGACATTTCGGCCCGGTAACAGTCATATGCACCGACTGGCTCGGGAAACCAACACAATTCGCGACCACTTCCCGCGGGTCGCCTCAGCCAGTCGTCATCGTGCCAACCAATTGACTGACCTGAGAGCGCGTCGTGGTGCTGATGGGCACAATTCGGCCCACCCGTTCCGTGAAGTGCGATGTGTGCTTCATCGATCGAATCGAAGCTACGTGCCGCATGTTCGATGAGAAGCGCTGTCAACCCGGGTGCAGCTGCTGCACCGACGACGAGTGTCGACGCACTTCGCTTCGCTGCTTCGTCAAGTTGCAGGAGTTGCATGGTGTCACCAAGATCATCCGACATTGACACCACGTGAACCCCTTGCTCGAGCAACTGGTTTGCGAGAGCACAGTGGGGCTTCGCGCATGCCAGAACAACAACATGACACTGAGCGACTTCTTTCGGGTCTCCAACCTCGACAGTCACACCGTCCGATCGGTACAGCGCAACAAGTTGTTGGGCCTTCAGTCGATTGATGTCGGTGACCAATATTGACGAACATCCGAGTGCGACGAGTTGCCCGACAACCCGAGAGCCAGTCACCCCACAACCAACAACACCCACACGATTCGTCATGTCACGCTGCCCGAGCGCTTGAACTATTCACTGATCGGTGGGTTGACCTGTCGCCATCCACCGCGACGTGTCGAACTCTCTGACTTGCCCTTCACTCGGAGAACGGCGGCGGCGATCCCAGCGATGCCAAGCACCATGAACACTCGTCTGAGGAAATTCATCTCGATATTCTCCGTCAGCCACGCTACCGACATCTCGGGGCTGTCGGCAGATGTCGCATGTCCAACATCGGTACGCTACCCATGGTGGTTTCGACCGATCTTCCAAGCGTGACGGTGATCATCCCCACATTTCGGTCTGCAGATGTCATTAAGCGTGCCCTTGACTCAGTGCTTGCCCAAACTCACCAACCGGCTGAAATCATCTTCGTAGACGATGCAAGCGGTGACCAGACACCTGAACTCCTCCACCAACTTGCTGCAACAGACTCTCGCATCCGAGTACTTGAAAATGAGCTCAACATCGGCCCCGGTCGCTCACGTAACAAAGGCTGGGATGCCGCAAAGACCGAACTTGTGGCATTTCTGGATGCAGACGATTCCTGGGATCCAGACAAACTGAGAATTCAATGTCAGTGGATGCGAAGTCACCCAACCGAGGTGATCTGCGGAACTCGGCATCGGTTTGCACATGATGGCATTGCTTCCCTGAACTCCGACTCCGTATCCCGCTTTACCGTGACTGACATTCTCCGACGCAACCGGTTCACGACCCCGTCAGTCGTGATTCGACGAGCCGTTCCAGACCGATTCGATTCTCGTCTCCGGCTTGCAGAGGACTACCTCCTCTGGATGGAACTTGCTGCCCGATATGGCGGGGTCAATCGAATTGATACAGCACTCACAATTCTCCACAAACCGATTTATGGCGCGGGTGGATTAAGCGGAAAAACTTTTGCGATGTTCATCAGCGAACTCCGAGCGATACTGCAGCTTCGCCGTCGTGGCTACATTGGTCCGCTGCAAACAATCGCAAGTTGGTGTTGGTCGACTCTGAAATTGGCCCGGAGACTTCCAACGTCGTTTATCCGCACCCTGCGCTGGCGAGCCCTTCATGGGTGAGATTCGACCAGAGCGGCTCAGGGTGGGAGTTCTCGTTGACTCACCGTGGATCACCCAATGGCAACTCACGTCAATGGAACAGTGTGAAGACCTTATAGAGCTCGTTGCCGTCGTCAACTGTACGAATAGCACTCGACGCCGTCATCTCTTTCGCCACTTTGGGTACTACGTGTTGAGTGCGATTTCCCTCAGAGGTCGTCAAACGAAATCTGTCCCGTGGGCTCCACTGATCAACGATCGATGCGAAATCATTGACTTTGAATGCCAAACGGTCGGAAAGTGGCAGATCCTTGGCGACCAAGTAAGAAGTCGAATAGGGGCGCTGAACTTGGATGCAATCGTTCGTTTTGGAATGAATCTGATTCGGGATGCAGAAACACTCCCTGTAACCCATGGGATCCTGTCATTTCACCACGGCGATCCGACCATGTACCGAGGCAGACCTGCGGGTTTCTATGAGATCCTCGACGATGCAAGCCATGTAGGTGTCATCGTTCAGGAACTTTCAAACAAGTTGGATGCTGGTCAAATCAGGGCAATCGGTCGTTATCGGCTTGAACGGCACTCCTACAAGAAAACGATGGACCATGTTTTCTCTAGTGGCACTCGTTTGCTCCGAACGGCACTGAAGAATTGCTCGACGGACAAGTCAATTCCACTTGAAACCAGTAGCAAGAGTTTCCAACTGCCAAGCAACGTCATCGTCATTCGGTTCCTCTTCACCCTTCTCCTGCGAAAGGCGTTTCGCTTGATCCAGGGACTGTTCGTCCGACGAAAGTGGGAAATCTCCATTGCCGATTCCAAGCAACTAGATATTGCCCATTCTTCAATCGTCCTAGACAAATTGACGTCCTTATCAACCCCACGAGGGCTTGAGTTCATTGCTGACCCCTTCGCCTTGGCTGATGGTGTGATCGTTTGCGAAGCGATGCCACGCCGTCGCGCTACAGGGCGGCTGATGACGATCACTGGCGATACATCTTCGTTTGTTGACACAAAAGGTTTCAGTCAAGGGAAACATTTGTCGTTCCCTTTCGTGGTCGTTCATGAAGGAACGACATACATCCTCCCAGAAATGGCTCAGAGCGGTCCGCAGGCCCTCTGTGAACTTGATTCCATGCACTCGATTCGCGAGACGGTGATTCTTCGGGGCTTAGAAAACGAACGTCTCATTGACCCGATGCTTCATTTCGATCAAGGTCGTTGGTGGCTCTTTGCGGGGAAAGCCGGACTTGAGGCTGACCATCTCTTCCTCTGGTTCAGCGACCAGATCACCGGCCCGTACGAACCACACCCACTGAACCCCGTAGTGACCGACCCAGCATCTGCACGAAATGCGGGGCCCATTCTCAATATCGGCAATCAGTACTTTCGAACGGGACAAAACAATCGACGACAATACGGAAATGGTGTCACCCTCAATCACATTGTCCAGCTCGACACCAACACTTATGAAGAAGAGTTTGTTGCATCAATACGCGTCGCGGAACGGTGTGGACCGCACACACTCTCCATTGTTGGAGAGCGCCTTCTCATCGATTCCTACAAACTTCAACTTGACCTGTTTGCGTGGCTTCCACGAGTGCTCGAACGAACACCCTGGAAACGCTGAGTCACCTTTCGGCCAGGTGTTTCGTTGTCGGTGGGGCTAACAAGAATCGAACTTGTGACCTCATCCTTATCAGGGATGCGCTC
>JBBANV010000050.1:0-1093 GCA_040401775.1 Ilumatobacteraceae bacterium
GCTTGGCGAGCATCGCCACGATGAGTCCGGGTTTGGATTCCTGTTCGCCGACCTGTTCGAACCCGAGGCGGGCATGAAACCGCAATGAGCCGTCGTTGCGCGGCTGCAGGTTGACCTCGCACACGAAAAGGTCGGTGACGGCTTCGGCGCGAATTCGCCGTTCCACTTCGTCGTACAGCATCTCGCCCAATCCTTGCGAGCGAAACGCGGTGTCGATGACGACCCGATCGAGGTACACGAAGTGCGGGTACCTCGTGGCGAACCACGCATAGTTCACGCCGAGGTCTTCGGTGATACCGCTGGAAAAGGTGGTGCAAAAGCCCCGCACCGGGGAGTCGCCGATGACGAGTGCATGTTTGGCGAGGCGGATGTCCTGTTCCAGTTCATCACGTTCGATGAACGAGACGGCTGGAACGTTGTCGTTGTTCATGCGCATGACGTCATCAAGGTCGGCGGTGTGAATCTCGCGAATCATGTTTTAGAACAGCCTCAATTCATCCTTGCGCCGACCGCGAAGCTCGTCGTAGTCGACTTCCTTCCACGCCAAACCGCGCGTTTCGGCGAGTGTGCGTGCCTGTGGCTTGATGGACTGCGCCACGAACACACCACGCAGGGTGCCAAGTGAGGTATCGGCGCGAAGGTACTCGAGATACCGGCCCAGCTGCTCGACGCCGTCGATTTCTCCACGACGCTTCACTTCGACGGCAACCGTGGTGCCGTCAATGGCCCGACACAACAAATCAACGGGACCAATTGCGGTGGGGTACTCACGCGAGATGAGGGTGAGTCCGTCCTCGATCACCGTCGGGTCGGCCGCCAACAATTCCTGCAGGTGTGCTTCGACGCCATCCTTGGAGAGTCCGGGATCCTCGCCGAGATCGTGCGAGGTGTCGCTGAGTACGTCCAACATGGTGATGGTGAGCTTCTCGTCCTTCGGATTGGTGATCTCCCAGCGATCGGGGAACTCACGAATCTCGTTCGGAGCATTCATCCAGTTGAGCGGCTTGTAGGCACCACCGTCCGCGTGGATCGCAACGCAACCGTCGTTCTTCACCATGATGAGTCGGGTGGCTTCGGGAAGCGACGCTTCGAG
>JBBANV010000050.1:1193-8258 GCA_040401775.1 Ilumatobacteraceae bacterium
TTTTGAATCAACTCACGACGCTTCTGGAGATCGCGGTACGTCATGCGGTCGGTGTCGTTGCTCACACCGAGACCGGCCTTCACGCTGTCGAGGTTGATTTCCACCTGCGTGTGGTCGATGCCGAGTTCGCGTCCGAGGCGTTCGCCGTGGCGTTGGGCGAACAGCATGGAGATTTGTGCGATCTCGCCCAACAAGTCGAGATCAGGGGCGAGACGGGCGATTGCGCCATCGAGGAACACCATGTTCTTTACGTAGAGCATGAGTTCCTTGGGCATGCGTGCTCCGTACCCGAGCATCGCCTTCACCACGCGTTGCACTTCCTTCACCAGTTCTTCACCCGACAGCGTGGTGGGGTCGATGGTGGGTTGATCGAGTCGGAGGTCCTTGATGACCGCATCGAGATCGGTGTCCATCGGAAGCGCGCCCAAGTCCCGCAGGGCGGCCATTTGTCCCTTCACGTCGTTGGTGGTGGCACTCAGCATGAGCCGCAGGAACGCCAATCGCCGATTGCCCGAGAGTCGACCCACGATGCCGAAGTCGAGGAGCGCGGTGCGTCCGTCGCGCATCACGAACAGATTGCCGCCGTGCAGGTCGCCATGGAACACGCCGTACAACAACGCGCCCTCCATGAACGCCACCATTCCCGTGCGGATGACGGCTTCGGTGTCGATACCCGCACCCTTCATGCCGGCAACGTCGTCGAACTTGAATCCCTCGAGACGTTCCATCACGATGATGCGACGAGTCACCAGTTCGGGGTGTGGTCGCGGAATCACGTAACCGTCCTGCTTGAGGTCGGCGAGGATGCTCGCGATGTCCAACATGTTCGAGGCTTCGAGTCGGAAGTCCAACTCCTCGACGATGGTTTCGGCAAACAACTCGACGAGAGCCGGCGGGTTGGCGAGTGCTGCGATCTTGATTCTTCCAACGAGGAACGGTGCCAGCCACGCCATCACCTTCAAGTCCTTGCGAACGAGCATTCCAACGCGTGGACGCTGCGCCTTCACCACCACGGCTTCACCGCTGCGAAGGACGGCTGCGTGCACCTGGGCGATTGACGCGGCGGCTATCGGTTGCGTGGTGAACGAGGTAAAGACGTCTTCGATGCGTGCGCCGAGGTCGGCTTCCACTACTGCGCGAACGTCATCGAAAGATTCCGCCGGCACCTGATCGCGGCAACGCTTGAACTCCTCCACGAGTTCGATGGGGAAGAGTCCCTCGCCACTGGAGATGATTTGTGCCAACTTGATGTAGGTGGAGCCGAGCCGCTCGATGGCACGACGCATGCGCAACGACAAATCGGCACGCGACGCCTCGGGGGTTGCATACTTCTTTCGTCGACGCTTCCACCACCATGGACCGAGCGCTACGCCGAGACGAAACACCACCACGACGAGGCGAGCAATCGGTGGCACGCGTGGCGGTCGCATGAGCGAAGGCAGTTCCGTACGGGCCTGGCTGCGAAGACCGTCGACGAGGCCGCGCCAGCGAATGGTGTCGCGGTCGAGAATCCACGGCGGATTGTCGCTGAATGCACCCCACGCACGATCGGCGGGCGGTGTAACGACGCTTTCCACCCCCGCAGTCTGCCGAATGGTTCAGGGTCTGCGTCGGGCGCAGCGCCTCAGAGGGATGTGAAGTTGCGCACTGCCTGGAGGATGTCGTTGGCCAGGTGGGGCTGACATACCAACAAGTCGGGTAGCCACGTGTCGCGATCGTTGTAAAGAAGGGGACTTCCATCGATACGGCTGGTATGGAGTCCGGCGGCACGAGCAACTGCGATGGGTGCAGCAGAATCCCATTGGTATTGCCCACCTGCGTGCAGGTAGATGTCGACGTGGCCCAGCACCACCGCCATGGTCTTGGCGCCGGCGGATCCAAGTCGCACACCGTCATAACCAAGCTGGCTCGCCACGGCCGCAGCAACGGCCGGAGTTCGGGAACGCGACACCACCATGAGTGGGGTGCGATCCTGACGAGGAGGAGTCGGCGGCGGTGGAAACGTCGACAACGTGGTGTCGAGCGCGGGAAGTGCAACGGCCGCGGCAATGAGTTCTCCGTTTGCTCCTGCGGAGCGATCCCACAGTGCAATATGTACGGCCCAGTCGTCACGGTCACCTTCACCGAACTCCGACGTGCCATCGAGCGGGTCGACGATCCACACGCGCTGAGCCGACAATCGAGCCACGTCGTCCGATCCTTCTTCCGACAGCACGACATCGTTCGGTCGAACGCGACGCAGCGTGTCGACGATGAATCGATGGGCGATGGCGTCGCCGGCGTCCATGAGATGCCACGGTGACGCCCCTTCGCGAAGGAGTCGTTCGCGCAATTCCATCAAGAGCTCGCCGGTTTCTCGCGCCAGTCGCGTGGCAAGTTCAGCGTCGCTGAGATCTACCGGAATCTGTTGGGCGTGCGCGTCACTCATCGGGTGCGCCGTCCGAGCTCGATGGCTCGGCGCACGAGATCACGTACGGCGGACTCACTGCTTCCGGACGCAACCAGTCGACGGATTCCTGTTTCGAGGATTTCCGCATCAGCCTCGTTGAATACCTCGGCACGGCGATGAGTTGCAACGGTACTCACGGCCAATAACACCACTGCAGCGATCGCACTCACGATGCCGGCAGTGAGCACCGCACCGATGTTGTTGTCGGCCAGCGAAGCAACGATCATTCCCGCGATACCGCCAACGAAGCACACCACACACACCACGCGGATGATCGCAACGGCGCGATGATTGGTGGAGTCGTTCATTTACTTGCGGGTGAGTGGCTTGTAGCGCAGGCGCTTGGGCTGATCGGCATCGACACCGAGTTCCTTGCGGCGCCATGCTTCGTAGTCCTGGAAGTTTCCTTCGAACCAGCGCACCTGACTGTTTCCTTCGAACGCCAGTACGTGGGTGGCGATGCGGTCGAGGAACCATCGGTCGTGGCTGATGACCACCGCACAACCGGGGAACGCTTCGAGGGCGGATTCAAGGGCGCGCAGGGTGTCGACGTCCAAGTCGTTGGTGGGCTCGTCGAGGAGCAGTACGTTGCCACCGCTCTTCAGCAACTTCGCCAAGTGCACGCGATTTCGCTCGCCACCGGAGAGTTCGCCGACCTTCTTTTGTTGGTCGCTGCCCTTGAAGTTGAAGCTGGCGACATAGGCACGACCATGAATCTCGCGACCACCAACCTTCAACGTGTCGGCACCACCCGTGATTTCTTCGTACACGCTGCTCTCGGGGTTGAGCGAGTCGCGGCTCTGATCGACGTAACTCAGTTGCACGGTGTCGCCGACCGTCACCGTGCCGGAGTCGGGCTGCTCTTGGCCGGTGAGCATGCGAAACAACGTGGTTTTGCCGGCGCCGTTGGCGCCGATGATGCCCACGATGCCGGCTGGTGGCAACGAGAAGGTCAAATTCTCGATGAGCAACCTGTCGCCGTATCCCTTGTTGAGATTCTCCACTTTGATGACGGTGTCGCCGAGTCGCTTGCCGGCGGGGATGGTGATCTCCAGCTTGTCGGGCCCACGTTCGGCGGCCTGCGCTTCGGCGTGGAGTTTTTCGTACGCAGCGAGGCGTGCTTTACCCTTGGCCTGTCGCGCCTTGGGGGCCATCCGCACCCATTCCAACTCGCGTTGCAACGTGCGACGGCGCACGTCGTTGGATTTCTCTTCCTGCGCGAGACGTTCCTGCTTCTGTTCCAACCAACTGGAGTAGTTGCCACTGAAGGGGATGCCGCGACCGCGATCGAGTTCCAGGATCCACTTGGCGACGTTGTCGAGGAAGTAGCGGTCGTGGGTGATGGCAATCACCGTGCCGGAGTACTCCTGCAGGAAGCGCTCCAACCAGTCGACGCTCTCGGCATCCAGGTGGTTGGTGGGTTCGTCGAGCAACAGCAAGTCGGGGCGGGAGAGCAGCAGTCGGCACAGCGCCACGCGACGACGCTCGCCGCCGGACAACTTGGTGACGTCGGCGTCGTTCGGCGGACACCTCAGTGCATCCATGGCAATCTCCACGTTGCGCTCCAGGCTCCACGCGTCGGCTGCGGCGATCTTGGCTTCGAGCTCGGCTTGGCGGGCACCGACCTTTTCGAAGTCGGCATCCGGCTCGCCCCACATGGCGGTGACCTTTTCGTACTCCGCGAGCAGGTCACGAATCGGTGCGACACCGTCCATCACGTTGCCGAGGACGTCTTTCTTGGCGTCGAGTTGTGGTTCTTGCGCAAGCAGCCCGACGCTGAAGCCCGGAGTGAGGCGTGCTTCGCCGCTGTAGCCGTCGTCCAGACCCGCCATGATCTTGAGGAGGCTCGACTTGCCGCTGCCGTTGGATCCGAGCACACCGATCTTTGCACCGGGATAGAACGACAGTGAAATGTCGGCCAGCACCTGACGGTCGGGCGGGTAGAAGCGTCCCAGTTTGTAGCAGGTGTAGATGAATTCGGCAGTCACCGACGTACAACCTAGTTTCCACTACCTTCTAAGTGCGAGCGACGGTTGTCGCACGCACTACAACACACTCCGGAGGTCACACGGTGGAACTGTTCTCAGGCAACTACTTCCTCGATTTCTTCATGCGCTACCTGCACGTCTTGGTCGGTATTGCATGGATCGGCTTGCTCTACTACTTCAACTTGGTGCAGGTTCCAGCCCTCGCGTCATACGGCGATGAGGCCAAGGCACGAAACATCACCCTGGACAAGTTGGCACGTCGCGCACTCTGGTGGTTCCGCTGGGCGGCAATCGCCACATTGGGCACCGGACTGCTCATCACCGGTCAGCCGGACTACTGGCAGAACTTCCTCGGCGAGGGTTCGACCGCTGGCATCGGTCATGATGCTGCGATTTCCGTGGGCATGTTGTACGGCTTGACGATGGCCGCGAACGTGTGGATGATCATCTGGAAGAACCAGAAGATCGTGTTGGCCAACGCCGTCAACGTGCTGGGAGGCGGTCAGGCCGATCCGAATGCTGCGGCTGCTGGTCGCCGAGCGTTGCTCGCATCGCGCCAGAACCTGATCTTCTCGGTGTCGATGCTGTGGTTCATGGTTGGCTCCGCCCACTTCTACAGCGGTGCGTATGCAGGTGCGACACCAAGTCAGGCATCCACCTACGTGATCATCGCCGTGGTCATCGGCGCGATTCTGCAGTTGAATGCGCTCGGAAAACTCGGTGGCTCTGCAGCAACCAACAAGTTGCTCTGGCCGTACGAGTCGCACAAGAACGCGCTGATCACCAGCGGTGTGCTGTGGCTGGTGCTGTGGCTGCTGTCTGAATTCATGCTCGGCTAAAGCCAACGTCGCAACCGTCGTGCCACCACCGATGGTGGCTCCCTGGATAAGTACGCTGGAGGCGTGAGTTCGCCCGTGAACACCCCTGCAGGTGCGTCGGGCGAGGATTTCGGTACCAACTCGTGGCTCGTGGAGGAGATGTACGAGCGCTTCCGTGACAACCCGGCGGCGGTCAGCGAGCAGTGGCGGGAATTCTTCAGCGACTACAAGCCGGTAGCCACGACGGCTTCTGCCGTTGGCGGTGTCGCGGCGGCTACGGCAACGAGCAATGGCAAGCCCGCCGCAGGATCGAACGGCAAAACCGACGACACGCTCCCTATACGTCGTCCGGCGGCTATCACGCCTACGCAAACGGCTCCAGCCACACCTGCAGTGCTGACGCCTCCCGGTGAGCCGGAGCCCATTCGCGGAGTGGGTGCGGCGATCGCCACCAATATGGAGCGCAGTTTGTCGGTGCCCACCGCCACGAGCGTGCGACAGATTCCGGCGAAGTTGTTGGAAGTCAACCGACGTGTGATCAACGGTTATCGGTCGCGAACCGGGCAAAGCAAGGTGAGCTTCACCCATCTGATTGGTTTTGCCGTGGTGCGCGCATTGACCGATGCAGTGCCGAACATGAAGAACGCCTACGTGGCCGACGCCGACGGCAAACCACAGATACAGCGCTTCACCAACGTGAACCTGGGTCTTGCGGTCGACGTCGACAAGGGAAATGGTCAGCGCACGCTGGTGGTGCCGGTGCTGAAGGGCGCCGACACCCTCGACTTCATGGGCTTCCTCGTGGCCTACGACGAGATCATTCGCAAGGTGCGCAACAACAAGCTCACCATCGACGACTTCCAAGGCGCCAACGTGAGCCTCACGAATCCGGGCACCATTGGCACGAATCAGTCGGTGCCGAGGCTCATGGTGGGGCAGGGAGTCATCGTGGGCGTCGGGTCGATCGACTATCCCGCAGAATTCCAGGGGAGTGACGAGCGTGCGCTCAACCAACTGGGTGTGTCGAAAGTGGTCACCGTCACGAGCACGTACGACCACCGCATCATCCAAGGTGCAGAGAGCGGACTCTTCCTCAAGTATGTGAACGAGTTGTTGCTCGGCGAGCACGGTTTCTACGAAGCGATCTTCCGCAGCCTCGGTGTGCCGTACGAATCGGTGAAGTGGCGAACCGATACGAACGATCTCGAAGGTGCCGATTTGCAGGCCCACAAGCAGATGCAGGTCGCGACGTTGATCCGCGTGCACCGCGTTCGCGGGCACCTCATCGCCGACCTCGATCCGTTGCGCTGGAAGGCACCACGCATGCCGCGCGAGCTCGATCCACTCACGTACGGGCTCACCATCTGGGACCTCGACCGCGAATTCGCCACGGGCGGAGTGGGCGGCGTGCAGCGTTCGACGCTGGGCGAGTTGCTCGGCGTCTTGCGCGACGCGTACTGCCGCACCATCGGTATCGAGTACATGCACATCCAGAACACCGACGAACAGCGATGGATGCAGGAGCGCGTTGAAGGCCATCGTGACGAATTCGAACCCGAGCCGATGGTGATTCTCGAGCGTTTGAACGCAGCGGAAGCCTTCGAGCGTTTCCTGGCCACCAAGTACGTGGGAACCAAGCGATTCGGCTTGGAGGGTGCGGAGTCCGCCGTGCCGATCATGGACATGATCCTGAATCTGGCCGCCGATCATGCGTTGGATGGTGCGGTGATTGGTATGGCGCATCGCGGACGTTTGAACGTGTTGGCCAACGTGGTGGGCAAGAGCCTCGAGCATCTCTTCGGCGAATTCG
>JBBANV010000051.1:0-3377 GCA_040401775.1 Ilumatobacteraceae bacterium
AGGCGCTCTACCAACTGAGCTACAGCCCCGAAATCGCCACGCCAACCTATCGGAACTCGCCCGCCGGCGTCTCCCTCGTTACCCCCGCCAATCGACCACGGGGCGATCGCGATACAAGCGCTCGATTTCGTAGAAACGACGCGTCTCTTCGGCAAAGATGTGCACCACCACATCGCCATAGTCCAACAGGATCCACTGCGACTCCGAGATGCCTTCGGTGCGCACCGGCGAACGTCGGTGATCGAGCCGAATTCGGTCTTCCACCTCGCCGGCAATCGTGCGCACCAAGCGCGGGTTGCCAGCGCTCGTCACCACGAACAATCCAACGATTGGCATCACCTCGGACACGTCGATAACGCGGATATCACTGCCCTGTTTGTCGTCGGCCGCGCGAGCAGCGCTCCGGGCTACTGCAAGCGTGTCGGTATCCACACCGCTACTTGCCACTACGCACCAACTCTGCGAATTCACTGCCGAGGGTGATGGACGCGTCGATGCCGGATACTGACGCTGACCATTTCCGTGTATCGATCCTGCCGAGACCACCGGCCAACAATGCCGAAATGGCATCTGCCGTGTCGGAATCTGCCGCAATCACGCTGGCTTCGTCTTCGCGTGCCGACACTTCGCGCATGACACCCACACCAATACCGGCTTCGAGGAGCCTTGCAACTGCGGCTCGGCTCACGACGGGGTCGTTGAACGCGCTGTCGATCATCACCGTGAGCGGGAAATCGCCCCCAACCAGGGCGCTCGGGGCAACCGAGGCAAACACCATCGTGACTTCGGCTCGATCCAACGAATACAAGTCGGAACGTTTGGGATTGAGCGTGGAGTCAAGCACGGGTGCTGCGCTCAACTGCCACACCTGCAATGTACCCGCCATCACCCTTCGCATGAAGTTGTTGACGTCGGCCAATCCTGCAGGCGTGGTGTCAGTTTCAGGTGGAAGTTCGATACCCCCACCAACACGTTCCGATATTCCATTCCACACTTCACGATGACGCGCAAATCGCTGCGATTCTTTTTCGTTGGTGCGACGAGCCAGGAGAATGTCCACCACACGATCAATCGGGTACAGCGCTTCGCCTGCATCGGCCAGCTTGGTGATGGTGCCGTCCACCGCCACCGTTGTTACCTCGCGATCCAACAACACATCCACTCCGCCAAGCGGGGCAAGCAGATTTATCAGGTCGGGACGGCTCAGCGCACCCGTTGCAACGAACGACACATCGAGAAGTCCCTGCACCTCGTTGGCCAACCCGGCGAGGCCATCGGTTGCGAACACATCCGCGAGGCGACGAGACACCTCCTGCTTGTTGGCGTTCGCGACCTGTGCAACTTCGGTGGCTGCGCCGATCGGCAACATCACCACCGTGCCGCCCACACCATCGACCGCAAGCGTGGCCACGAAGAGTTGACTCAATTGTCCACCTTGTCCGAGCGCAGCGATGAGAGCAGCAGGCGTGTCGGGGACGCTGATGCTCGCGCCAGCAACGCTGGTGGACGCCCTGGAGTCGAGCAGTTGATTCCATGCCAGCGTGACACCAATCGGCAACGTCAACGCCGCAGCGACACCCGCGGCAATCGCGATTCGCAACGCACGAAGCTGACGCGATCGAAATGCGGTCACGAGTGTCGCACCGTAGCGATGTCGTCGGCGTTTCGTTCGTACAGGCCTCGCTCACGAATGACCTGCAGCACGGCCGGAGAAATGTTCGGCAAGGCGCCGCCATCGTGTCGATGACTGCGCAACTGCTCACGCAACTCCGTGCTGCTCACATCGACGGGTGGCACCACCAGCATTTTCCACCCGCGGCGGGCATCGGTGACGTACCCGGGTCGATCCACCACCACGATGGTGGCAAGCCTGTCGATCTCCGCCGACTCGTGCCACGACGGAAAATCGTCCACCAAATCGCGGCCGATAATGAGGAAGAGTTCCGCATCGCCATTCGCGGCACGTAACTCGCGCAATGTGGCGACGGTGTAGCTCGGACCACCGCGGCGAATCTCTGCGTCGCTGACTTCCAGCCCTGGTTCGCCAGCCACCAACGCACGTACCATCGCCAGCCGGTCGGCTGCGGGGGTGACGACCCGCTCCGGCGACTTCTTCCACGGATCGTTGGCCACCACCAGCAGCACATGGTCGAGTGCCAGCGAATCACGTGCCGCTTTAGCGACGGCCAGGTGGCCTACGTGCGGAGGATCGAAGGTGCCGCCGAACACCCCGAGACGTTGCGGCACGCGCAAATTCTAGGAGTGATGTGCTCCAGCGTCTCCAAAGACGACGCATCCGTCCTCCACCAAACCGCACAGCCACGCCGTTTGATGCTCCCCTAGCAGGAAGTTGGTGATTTTTGCAACATCCCCCTTGACATCGTGCGTGACATTCCTGTAACTTCGCTACTCCCCCGAATACCCCGAAATCCCCCCACAACCCCCCGACGCCACCCGAAACCCCTCGCGGATGACGTGTGTCGTCGCCCCCACAGAAAGCGCCAACTATGTCTGACTCCATCGGTCTGTACCTCAATGACATCGGCAAGGTTCCGCTGCTCAACGCCGAAGACGAGCGCACACTTTCGAAGGCCATCGAGGCCGGTCGCGTTGCCGAAGCCAAGATGAAGAAGGGTCAGCGTTCTGCGGCCCTGCGCAAGGATTTGCGTGACGCCAAGCGCGCCAAGGATCGCTTCATTCGCGCCAACTTGCGCCTCGTGGTGTCGATTGCGCGTCGCTACCCATTGCCTCAGGGCATGGACCTGCTCGACCTCATCCAGGAGGGCAACCTCGGTTTGGAGCACGCCGTAGACAAGTTCGACTGGCGCCGAGGATTCAAATTCTCCACTTACGCCACCTTCTGGATTCGCCAGGCCATCGGTCGTGCGCTCGACCAAAAGGCGAGCCTCATCCGAATTCCTGGAGACCGCTCGGCCAACTTGCGTGCCGCATTGCGTCAGGGTTCCGGCGATGCCGATGGCCTCTCGGCTGAAAATGCCGAACTGCACCGACTCACCACGCCGGTGTCGCTCGACAAGCCCATCGGCGACGACGGCGATGCCACGCTCGGCGACTTGGTACCCAACCATGACATGAGCCCCGAAGAAGCCGTCATGTCCCGTGCTTCAGACGACATGTTGAACAAGTTGCTCGACACGCTCGACCCACGCGCCCGATACGCCGTTGAAGCCCGCTTTGGTCTCTTTGGTGGCGAGCGAAAGAGCTTCCGCGAAGTCGGCGAAGAGCTCGGTGTCACCGCTGAAGCTGCCCGTCGTCTCGTGAGCCGAGCGGTGGAGTCTCTCCAAGAAGACGCCCCCGACTACCTCACGGTCTAACGTCCACGTCGAAGCGATCTTCCCTCATGCCGGCCCTGCCGG
>JBBANV010000051.1:3477-8179 GCA_040401775.1 Ilumatobacteraceae bacterium
GGCTGCGAATGACGAAAACGAAGATGTCCGTAGCCTGAAAGACGAGGTCGGCATGCCAAAGAACTGGACGAAAACCACGTGGCAGTCGTTGCCTGCCGCCCAGCAGCCTGAATGGCCCGACTCGGCAGCACTCGACCGGGCCCTCAAACAAATTGAGTCGTATCCCCCGCTGGTATTCGCTGGCGAGGCGCGCACGCTGCTGTCGACCCTCGGCCACGTTGCCAACGGCAACGCCTTCTTGCTGCAGGCCGGTGATTGCGCAGAGAGTTTCGAAGAGTTCACTGCGGTGAACATTCGCGAGAAACTTCGCGTCATTCTGCAGATGGCCGTAGTGCTCACGTACTCCATGGGAGTTCCCGTGGTGAAGGTGGGTCGAATTGCGGGTCAATTCGCCAAGCCGCGTTCCAGCAACACCGAGAAGATTGGTTCGCGCGAGGTGCCGTCATTCCGTGGCCACATGGTGAACGATCCCGCCCCGCACGACGAAGCCCGCATTCCCGACCCGCAGCGGTTGGTGCAGGCGTACCACCAATCCGCAAGCACTCTCAACCTCTTGCGCGCCTTCACCAAGGGAGGTTTCGCCGACCTCAATCGAGTGCACGCATGGAACCAGGAGTTCGTGGCCACCAGTGCCGAAGGTCAGCGGTACGAGCAAATGGCAGCAGAGATCGAACGCGCGCTTGCATTCATGCGCGCCTGCGGTGTCGACACCGAGAGCCACAGTGCGCTACACGAGGTGGACGTGTACACCTCGCACGAGGCATTGATTCTCGGATATGAAGAGGCCCTCACTCGCCAGGACTCCCTCACCGGCCAGTGGTACGACTGCTCGGCACACATGTTGTGGATTGGTGAGCGCACTCGTCAGCTTGACGGCGCCCACATGGAATTCCTGCGTGGTGTCGGCAACCCCATCGGTGTGAAGATTGGACCAAGTTCCACCGCCGACTACGTGTTGTCACTCTGTGAAACCCTGAACCCCAACCGCGTGCCGGGACGCCTCACACTGATTTCACGAATGGGGGCCGACAAGGTGGAAGCATCACTGCGACCGCTGCTGCGCGCGGTCCGCGATGCCGGACACCCCGTGGTGTGGATTTGTGACCCGATGCACGGCAACACGTTCACCGCCGACAACGGAAGAAAGACGCGTCACTTCGACGAGATTCTGCGCGAAATCGTGGGATTCGTCGCTGCACATCGCGCCGAAAACACGTGGCCCGGTGGCATTCATATCGAGCTCACCGGCGAGAACGTGACCGAGTGCTTGGGTGGTGTTGAGGGCGTTTCACAAGGCGACCTTGACACTCGTTACGAAACGGTGTGCGACCCCCGATTGAACGCCCGTCAGTCGATCGACTTGGCGTTCCGCGTGGCCGATCTGATTCGCAATACGAAGTAACTTGCGCCCATGCGCGCCTTTGATCTCCTCGGCGACTGGCCGGTCGACAATGTGGCTGCTGCGGTAATCGATCGCCAGGGAGAAATCCACCTTCACGGCGACGAGTCCCGCGAGTATCGCCTCGCTTCAGTAACGAAGGTGATCACGGCGTGGACCGTGCTGGTTGCATCCGAGGAAGGCACCGTGTCGCTCACCGATTCGCTTGGCCAGGAAGGCTGCACGGTGCGTCACCTCCTTGCGCACGCCGGTGGGTATCCGTTCGAAGGTGAAACACCGGTTGGCCCGCCCGGCGCTCGTCGCACTTACTCCAACACGGGGTACGAGCTGCTGGCGGCACACCTCGAAGAGCGAAGTGAGATGCCATTCTGGGAGTACGTCGATGGCGCGGTCTTCGAGCCGTTGGGAATCGTGGCACCGCCGCAAAGCGGCTCGGCAGCCAAGGATGCACGCCTCGACATCGTGAATCTTTCGCTGTTTCTTGCCGAGATTCGTCGCTCGCGATTACTGGCTCGCGACACGTTCACCGATGCGGTGACACCACAGTTCGACGACCTGGATGGCATCGTTCCCGGTATCGGTCGATTCGATCCATGCCCGTGGGGATTGGGGCCCGAGATTCACGGCACCAAACATCCGCACTGGATGTCGCCCACCAACTCAGCAGCGAGCTACGGACATTTCGGTGGCAGCGGAACCTTCGTATGGGTCGACCCGATCGCCGATGTTGCGTGTGCCGTGCTCGCAGATCGGGAATTCGACCAATGGGCGCTCACCCACTGGCCCGAGTTCTCCAGCGCCGTACTTCGCGAAGTTGCGCGTTAGATCACTTGACGTGCTCCTTCACGCAGCGCGCCGACTTGTGTGATGCGTTAGCTGAGGCGCTCCACGATCATCGCCATGCCTTGGCCGCCGCCAACACACATGGTTTCCAGGCCGTAGCGCTTGTCGCGATGCTGCAAACCATTGATGAGAGTGGTCATGATGCGCGCGCCAGTCATGCCGAATGGATGACCGAGCGCGATTGCCCCACCGTGCACGTTGAGCTTGTCCATCGGGATACCGATGTGCTTGGCCGACGGAATCACCTGCGCAGCGAATGCCTCATTGATTTCGAAGAGATCGATTTGATCTGCGGTCAACCCGGCACGCTTCAACGCCTGGCGTGACGCTTCGATTGGTCCGAGGCCCATGATTTCGGGATTCAATCCCGACACACCCGACGACACGATTCGCGCCAAGGGAGTGAGGCCGAGCTTCTTCGCCTTGGTATCGCTCATGACGAGTACCGCTGCGGCACCGTCGTTGAGCGGACATGCGTTACCCGCAGTGATCTGACCATCAGGACGGAATGCCGGCTTCAAACCGGAGAGAGCCTCCACCGTGGTGCCGGCGCGCGGGCCGTCGTCCTTGCTAATGACGCGACCATCGGGAAGCGTGAGCGGAGTGATCTCGCGACTGAAGAAGCCGTTGTCGATGTTCTCGCATGCGCGCTGTTGCGAGCGTGCGGCAAACTCGTCCATCTCCTGGCGGGTGACGCCTTCGACTTCACGTACGTTCTCGGCAGTTTGACCCATCGCGATGTACATGTCGGAGATTCCCTGCGGTGGAGTCCACGTTGGCTGACCGCCGGCTGCGCGTGCCTTGGTGCGCTCACCAGGAGTCTTGAAGATCGGATTCGGTGCAGTGTCGCTTGCGCCACTGGCGTAGCGGCTGACGGTTTCGACACCGGCAGCGATGAAGCAATCACCCTCGCCTGCCTTGATGGCATGCGCCGCCATGCGAATGGTCTGCAAGCTCGACGAGCAATAACGATTGACGGTGACGCCGGGGACATCGTCCAATCCAGCGAGCATCGCAACCACGCGTGCGATGTTGAAACCACCCTCACCTGCCGGTTGACCACAACCCATGATGAGATCCTCGACATCGCTGGGCTTTACTTGTGGCACTTTGGCCATGAGGGCACGAACGATTTGCGCACTCATGTCGTCGGGGCGCAGGTCGACGAGCGAACCTTTGTTGGCGCGGCCAATGGGGCTGCGGGCGGTTGCGACGATGACTGCTTCGGTCATGATGTGATCCTTTCGAACTCGTGCCACGGTACCATTCGGACATGCAGTTGACCCCGTTGGACGTGGACTCCATTGACCTTTCTGACCCTGAGTTTTGGGTAGCACCGCGCGAGCACCGCGAATCGGCGTTCTGGTCGTTGCGCCGTGAAGCCCCCATCAAGTTCTTCAAGGAGATGCCGCTGGTCAATTTTCCGGTGGGTCCTGGTTACTACGCGCTCACCAAGCACGAGGACATCTGGTCGGTCAGCCGCAATCCCGAATTGTGGTGCAGTGGGCAGGGTTCGAACATCACCACACTGACACCGGAGCTGAACGAATTCTTCGGATCGATGATCAACATGGACGACCCCAAGCACTTCCGTTTGCGCTCCATCGTTTCCAAGGGATTCACCCCGAAGGAAATCGCACGTGTGGAGGAATACGTGAAGGAAAAGGCTCGCACGCTCGTTGACGAAGTGCTCGAGCACCACGGCGACGACGAGTTCGACTTCGTGGAAGCACTCGCTGCCCCGTTTCCGCTGGAGATCATCTGCGACATGATGGGCATACCGCGCAGTGACGCCAACCAGATTCTCGACTGGACCAACGTGATTCTCGGTGCGGGCGACCCGGATTTCGGCGGGACGCTCGAGAACCTGATGAAGGTTGCGCTCGAAATATTCTCGTATGCCCAGCAACTGGGCGAGTCCCGCTTGAAGAACCCCACCGACGACCTCACTTCCGTGATGATGCACGCCGAAGTCGACGGTCAGCGCATGACCAGCCAGGAGTTCGGCAGTTTCTTCATTTTGCTCGTGGTGGCCGGCAACGAGACCACGCGCAACGCCATCAGCCATGGGATGTTGGAGCTGACCCGTCGCCCCGACCAGCAGCGCATCTGGTTCAACGACTTCGAGAAGCACACTCGCACGGCCGTCGAGGAGATCGTGCGCTGGGCATCACCCGTCATTCACTTCCGTCGCACTGCAACCCGCGACACCGAACTCGGCGGCATCGCAATGCCAGCCGGCACCAAAGTGGTGATGTGGTACAACTCGGGCAACCGCGATGAGGATCTGTTTGCTGATCCGTACCGATTCGATGTCACGCGTCAGATTCAGCCCGCACAGATCGGCTTCGGCGCTGGCGGACCACACTTTTGCCTCGGCGCCAACCTGGCTCGTCGCGAGATCGCGGTGATGTTCGATGAAATTCGGCGACGATTGCCGTACTTGCGTATCACCGGAGA
>JBBANV010000052.1:0-3277 GCA_040401775.1 Ilumatobacteraceae bacterium
TTCCAAATCCACACCAAGACCTGGTGCCTGCCCAGCAAGTACTACCCGGACGGCTACATGCAGACCTTGGGCCTTGTTAGCACCTGCGACGACCTGCTCGACCCTGCCACCGCAGCCCGAGCCGCCCTAGCCATCTGGCAGTACGGCGGTTGGGCACCCTGGACAACCTCCGAGATGGCATCCACCAGTTTGAACCACTGATGCCCTAGGGTCGCATTCAGCCAAAAGGAGGCTGTATGAAACCCATAGAGAAACTGGTAATACTCGGACCAATCATGATGGCATGGACAATCGTTTGGTTGTTGATGCCACGATTCCCAGAAGAAACAATCAACGCAGGCGAGTGGGCATTCTTCATCGTCACTCAACTTGTGTCGCTGTACCTGGTAGTGAAGTGGTGGTCGCAACACATGCAAGACAAGCAGAGCGAACACATCCGAGAAGCACTCAGGAAACATGACCGACGAACCAATCGCTAACTGGTCCAACGAAGACAACGTCTACATCGGAGCACACCCGAAGTGGTATCGCCACGCAATCTGCTTCGGGTTGTCAGGCGACTTGTTCTTTGAAGAAGGCATCAGACGCCTCGTCATCGAAGCAAAGTCGTACTGCAACAGATGCCCGGTGCGCGTCGACTGTTTGGAACACGCAATCAAGTTCGAAGAAGTAGGCGTGTGGGGTGGTACGACCACCACCGAAAGACGACGCGAGCTGCGTCGTAGGATTCGTAGTCGTGGCGCATCCCAATAAACGCAAAGGCAACCGTGCCGAACTGCTCGTCGCCAAATGGCTACAACGCTGCGGCTGGATTCATGCCGAACGCAGCCGTGCCGGGTGGACCGATGACCGTGGCGACATCGACGGGATGCCAGGCGTCTGCATCGAAGTAAAGAACGAGAAGAAGATTGACATCCCTGGCTACCTACGCGAACTAGAAACTGAGATGGGCAACGCCCGTGCATGGACTGGAGCAGTCATCGTCAAACGCCGTGGATCAGAAGACGTTGACGACTGGTACGCCATCATGCCAGCGAAGCTGTGGGCCGAGTTGATGGGTATGCTTGACCGTCCCACACCCCGCCGATAAGGTAGCCTCACGAATCCCAGTTAGCCCCGCAATCAAACAAGGAGAAAACGAATGTCCGCCGACAATAATTTCACGACGGGTGAAGCACCCAAAGACCGATGGGGTCGCTACCTCATCAAAACACGTGCAGGGAAAGAAACATCATTCCCGCGTGTCACCACCATCGCCAAATGTTTGGATGATGAAGGTGCGTTGACAGCATGGAAAGGTCGCATGACTGCGACAGGTCTGGTGCATCGCAACGACCTACTCGTCGCAGCATCAGCAGCACTCGAAGACAAAGGTGCGCTTGACCGCATCGTGCAACAAGCGATTGAAGCAGCAGGTGCATCCAGCAAAGCAAACATCGGCACCGCCCTGCACTCACTCACCCAAGCACTCGACCTCGGCCAACAGCCAGCAATCTTGCCTGGACTCGCAGCCGACGTTGACGCATACCTCGCAGGCGTCATCAAGCACGGTGTCATCATGGACCCTCGCTACGTCGAAGTGCTACTCGTCAACGAGAAATACGAGTACGCAGGGACAGCGGATCGCATCGCACGATTCTCCACCCGCAAGAAAAAACAAATCTTTGACCTGAAGACCGGGTCAATCGACTATGCGATGAACGCCATCGCAGTCCAAATGGCGATGTACGCCAACGCCGAATACACCTACGACTGGCGCACCAAAGAATGCACACCGCTACCCGACATCGACAAGACACGCGGCGTCATCCTCCACCTACCAGCAGGCCAAGGCCGCCTCGACCTCTACGAAGTAGACCTCGTCGCCGGATGGGAAGCAGCACAAATGGCGATGGCTGTACGCTCATGGCGCAAACGAAAAGACCTGCACATCAAAGTGCATGTGGAGGTGGCGGCCAACGACGGGATTCCGCCCACAGCGGGTGTCGCCACCTCTACTGCACCCGACCACAACCGTGACTCGGCACTCGAACGCATCAAGAACCTTGCCCCAGCATGGCAAGACCTACTGAAGCGTCACTGGCCGTTCCCAGGTGTCAAGCTCCCCGACTTCAACGAAGCACAACTTGACGTGCTGTTGAAGCAGTTGGATGACTTGGAGCGTGAGTCGTCGGCACCGTTCCTACCGAACCGTGAACCCGACCTCGTGCCCATCGCCGAAGCCGCAGCCACACCCGTCAAGAAGAAGACACCAGCGAAGAAGAAGGCGGTGAAGAAATGAGCCGCACCGAAGGCACCCTCGTTGACGCCAAGCACGTCTCGTTGCTGTCGGCACGGTTCCAGATGATTCCCGACACCTGCCGGGCAACCATCCGAGACATCAACGAAGAATCGTTCGGGTCAATCAGCATGACCCCAGCAACCGAGCGTCGCGTTGGCATCGCCCGAATCCTGCTAGAGATAGCAGAACAAGAAGGCCACATCGACAAAGATCTAGTGCGAAGCGTTTGCATGCATCGCACCGGAAAGCAATACCAAAGTGCAGGGCTTGCCTTGGCAGACCTGTCCTACATTGACGCCGAACGAGTTTGGTCGTCGCTGCAGGACATCTACGCCGAGCGAGCCGTGCTCGAATACATCCCAGTTAGCAACCACTACATCATCAAGGAGAACACTCATGGATGAGTTCATGGAATCAACCGCTGGCGGCCCGAAGCTGCCAGCCCTCAAGTTCGTCAAGGTAGGTGACACCCACACGGGTGTCGTCACCGAAGTGACGAAACTGCAAGACAAAGACCCAACCGGCAACGTCAAGACGTACGACAACGGAGACCCACGCTGGGTGTTCGTGTTCACGTTGGAGACCGCTACTGGTGCATCCAACATCTGGGTGCGAGGTCAGATGGTCAAAGCCATCCGCGAAGCAGCCGAGAAGGCAGGCGTGTCAACGCTCGTCGGCTCAACCTTGTCAGTGCGATACACGGGCGACGGAGAGAAGAAGTCGGCGGCATTCAACGCCCCGAAACTCTACGCAGCCAAAGTGGATGCACCTGTCAAGGATGACTCCGCCAACATGTGGTAACACACCACTAGCAATCCCCGGTGGCCGTGTCATCCCTGCGTTGACACGGCCACCACCCCGCTACTAGAAAGCCGCCATGACCAAGAAAGAACTAGCGGATGCCATCGAGTTCCTCCGACGACTGTTCGTCGGCCCGGGCGAAGTGGACCGCCTCGAACAAGCCATCAAAGCCCTACAAACCGAACTAGCCAGGAG
>JBBANV010000052.1:3377-7776 GCA_040401775.1 Ilumatobacteraceae bacterium
GAAGCCCACGAACTCATCAACGGGCCACGGCAAGCCGCGTACGACCATCCGTTCAACGACTACGGCAAAGTCGCACGCATCTTCCATGCGATGACCGGTGTGAACCTGAGCATCAAGCAAGCGGTGCTGTTCATGGTCGCAGTCAAACTTGCCCGACTCACCACCAACATCGACG
Source organism: Ilumatobacteraceae bacterium (assembly GCA_040401775.1). Lineage (GTDB taxonomy): Bacteria > Actinomycetota > Acidimicrobiia > Acidimicrobiales > Ilumatobacteraceae > F1-60-MAGs027. The sequence continues at coordinate 3,553 of JBBANV010000052.1, forward strand.
AAGGCCGCTGGCACCGCGACAGCATCGTTGACGCCGCCGGCTACCTCGGCTGCCTCAGCATGGTCCACGAACACATCGAAGACCTACACAACAATGCAGTCACGCGGTTCAAGGACGACTGATGCTCGACTCACTCACCCCACAGTTCATCACCGTCATGGCCGACCACGACAGCCACGCCCGCTGGGTTGGAACCATCGACGCAACCGACGTCATGAACGCCTACCGTCAAGGCGGTGTTTATCTACTCGTCACGCTCGATCAAGAGGGCAACGCAACCGTGGCATTCAAGCCGGGCCGCGAATGGTCAGCGACCTGGTCGCCACCGATTACCCTTGAACGCAGATGAAGACTGGCGACCCACGACGACCATGCGGCTGCGTACCCAACTCCAAGCCATCCTGCGAAGGCCAAGATGACGAAGAAGACTGACCCCGTTGAAAAGTATCTCAACTCCGTTGGCTCAGGCTGGTGCATCAAGTACGTGCTCATTGCCGTGGTGGAAGACGAAGATGCCGACCAGTCGTTCTACATCCAATGTCTCGAAGACCAGACCGCAGCCGAAACGATAGGACTATGCGAAGCCGTCAGCCACATCCAGAAAGCAAAGATTGCCAAGATGTGGATGGACAGGGAAGCGGACCTCGACGACGAGGAGTGACCTGGCGTTGCGTCAGGTGTGAAAATAAAATAACTCTTTACATCACGCCGACCGTCGCACCGATCTGCACCCGCCACACACCGCCAACCGACATGCAAAAATAAATCTTCGGTAGTCACCGTCACGACGAAAAACTGTGCTACCTTGTTGCCGCTGACCTGCCGAGGCCAGCACGGACATGCCCGCCGCATGTGAATACAGGAGGTCGTCAATGACGCCACTTGAACGTAAGAAAACCCAAGAGTTGCAGCGACGACTCATTGCGGAAATCCAACTCGCTGACCAGCTGTACGACGCACTCGTGCAAGGTGGATTCGACAACATCTGGTGGTCGATGCAGGACTATGCCACAGCCCGTGGCAAGAAAGGCATCCAGCCACCGAAGTTCAAAACCAAGAAGTTCATCCGCCGCCAGGACGAAGGCAAGATGCAAGGTTGGCGCATCGTCAACTGCGAAGACTTCAAAGTAGAAGACGACGGTGAACAGAAATGATGTTCCTCCTCGGATTCAACTTCGCGTTGTCACTCGTCAACTACATCAACCGAAAGGAACGCACACAATGAAGCGCGACATCTACATCCTGCACGCCCAAGGTTTGCTTGGTGTCACCAAGGTTGTCTTCGATGACAACACGCCAGGTGACATCATCCTGACCGTGTCCGGCAGCGAAGTCCACCAAGCGGAACAAATGTTCATCGAAGAGACGAACATAGATCCGTTGGACGTCACCACCGTCCAGGCTCACCGCCAATACAAGACGGTGTCCATCCCCATGCAAAAGATTCACGCACAGCCACAGCAGACCGTGGAACAGTTCTTCCGTGAACTGTGGGGTGACGACATCTACGAGTCAGAAGCAATGAGCCGCGACTGGTGACCCGAAAGAAACTCACCAACCGGTGGTGCTTCCCAGCACACGCCCTCCTCGAATCATTCGGGGAGGGCGAATGGGCATCCAACATCGGTGCCGTCCTCGGCGTAAGCCGCACCCGCATCCAACAATGGCGCAAAGGCACCACCAACCTCGACCCATACCAAGCAGACAAGTTCGCCATCAAACTTGGCAAACACCCATCACAGGTTTGGACCAACTGGTTCGACCTACCCGAGTTCCAAGTACCACCACAGGAGAACAACAATGAGCAGCAATGAACAACACTTCAAACGCGACTGGGTCATCAGTCAGAAGCACCGAGGCTGGGGCTACAACGTGCCAGCAGTAGACATCGACTTCCTGCTGTGCGAATACGACAACCGCAAATCGGTAGCCCTCATCGAGTACCGGCACTACAACGGCCAGGTGCGTGAAGACTCAGCCAGCATGCTCGCCCTGATTGACCTGGCTGATCGTGCCGGTCTGCCAGCGTTCTGCGTTCAATACAAATACAAGACCGACGACGGCACACTCTGGAAAGAAGCAACACCAGACACCCCAGCCAAGTTCCGCATCATCCCACTCAACCCCATTGCCGAAGGCATCTACGGCAACTGGCAAGACAAAGACTTCATGCATGAAGCTGACTACGTCGCATGGCTACACGAGATTCGTGGGCGTCATGTCTGACCCACTAACCTGACTATCTACTAACTACTAGGGAGACCCGCCATGAGTGCATTGACCGCTGCTCTTGCTTACGCCAAACTCGGCATCCGAGTATTCCCCATCGGACACAAAACCAAAGTGCCGTTGATTGAAGCATGGCCCGACCTTGCATCAACCGACATCGACACCATCACCAACTGGTGGAGCAAGACACACAAAGGTGCAGGCATCGGCATCGCCACCGGCAAGACAGCCAACGGTCTGTTCTTCGTGCTCGACGTTGACGACAAGGATGGCAAGTCAGGATCAGATGTCCTACACGACCTGGAAACCGAACAAGGCAAACTGCCCGACACCGTCACCGTCCTCACCCCAACCGGTGGCCGTCACCTCTACTTCCTCACCAACGTAGAAATCCGCAACGACGCAGGCAAAAGACTCGGCCAAGGCTTAGACATCCGAGGCAACGGCGGCTACGTCTGCGCACCACCATCCACCCACCCCAACGGCAAACAATACGCATTCGAACACGGCTCAGCCATCGGCGACATCAAACCCGCCCCAGCACCCGCCTGGCTCATCCACCGCCTCACCACCCAACCCAAAGTAGACCGAGCCAAACCAAGAGACCACGACGACTTCCTCCACGACCCCAACCTGCCCAGCAGCCGCTACAACACCAACACCAACTGGCACGAACTACTCATGGCCGACGGATGGAAACACGCCTACCACAAAGACGGAGCCGACTACTACACCCGACCAGGCAAAGACCACGGCGTCTCCGCCAGCGTCAACCACGACGGCAACGACTCCCTCATCGTCTTCAGCAGCAACGCACCCATCCCCGAAGGCGGCTACTCCCGCTTCGGCTACTACGCCCAAACAAGACACGGAGGCGACTGGAAGAAAGCCAGCAACGAATACCTCAACATCAACCCCACCCCAATCACCACCACACCCGACCAACTCCTCAACATGCTCATCGACTGGACCAACTTCTGGAACGAAGAACACATCGAAGAAGACTGGATCGCCTACCCACTCATCGCACGCGCACGACAAACAGCACTCTTCGCCGTAGCCAAAGTCGGCAAATCATACCTCAGCCTTGCCTGCGTCGCAGCCCTCGCCACAGGCAAAGCCATCTTCGGACGACCAGCCCAACCACCAGTCCACGTCCTCTACCTCGACTACGAGATGACCCAAGGCGACCTCATGGAACGCCTAGAACAACTCGGCTACACCAACCAAGACGACCTCACCCACCTCCACTACGCCCTCATCCCCAGCCTCCCACCGCTCAACACCTACGAAGGCGCAGCCGAAGTCATGAAGCTCGTCGAGCTGACCGGGGCAGAAGTCGTAGTCATCGACACCACCGGCCGAGCCGTAGAAGGCGAAGAGAACTCAGCAGACACCTACCGTGAGTTCGCCAGGACAACAGGCCTAGCCCTCAAAGCCAAAGGCATCGCCCTCCTACGCACCGACCACGCAGGCAAAGACAAAGGCAAATCAGGCCAACGCGGATCATCAGCCAAGAACGACGACGTTGACCTCGTGTACCACATGGAGCGTGAAGCCCACACCATCAAACTCACCCGACTGTTCTCACGCATCTCCTGGGCACCAGCCGAAGTCAACCTCGTAGAAGAACAACTAGACGGCGACGTGCGCCCCATCCGACTCCAAGACGCCGACCGCACCTTCACAGCCAAACAACTCGAACTAGCCCAAGCCATCTGCACCCACTTCCCACACATCAAACCCGGTCAACGCCACAAGAAGTCACGCCAACTCAAAGAACAACTCAGGACAGCCGGCATCAAGTTTGACGGCAGCAACTTCGGCCCAGCCATGGACGCCATCCACCAAAACCGCATCCACCAACCCTTGCCCTAAATCAGACACGCCTTCCAGACCCCACGCTGAAACCTTTGCCAGACACAGAGACCCCAGTGTGTGACGTAGTCACACCGGGTCTGTCTCAGGTTTCGGGGTAGAGCCAACACCTACACT
>JBBANV010000053.1:0-2758 GCA_040401775.1 Ilumatobacteraceae bacterium
ACTGGCGAATCAAGGTGAGCACTAATGGATCTCCATCACGAGTTCACGGTTCCCGTACCGGCTTCCGACGCGTGGCGAATCCTCACCGACCTCGAACGTCTCGCACCGTGTTTGCCTGGCGCCCAGCTCACCGAAGTGGAAGGTGAGGTGTACCGCGGCCAAGTGAAGGTGAAGGTGGGACCGATCCTGGCGCAATTCAAGGGCCAGGCATCATTCGTGTCGCGCGACGACACCAACTTTCTTGCATCACTCAAGGCCGAAGGTCGCGACACCACCGGCAAGGGCAATGCGTCGGCCACCATTACTGCGCGGCTCGAACCCGTGAGTGCATCCAGTGCCAAGTGCACGGTGGATACGCAACTCAACATCTCCGGCAAGGTGGCGCAATTCGGTCGTGGTGCCTTGGCTGACGTGAGCGACAAGTTGCTGCTGCAATTCGTCGACAATCTCAATGCGCTGATTGCATCGCAGCCTGCCGCAACGGGCCCGGATGCTGCTGCGCCATCACCGGGCGTGTCGGACATGTCGCCAAGTGCGCCATCCCCTTCACCGAATGTGCGCAAGATCGAACAGACGCAAGAAGTCGCGCCGCTCGATCTTCTTGATACCGCAGGTAGCACCATCGCCAAGCGCCTGATTCCCGTTGCAGTCGTGCTGGTTGCCGTGGTGGCCGCCCTTGTCATCTTCCGCTGAGACAGCGACCACGCTCGACATCGAGCAGGTCGCAGCGCTGTTGGGTCGTCGCCCGCAAGGCGACTTCACGGTGGTGTTGCGTCACCCCAACGGCGATCCGCGAGTGGTGCGAAACGCGCCGCTATTGCACGACGGCACACCAATGCCCACCCGTTACTGGTTGGTCGACCCTGCCGACGTTGCTGCGGTATCGCGGCTTGAAGCGTCCGGTGGTGTGAACACCGCCGAGGCCGAGGTGGATGCCGACGAACTCCTCGCTGCGCATCAGGCATACGCAGCCGAACGCGATGCACATATTCCCGCTCAGCACTCCGGCCCCAGGCCGTACGGTGGCGTGGCTGGCACACGTCGTGGCGTCAAGTGCCTGCACGCTCACTATGCCAGTTGGTTGGTGGGCAATGCCGACCCGGTTGGCCGATGGGTGGCTACGCAACTGGAAGCGACGCCACGGTCGTGAGTCCTACAGGTAACGCATCTGCTCGTGAAGCAACGAGTGCTTTCGCTGCGATCGACATCGGCTCGAACTCCACGAACTTGTTGATCGTTGATGCGGTGGGCAACGAAGTCGTACGTGAAGTACACGTCACCGCACTTGGTGAAGGTGTTGGCAAAACAGGAACGCTGTCGCAGGTTGCAATGGATCGCACCATCGCAGTGATCACCCGGTACGCCACCCTCGTACGCCAGCACGAAGCACGCTTGGCAATCACGGGCACGGCAGCGTGCCGTATGGCAAACAACACCGCCGACTTTTTTGCACACGTGCAACAAACAACTGGTGTGAGTCCGCGTTTGTTGTCGGCCAGCGACGAAGCAAATCTCGCATGGCACGGCGCCGTGGCGAGCCTGCCGCCAATCGATGGCGTCACCATGGTGGTGGACATCGGCGGTGCCTCCACGGAATTGACCATCGGCGACACGCGCGATGGCGGCGCGGTGGTACGCGACAGCGTGTCGCTCCCCCACGGTGTCGTCACGCTGACCGAAGCCGAGCTGCACGGTGATCCACCGCGCCCCGAGGAACTCGCCAACGCCATCTCCATCGTGAGTGATGCCGTGGACAACGCAGTGATCGAACGACCCGCTCTTGGCGACACTGCGCGCGTGGTGGGCGTGGCGGGCAGCATCGTCACCATTGCTGCAGTGGAGTTGGGTCTGCAACACTTCGATGCAACACGACTGCACGAGATGGTGCTCTCGCGTGCCGCCGCCGAGGACGTCTTTCGTACGTTGGCCACCGAAGCACTGGAGGATCGAGTACACAATCCGGGCCTCCCGTTGGAACGTGCCGGGGTCATCGTGGGAGGATGTTGCCTGCTGGTTGCCATCATGCGACGACTCCACCTCGACAACATCATCGTGAGCACGCACAACTTGCTGGATGGCGTCGTGGCCGAGCTGCGTAGAACGGTTGGCGCTGGCGCATGAAGCCGTCCACCTCTTCACGTGCTCGCGTAGAACACCCGACGGGTTCATCGCCGGTGCGTCTCTTTGGCCGCCGTGTGATGTTGCGTCCACTCATTGCCAGCGATTTTGCGGCGTTCGGCGAAGTGCGCACCCGCAATGGTCGCTGGCTCACCGATTGGGAGCCACTGCGACCGATGGCATCGGCCGACCCCGCCGTGAGCCAGGAAGCTTTCGAGCGTCGTTGCTTGTTGCGCGAACGCGAGCGCATCGCGGGCAACGCCTACAGCTTCGGTGTGTTCGTCGACTCCATCTTTTGTGGCGAGGTCAACCTCAACGGCGTCACCCGCGGCTCGATGCAGTCAGCAACCATCGGCTACTGGATCGACCAAGCCAAAGCCGGACACTCCTACACGCCCGAAGCCGTTGCAGTAGTTACCCGGTTTGCGTTCGAGCAATTGCGTCTACATCGACTGGAAATCTGCATCATTCCACGCAACGCCAACAGCCTGCGCGTGGTGCACAAACTCGGTTGGCGATACGAGGGTTGTGCGAAACGATTCTTGGAAATCAACGGTGTGTGGGAAGACCACGATCGCTTCGGTTTTACGGCCGAAGAGTGGGATGCGCGCGCCGAAGAACTCAGCCGCGCCTGGCTGTA
>JBBANV010000053.1:2858-5750 GCA_040401775.1 Ilumatobacteraceae bacterium
CTCAGCCGCGCCTGGCTGTAGCGGGCTGCGGTAACCAGCGACAGAACGGCTGCAGTTAGCGCTTGGAGATCTTTGCCTGCAGCGCCGCGAGGCGTTCGCGAAACCACGGCTGACGTGTAGACCACACCTGCGGACCGAGTTCGAATTCCACGGCTTCGGCATGCGTCGGGACCGAACCAATCTCCACGATGGTCTTCTTGATCGACTCCAGCAATTCTTTCGGAGCACCCGCGGCTTTGGTTGCGAACTCGCGTGCGGTGGCCATGAGCGCATCATCATCCACGCACTTCCACACCAAGCCTGCACGCAGTGCAGCTTCACCATCCAGCACTTCTCCGAAGGCGACACTGGCCATGGTGGTTTGCATACCGGCGATGCGCAACTGCATCCACGTGTTGCCACCACCAGGATGCAGCCCAAGTTGCAAGAAGCGAGAATCGAACTTTGCACTCTTTGCTGCGATACGCACATCACAGCCAAGTGCCAAGTTCATGCCGGCACCCACTGCTGCACCGTTTACCGCGGCAATCGTCGGCAGAGGGCTGCGTGCCACACGCAAGAATCCCTCGTAAATGCCGAGCAGCGATTCGCGTGTGGCTTCAGCCAGGTTTCCCAGGTTGGCGCCCGCGCAGAACGCAGGTGGCGTGCCGGTAACGATCACCACACGAACGTTTGGATCGCTCTCGGCGGCATCCATCGCAGCCACGATCTCCGACACCATGTCGGCGGTCATGGAGTTTCGTTCCTGGGGGTTGTTGAGTGTGAGCGTGGCAATGCCGTCGCTCACGTCGTAGAGCACCATCGCCATACCCGTGATTCTCGCACACGGGTAGCGTGATTTCGTGCTCGACCACGTGTTTACCGATGCAATCGGCGCATTGCGCGATGCCTTCGGAAACGCATTTCTCGAACGTCAAGCGTTCGAAGAGCACCTGCACTCCGACGTCTTGCTCGGCGACTTGGTGTGGGCCACCAGTTACGGTCTCCCCGGCGAAGGGCAACCACCACGAGTAGTTGCCCACATCACCTTCACGTGGCCATCGTGGAGTCAGGCCACGTATCGCGCTTGGTACGTGGAAGAGATTTATCACGAAGCACCCGTCATCGAAATGGAGATCGTGTTTCGACTGCAACGACTCGCGTTACTTCCTGATGCAACTCAGATCGCAGGAGTGGCACCACTCAACAGTCCGCGTCTCGGTTCACAACAACTCTCGCGCGACAGCATCAGCAGTGAAACCATCACCACCACCAACGCACAGCGCCCCACCGACCACGCAGCCGAAATCGTGTACCAGGGCGCCTACGAATTGTCGGAGGAAACGCTTGCCGATGGAACCAACGCAACTCTCGATCAGCACTTTGGTTCACTCGGTGGCTGGGTTGCCTCGACGTTGGTGAAACTCGGCGACCTGCAGTTCGCCTACCACCCTGCCGACGACGACAACTAGCGCAGGTCTTCGGGCAACAACATCGCCAACGACACGTGGGGTCGCGGACCCATGTGCATGATGACCTCGGCTGCACAGATGGTGCCGATCTCGGCACACTGCTCGAGCGTCTTGCCGTGCGTCAATCCGTACAGGAATCCGGCAGCGTACATGTCGCCTGCTCCCGTGGCATCCACGATGGGGTCAACCGGCAGCGCCGGCACTTCGATGTAGTCGTCAGCGGTAACCACCACGCTTCCCTGCTTGCTGCGAGTTACCACCGCGAGCGGGCACTTCTCGCGCAGCACTCGTACGGAGGCTGCAAAGTCGTCGGTGCCGAACAACACCGCAAGCTCGTGCTCGTTGGCGAACAACAAGTCCACGTCGTTGCACACCAACGTGTGGAAGTCGCCGTGGTGTCGTTGCACACAAAAGGAGTCCGACAAGGTGAGCGCCACCTTGCGACCCGCTTCGTGGGCGTACTGGGCTGCCACACGAAACGCCTCCTTGGCGTCGTCCTTGTCGAAGAGGTATCCCTCGAGCAACACCCATTCGGCACTCTGCACGGCGTCCCTGGAGATATCGCCCGGGCATAGCACCGCACCCGCCCCGAGGTAGGTATTCATGGTGCGCTGGCCGTCGGGGGTCACCACGATGACGCAGCGTCCCGTGGGAAGACCGTGGTCCTTGGGTGCCGGGAAGAACGACACCCCCGCATCGTGGAGGTCGCTCGAAAACACGCCACCGAGTTCGTCGTCGGCGATCTTGCCGATGAAGCCGGCGCGACCCCCCAAACTGGCCAATCCATGACTGGTGTTGGCAACCGAGCCACCGCTGGACATCACATTTGGGGCAATCTGCGAGCGCAGGAACGCCGAGCGCTGATCGTCAACCAACATCATGGATGCTTTCGTGAGGTTGTGCTCGGTAAGAAAGTCCTCGTCCACCGACGCGATGATGTCCACCATGGCATTGCCGATGGTGACGGCATTCAGCGTGGCAGGTTTCACGACTCCACCACCCTAGATGTTGGGTTGTCTGGTCGGCAGTTGTCCGAGGGCACAAAAAGGTTGATTTGACGCGACATCTCGTCGACTCTCGGACTAAGTTATAAAGTCTCGGAAAGTAGAAGGGACCCCCCCATGAAAGCAAAGTCGCTCTCAGCACAGTTGAAAAAAGCATCTTCTGCATCGGCGCAAACCGTCGCCGACCAACTCATGGCGTTGCGCGCAGAACGCGGTCTCTCTCAGGCACGACTGGCGGAATTGGCCGGTGTGGATCGAAAGACGATCAATCGAATCGAAAACGGTCACTTCTCCCCATCGCTCGACACGATCACTCGTCTGAGCGTGGTGTTGAAGTGTCGACTTTCTGACCTCGTAGAAGCCAAGCGCTCCAAGCGCTAACACCCGGCGAATCGCGCGACCAGCGCGACGTTCGCTTAACGCGCCAGAGCGCTGAT
>JBBANV010000053.1:5850-7709 GCA_040401775.1 Ilumatobacteraceae bacterium
CTTCGTGCGTTATCGCACGAACGAAAGTCCTTAGCGGCGGTCGGCTTTCAAGGTCCCGTTCACGATTTGTTCGCGAAGTTCTCGCTTGAGGAACTTGCCCGCTGCATTGCGAGGTAGGGGCTCACCCATCAGCACCACGTGTGCCGGAATCTTGAACGCCGCGATCTTGCCATCGAGGAAGTTCCAGAGTTCCGCTGGCGTGATGTGGTGACCGTCCTTGGGATACAACGCCACAGCAACTTCTTCACCGAGGCGCTCGTGAGGCACGCCGAACACGGCTGCTTCGTGCACGGCGGGATGCTCATAAATCGCATGCTCCACTTCGGCGCCGTACACGTTTTCGCCTGCCCGCAGAATCATGTCCTTGGCGCGATCTTCGATGTAGAGGAAGCCCTCTTCGTCCATGCGTCCGATGTCGCCCGAGCGCAGCCAACCATTCACGATGGTTTCCGCGGTGGCTTCCGGCTTGTTCCAGTAGCCACGAATGAGCATCGGACCGAACATCCAAATCTCACCGGTCTTGCCTACGGGAAGTGCCGTGCCGTTGTCGTCGCGAATCTCCACCAACATCGGTGGCGCACAACGTCCCGTGCTGGTCGGGTGCGACACGTAGTCGTGACCACGGTTGCCGGGGCCGAACGCATTGGTCTCGGTCATGCCGTAACCAAGTTGCGGCCCGCCCTTCTTGAAGCTGTCGGCCACCTTGTGCACCAACGCTGCCGGTGCCGGCGCACCGCCACCACCCACCGAGCGCAACGACGACGTGTCGAACTTTGCAAAGTCAGGATGGTTGACGAGGTCCCAGCTCTGGGTGGGCACTCCGATGAAGTTGGTGATCTTCTCGCGCTCGATGATCTCCAATGCCTTACCGGCATCCCACTTGTACATGATCACGAGTTTCAGTCCGGCAACGAAACAGCTCATCAACACCGCAACGCATCCGGTCACATGGAACAACGGCACGATGAGAATGAACGACGGCGGGAATGGATCCGGCTCGGGCTTCTCTGTTGCCCGCACACCCTCGATTGCTTGTCGCGCGGAAAACGCCATCAACGCACTGATCACCGCGCGATGCGTTGACACCGCACCCTTCGGGCGACCCGTGGTGCCCGAGGTGTAGAGAATGGTGGCGTCGTCGTCGGGAACGATCTCCACCGCTGGCGCGGCAGCTCCAAGCTCGAGTGCGGTTTCCCAACGGTCGTGTCCGGCCGATGACGGCAGTTCGGAACGCACCAGCAGCACGTGAACGCCGAGCTCGGCGCACGTCTTGCGTGCATTTTCGAAGCGCTGATCATCACAGATGAGTACCTTGGCGCCAGAGTCGCGCAGGGCATAGTCCATTTCGTCCTCGGTCCACCAGGAGTTCATCGACACCGATACGCCACCAGAAATGAGAATGCCGGCAAAGCTCATCGCCCACTCCGGATAGTTGCGCATGGCCACCGCCACGCGATCACCCTTCTTGATGCCATAGACGTTCACCAAACGGTTGGCGAGCGCATCCACATGCTGGAAGGTCTTGGCGAACGACCAACGCTCACCTTCATAAACCAGGAAATCCTTGTCGCCATGCCCACGCGCCAGACCGAAGATCTGGGCAAGATTCGCTGGCGCATGCTTGAACACCTTCATGTTCACCCCGCGCACGTCGGCATCGACGAGTTCGAACATTTGTCCCGGTGAGTGCACCGCAGCGATGGCGTCCTTCCACGAAAGACCTGCTGGTGTTGTCATTGTGAGCCCCCTCACCACCATTGGTGGTGCAGGTAAGTCTCGCCTATCGCACTCCTCGTGCGCCACTTGTGGAGCTGAGGGGAATTGAACCCCTGGCCTGTACATTGCGAACGTACCGCTCT
>JBBANV010000054.1:0-6124 GCA_040401775.1 Ilumatobacteraceae bacterium
TGAATCGCTTCCTCGGTCACTCGCACCGCGGTTTCTGACGCGTAGTACTTGCTCATCGAACCTTCACCGTTCTTGAAGCCACCGTTCTTTGCCAACCATGCTGCGCGCCAAATCAACAAACGCGATGCATCCACGCGGGTGATCATGTTGGCGAGTTTGAAGGCAATCGCTTGGTGCATGATGATCGGCTTGCCGAACGCCTTGCGCTCCTTCGCATAGTCGAGTGCGTACTCGTACGCTGCGCGTGCGATTCCCAACGCTTGCGCACCCACCGCAGGGCGGGTGGCTTCGAACGTCTTCATCGCTGGCTGTGCCTCGCCCGACTTTCCCTTTTCGCGAGCACGCGCCAACTTGGCGTCCAACTTCTCTTTTCCGCCGAGCAAGCATCGTCCCGGCACGCGCACGTCGTCGAGTACCACTTCGGCAGTGTGCGATGCCTTGATGCCGTGCTTCAGGTACTTCTGGCCTTGCGAGAGACCCTTCGTTCCCGGTGGGATGACGAAGCTCGCCTGTCCACGACCCTTCAACTCGGGGTCGACTGCAGCAACCACCACGTGCACGTTGGCGATGCCCCCGTTGGTGATCCATGCCTTGGTTCCGTTCAGCACCCACTCGTCGGTGGCTTCGTCGTACACCGCACGAGTGCGCAGGGAACTCACGTCGCTACCCGCATCGGGTTCACTCACGCAGAATGCGCCGATCTTCACGTCGTCGGCAGTGCCGTAACACTGTGGCACCCACTCCATGACTTGCTCGGGTGTGCCATTGCCCGCAATTCCTGCAGCGGCCAAGCCCGAACCCATGATCGCCATGCCGATGCCGGCGTCGCCCCAGAAGATTTCTTCGATTGCCACTGGAAGCGTCAACCCGCTCTGGTCACCCATCGCGTTCATGATGAAGTCGATTCCGTACAAACCGATCTTTGCGGCCTCTTGCACGATCGGCCACGGGAACTCTTCTCGCTCGTCCCACTCGTGTGCTGCAGGACGAATGACGTCGACAGCGAACTCGTGGATCCAGTCCTTCAGTTGCACTTGATCATCGTTGAGAGAAAGGGAGAACTCGGCCATTCCCCCAAGTTACCAGCGAGTAGGAACGTTGGGCATAGCGCAAACGACGACGTTTGTTCGGCTAGGCGCGACGAAGTGCGGTGCCGGCCTTGGTGGTTTCCACTAGATAGCCCTGTGCTTGCAACTCGGCGCGCAACGCGTCCGCTTTGGCGAAGTCCTTTGCCGAACGAGCTGCATCAAGTGCACTGGCAAGAGCTTGCGCATCGGCTGCCACTTCGCCCGTGGCACCAAGTTGCAGACCCAACGCACCACACATCTCGTGCACTGCCGCAGCCAACGCGTCGGCGGCGGTATCACCTGCGTCGATGCCGGTGTTCGCGCGGCGCACGGTGTCGAAGATGTGCGCCATGGCGTTCGGGGTATCAAGATCGTTATCCATGATTTGCACGAACCGTGCGATCGAGTCGGCATCGGCCTGCCCATTTCGTCCTGCGCTGCGGGCCGCGAACGAGTCGAGCCCCGCGAGTGCCTTCACCGACGAATCGATGTTGTCCTGCCCCACCTTCACCGGTGAGCGATAGTGCGTTTGCAGCAGCAACATGCGGTACGCACGTGGATCGAATTGATCGAGCAAGTCCAACAAGTTGGTCACGTTGCCCAGACTCTTCGACATCTTTTCACCCTCGAGATCGACCACGAAACCGTTGTGCATCCAATGGCGGGCGAACTTCTTCCCGAGCGCCACCGCTTGAGCTCGTTCATTTTCGTGATGCGGAAAGCGCAAATCGGCTCCTCCACAATGCAAGTCGAATCCTTCTCCCAACAATTCCAAACTCATCACGACGCACTCGCTGTGCCACCCAGGTCGACCGTCTCCCCATGGTGATGGCCACGACGGTTCGCCGGGCTTGGAGAACTTCCACAGTGCAAAGTCAGCGGAGTGACGTTTCTCTTGGGCGCCGAGCACTTCACGGTCCCCGCCGCCGGCCAGCATGTCGTCCAGCGACTGGTGAGCCAGTGCGCCGTAGTCGGGCACACTCTCCACGGACAAGTAGACGCCATCGCTGGTGGAGTATGCGGCACCGCGGGTAATCAACGTGGCAATCATCGCCACCATCTGCTCGACGTAGTCGGTGGCGTGTGGAACATCCGTCGGACGCTTCACACCCAGTCGGCCCATGGCATCGAACCACACGGATTCGCACTTGTGCGTGATGTCTTGCCACGGTCGGTTTTCCCGATTGGCACGGTCGATGATCTTGTCGTCGATATCGGTGATGTTGGATACCAGTCGCACCGATACACCCCGCCACTCGAGGTATCGGCGCAGGATGTCGTACACCAACGTGGCGCGTCCATGACCCAAATGCGGAGGCCCGTACACCGTGGGGCCACACAAATACACGCCAAGTTTGCCCGGTTCGCGCATCTCCAGCGGGCGAACTTCGCGTGTCAGGGTGTCATACAGCGCGAACACGAAACGATTCTACGACTGATGCCGCGCCACTACCGTTGAGAGAGCATGTCGAACGGTTCCCCGACGCGCAGAGTTCCCGAAAAACCGACACTCGCTGGGGTGGAAGCCCGTTTCGTCGAACGCTGGAGCGCTGACAACATCTACGGCTTTGACCGCTCGGCCTCGCGCGACACCGTGTTCGCAATCGACACTCCTCCACCCACCGTCAGCGGTTCGTTGCACATGGGGCACGTGTTCTCCTACACCCACACCGACACCATTGCCCGCTACCAGCGCATGCGCGGCAAGCACGTGTTTTACCCGATGGGTTGGGACGACAACGGTCTACCAACCGAACGGCGAGTGCAGAACTACTTCGGTGTCACGTGCGATCCATCCTTGCCGTACGTACCGGGGTTCGCCCCGCCGTTTCGTGGCAACCCACCGAAGGAACATCGTGCCGTGCCCGTATCGCGACCGAACTTCATCGAGTTGTGCGACGAACTCACCACGCAAGACGAGCAGGTATTCGAAGACTTGTTCCGCCGGCTCGGGCTCTCGGTGGATTGGTCGCTGTTGTACACCACGATTTCCGTGCATGCACGTCGAACATCACAAAAGGCATTTCTCGACAACTTGGCACGCGGCGAGGCCTACACACAGGAAGCACCGACGTTGTGGGATGTCGACTTCGGCACTGCGGTAGCGCAAGCAGAGTTGGAGGATCGCGAACGCCCCGGCGCTTATCATGCGGTCTCTTTCCACGGTCCGGCTGGTGACGTCGTCATCGAAACGACCCGACCCGAGTTGATTCCGGCCTGCGTTGGTTTGGTTGCGCATCCCGACGATGCGCGTTATGCACCGCTCTTCGGCAAGACCGTTCGATCTCCATTGTTCGATGTGGAAGTCGGTGTGTACCCGCACCCACTCGCCCAACCCGACAAGGGCACTGGCATCGCCATGATTTGCACCTTCGGTGACCTCACCGATGTGGTGTGGTGGCGTGAGTTCAATCTGCCCACTCGCGCAATTATCGGTCGTGACGGTCGAATTCTTGCCGAGCCGCCTGCGGCAATCGTTTCGGAGAGTGGTTGCGCTCAGTACGCAACGCTGGCAGGAAAATCGGTGAAGCAGGCACAGACGTTGATCGTCGAGTTGTTGCGCACATCCGGCGACCTGAAGGCCGAGCCACGGCCAATCACGCACCCGGTGAAGTTCTACGAAAAGGGAGATCGTCCACTGGAAATCGTCACCAGTCGCCAGTGGTACATCCGCAACGGAGGCCGGGATGAATCGTTGCGATCGGCGTTGCTCGCTCGCGGTGAAGAAATGGCATGGTATCCCGACCACATGAAGCACCGTTACTCCAACTGGGTGCAAGGGTTGAACGGCGACTGGTTGGTGTCGCGCCAGCGCTACTTCGGAGTGCCGATTCCTCTGTGGTACCGCGTCGACGCCGACGGAACCCCCGATTACTTCGCGCCGTTGGTGCCAACCAACGAGCAACTCCCGGTCGACCCCAGCACCGATGTTCCCAACGGCTTCACTGCCGCGCAACGCGGTGTTGCTGGTGGCTTCGTCGGCGATCCCGACGTGATGGACACCTGGGCGACATCATCACTTACACCGCAGATTGCATCGCACTGGGTGGATGGTGACGACTTGTTCACCCATGTGTTCCCCATGGACATGCGCCCACAAGGCCACGACATCATTCGCACGTGGCTGTTCTCCACCACGGTTCGATCGCACTTTGCGCACGATACGAGTCCCTGGAAGCGCGCCGCACTTTCCGGGTGGATTCTCGATCCCGATCGCAAGAAGATGTCCAAATCCAAGGGCAACGTGGTGACACCGATCGATCTCTTCGACAAGTACGGCAGTGACGCCGTTCGATATTGGGCGGCATCCGCGCGGCCCGGCGTCGACACTGCATTCAGCGAAGACCAGATGAAGGTCGGCGGAAAACTCGCCAACAAATTGCTGAACGTCACCAAGTTCGTGCTCAACTTCGGCGGTGACGAGTCCGGTGTCGTTACCGTGCCGATTGACCACGCCATGCTCGACCGTCTCTCGGGGGTCATTGCCGATGCGACTGCTGCATTCGAGGAACTCGACTATGCGCGTGCATTGGAACGCACCGAGGCGTTCTTTTGGTGGTTCTGTGACGACTATGTAGAGCTGGTGAAGACACGCGCCTACGGAGCCGGTGGAGAAAATGGTCAGCCGGCGACCGTCAATGTTTCCCCGGAGACGCATTCGGCTCGCAATGCACTCACGCGTGCAATGAGCGTGCTGCAGCGTCTCTTGGCTCCGCACATGCCGTTTTGCACCGACGAAGTGTGGTCGTGGTGGCACGAGGGCAGTGTGCATCGCGCTGCGTGGCCGACTGCGACGGGTCGCTCAACCAGCAATGGCGATGCGCAAGACGCCGACTTCTTCCTCGCCACCGTAGGAGCCGTGCTGGCCGAGATTCGTCGCACCAAGACCGAAGCAAAAGTGTCACAACGTGCCGAGGTATCGCTTGTGGTGATTGCTACGGACACCACCCGTGCCTCCGCAGTGACGCAAGCCCAGGTGGACCTGGTGAACGCCGGCAACGTTGCAGAGTTCAGCATCGTCCATGGGGACGGCTTGTCGGTGAGCGTCACGCTCGCTCCGTCAACATGACCAAGGTTCGCCTCCCGAGTTCGGCTCGAACTCGCAGCGCCTTGCGCCCACGCTCGCACGTGGTGGTGCTCGTGGTGAATCTTGTCGTCGCTAGCGCGCTCATCATCACGGGATTGCTCGTATTGTGGGCCAACAACAAGGTTGGCGACCGACTCGTAGTGAGCATCGACGGTGGCACTACGTCACCAACCACACCCGACGGCGCTCCGATCGAGGGTTGGAACTACGACACCAGTTCGTTGCGGGCAAAGAACTTCCTCCTCACCGGATCCGACAATGGTGCGTGCCCCGACAAGGGAGACGGAACGGCCGGCGGAATTGGCGATCGTGAGTCGTTCGGCGAGCGGTCCGACACCATCATGGTGTTGCGCGTCGATCCCACCATCAACGACGTCGCCGTGTTGTCGTTCCCTCGTGACTTGTGGGTGAACATTGCCGGCACGACACGCCAAGCACGAATCAACTCGGCATTCGACAGCAAGGATCCGAATCGACTCATTCGCACGATCGACGACAACTTCGGGGTTCCCATCGACCACTACGTGAACGTCAACCTGTGCGCATTCAAGGAAATCGTGGACTCCGTTGGTGGTGTGAAGATTCCTTTTTCGTATCGCACCAAGGATGAAAAGGTCGGCTTCCGTGAGGTTGGTCCTGGCTGCATCGAGCTACGCGGTTCGCAAGCGCTCGCCTACGTTCGCTCGCGAACCGGATATCGCTACTACGACGAAGCAAAGCAGAAGTGGCTGAGTGATCCAACGGGTGACATCGGCCGAATCAACCGACAACAAGATTTCTTGCGACGTTCCATGCAGCGCGCGCTCGACCGCGGCACCACCAACCCAGCAACCGCAAATGCGCTTCTGAACGTGGCGCTCAACCGTGTGATTACCGACGATCGTCTCACACCTCGCGATCTCTTGAGTCTTGCCCAAGCGATGCGCAACCTGGACACCAGCGGTGTGAGTTCCTACACCGTGGAATGGTC
>JBBANV010000054.1:6224-7653 GCA_040401775.1 Ilumatobacteraceae bacterium
CGCTCTTCAACGGACACCACGCTGCCGATTGCACCCGTGCAGGAGCGCCTTGGTGTTTTTCCGCCGAACGATCCTGCATGCCGGTAGTTCGTCGGTCGCAACACTCTCACGTCGATTGCAACAACTACACTCGCCACGGGAGTAATCGTGGAACTTTCTGACATCGTCGTTGTCGTCGTCGCATATTTGCTCGGAACGTTTCCCAGCGCAGAACTCGTCGCCAAACGATTCGGCAAGGACATCACCAAGGTGGGCTCCGGAAATCCTGGTGCTTCCAATGTCATTCGTGAACTCGGCTGGAGGGCTGGCATGGCCGTGTTTCTCATGGACATGGCAAAGGCCGCCATCGCGGTTGGTATCGCGTGGACGGTAAGCGGAGAACAGCGCGGACCACTCGCCTACGCCGCAATGTGCGGTGCCATTGCTGGCCATGTTGCGCCGGTGATGCGCAAGTTTCGTGGCGGCAAGGGAGTCGCATCGGGTGGCGGTGCCTTGTTCGTGTTGTTCCCCGAAGTGAGTGCGGTGTTGTTCGTGTCGTGGTTCGTCATCAGCAAACTCACGCGAAAAGCATCGGTTGCATCGCTTGCAATCACCGTCGCCACTCCCATCGGCATGCTCATCGACGACGCCAAGGCGTGGGAGCTGTACGTGGTATTGGGAGTGGTTGCATTCGTGATCGTGAAACACCTGCCCAACATCCGTCGTTTGCGAACCAAGACAGAGCCGTCGCTGTAGCGTGCGGTAATGCTCGAGTACGTAACTCAGGCGTTCGACTGGCTCAAGGACTTCTCGTCGTCACCGTGGTTTTATGCGATCATCTTCGTGATCGCAGTTCTTGATTCCGTGCTGCCAATCGTCCCGAGCGAAACCCTGGTGATCATCGGTGGCGTGAGTGCAGGACTCGGCAACTTGTGGATTCCCATCGTCATCGTGGTTGCCGCGACTGGCGCATTCATTGGTGACAACATGAGCTACCTCATCGGTCGTGAAGCCAGTGACTGGGTGATGCGTCGACAAACACGCACCGAAAAAGGTGCGGTGCGCATGGCCAAGATCGTCGAACAGGTACACGAACGAGGCGGGCTCTTGCTCATCACCGCACGTTTCATCCCGGGTGGTCGTACTGCCCTCACGCTGTCGTGTGGAGTTACCCGCCAACCGCGTCGATGGTTCGTCGGTTGGTCGGCGGTGGCCGCGGTGATTTGGGGCAACTACGCCGCATTGCTTGGATTCATCGGCGGAAAGTCGTTCGAGGAGGATCACACGACCGCGTTCATCATTGCATTCGCCACTGCGTTCAGCATTACTGCCTTGATTGAAATCGTTCGCTGGCTCCTGAAGCGTGCCAGATACCGTAAAACTGCATGACATTGCGACTCACCGTGGAGTCCGGTGCGTGGCGAGCCCACGTCAACAACGTCGTCTCTGC
>JBBANV010000055.1:0-4124 GCA_040401775.1 Ilumatobacteraceae bacterium
AGAATCTGGCCGTCGTCGCTGTAGAACACGCCCGGGTAGGCCATGAACAACTTGAAACTGGTGACTCCCTCGTGCTCCACCAAATACGTCATGTCCTTCAGGGCCTGCTCATCGATGCCGCCAATGATCTGATGGAACGCGTAGTCCACGGCGCAATTACCGCCAGCCTTGCGGTGCCATTCCGCCAAACCCAACTGCACGTTTTCGTTGTAGCGCTGCAGCGCCATATCCACGATGGTGGTGACTCCACCCCACGCTGCGGCGATGGTTCCGGTTTCGAAGGTGTCAACTGCTGCGGTTCCACCGAACGGCAACTCCATGTGCGTATGCACATCGATGCCGCCAGGCACTACGTACTTGCCCTTGGCGTCGATCACCTTGTCGGCAGTAACGCCCATGGCGTCGGCCTGACCACGCGCGTACAACGCGACGATGATTTCACCGTCGATCAATACATCTTGTTCGTGACGCCCCGTGGGGCTGATGACGGTGCCGTTCTTGATGAGTGTGCGGGCCATGTGATGTCTCCTTATCGACGGACGAGTTCCGGGTAGGCGTCGGGACGACGATCGCGGTAAAACGCCCAGCGGTCGCGCACCATCTTGATCTTGTCCATATCCAAGTCACGAACGATGAGTTCTGGCTTGTACGGGTCGCCAACTTCTCCCACGAACTTGCCTTCCGGGTCCACGAAGTAGCTCTGACCATAGAAGTCGTCATCGCCATACTCGCTCTCGATGCCCACGCGGTTGATCGCACCGACGTAATACATGTTGGCAACCGCCGAAGCCGGCTGCTCGAGACGCCAGATGTACTCCGACAATCCACGGCTGGTTGCCGACGGATTGAACACGATCTCTGCTCCGTTGAGTCCGAGTGCTCGCCAACCTTCCGGGAAGTGCCGGTCGTAACAGATGTACACGCCAACCTTGCCAACGGCAGTTTCAAAGACGGGATAACCATCGGTGCCAGGGGTGAAGTAGAACTTCTCCCAGAAACCCTTCACCTGGGGAATGTGTTGCTTTCGGTACTTGCCCAAATAGCGGCCGTCGGCGTCGATCACCGCGGCAGTGTTGTAGTACAAACCGGGCTGCACGATTTCGTACATCGGCAATACGAGCACCATTCCCAACTCCTTGGCGATGCTCTGGAAGCGCTTGGTGGTGGGGCCGTCAGGGATGTATTCGGTGTAGTCGTAGTACTTGGCATCTTGCACTTGGCAGAAGTACGGACCATAGAACAACTCCTGGAAGCACATGATCTGAGCACCCTGCTTGGCTGCGTCACGGGCAGCTGCCTCGTGCTTGTCGATCATCTTGTCCTTGCTGCCAGGCCAGTCGGTCTGCAACAGCGCTGCTTTCACGATGCGGCTCATGCCGTATTCCCCCTATCGCTTGTAGACCCTCAAAGGTAGTGGCGCATCAACCCGCACCGCACTTTGGCGGTGGCTCCGTGTGGTCGGTAAAGCGCGGCATCAGGAGTCCCGCCTCGCCGTGACGTCACTCCCCTTACTACCGTTGCCGCCATGACCCAGTCCACTCGCCCCCCGTTCGGCGGAACCATCGGGAAGACCTTCGACGACTCGACCCCGTGGTGGCCCGACCTCCCATCGGCCCAGCCAGGCTCACCCAACATCGTGGTGGTGTTGCTCGACGATGTGGGCTTTGCACAGTTCGGCTGTTACGGCAGCGACATCAAGACTCCAACATTTGATGCGCTGGCCGCAGGTGGCCTGCGCTACAGCAACTTCCATACCACTGCGCTGTGCTCGCCAACGCGCGCTGCCCTGCTCACTGGACGCAATCATCACTCCAACGGAATGGGTCGCATTGCAAACATCACCTCCGGATTTCCCGGTTACAACGCCGAGATGTCGCACGAGGATGGAATGATCTCGGAAATTCTCGTGCGCAACGGATATTCCACCTTCGCGGTAGGCAAGTGGCATCTCACACCACCACACGAGCAACAGATGGGAGCATCGCGCGGACGCTGGCCGTTGGGACGTGGCTTCGAGCGCTACTACGGATTCCTCGACGGCGAAACCGATCAGTACTACCCCGACCTCGTGTACGACAATCATCAAGTTGATCCACCTCGATCACCGGAGGAGGGATACCACCTCACCGAGGACATGGCCGACAAAGCCCTGCTCTTCATCAATGATGCGCGCGCGGCGAATCCCAACAAACCCTTCTTCCTCTGGTTCGCACCGGGGGCCTGTCACTCACCTCATCAAGCGCCGAAGGAATTCATCGACGCATACCGCGGACAATTCGACAAGGGTTGGGATGCGTGGCGCGAAGACGTATTCGCACGCCAGCTCGCGGCCGGTCTCATGCCGGCCGGTACGGAATTGAGCGATCGTCCGCATTGGATTCCGGCGTGGGACTCGCTCAACGCCGACGAACGTCGCTTGTACTCACGAATGATGGAGGTGTTCGCTGGTTTCCTCACCCACACCGATGCCCAAGTGGGACGCATCGTCGACCATGTGAAGTCACTCGGTGAGCTCGAGAACACCATCTTCGTCATCATGAGCGACAATGGCGCTTCTGCGGAGGGCGGACCAAAGGGTTCCTACAACGAAGTGTTCTTCTTCAACTTCATTCCCGAGAGCCTCGAGGAGAACTTGAAGCGAATCGATCTACTCGGCACGCCGGATGCACACAACCATTACCCGTGGGGATGGGCATGGGCGGGCAACACACCGTTCAAGCGCTGGAAGCGCGAAACACACGAAGGCGGTGTCACCGATCCACTCATCGTGCATTGGCCAAGGGGAATTTCAGCGCGCGGCGAAGTGCGTCACCAGTACACCCACGCCGTGGATCTCATGCCAACCCTCCTGGATGTACTGAAGATCACGCCACCCAGCGAGATTGCCGGGGTGAAACAATCACCAATCGAGGGTGTCAGCTTCGCCCACACGCTCTTGAAAGCCGATGCACCCACCAAACATCTCACCCAGTACTTCGAGATGTTCGGTTCACGTGCGCTGTACCACGACGGTTGGAAGGCTGTCGTGTTTCATCCGATGGCGAATCTTGCCTATGACGGATCCGATCCCAACTTGCCGTTCGACAAGGATGCGTGGGAGCTGTACCACATTGAAAACGATCGATCCGAGTCCCGAAACGTCGCGACCCAGCATCCGGAGAAACTGCAAGAGCTCATCGCCCTGTGGTGGCGTGAAGCCGAGGAGCATCAGGTGTTGCCTCTCAACAACCAGCCGGGCAAGTTTGGCGACCGTCGTCTTCGACGCGAGCGTTACGAATACAAACCAGGTATCGGCGCATTGCCGCGAGCAGTGGCACCGAACCTGCACAACCGCGGCTTCCGGATCATCGCGGAGGTGAATTCACCGGGAAGTGTGAACGGCACAATTTGTGCACATGGTTCGGCATCTGCCGGATATGCCGTCTACGTGCGCAACAACAGACTGCACTACGAGCACAACTTCGTCGGACTGCATCGCTTTGTTGCCGTCGCCAACGTGGAGGTTCCCGCTGGACAACACCGCCTGGTGGTGCAATTCACCATGACCGGTCGGTTCAAAGGCAACGTGGAGTTGTACTACGACGACCTGCCCGTTGGTGCCGCAGAAATCCCGATGACCGTGCCGTTCACCTACAGCGTCGCTGGCTTTACGGTGGGTTACCTGCGTGGACACTCGGTTATCGCCGACGAGCATGCGCCATTCACCTTTACGGCAGGTGCATTGCACCGGGTCATCGTGGAACCGGAAGGAAGAACCTGGCGTGATCCCGCGCGCGAAGACCGAGCAGCGCTCGGCACCCAGTGAACCTGACGAACGTGCGACCCAACGTTCTCCTCGTCACGCTCGATCAGTTCCGCGGTGACTGCCTGTCACTACGCGGTCACCCGGTGGTTCGCACACCGAACTTGGATGCGCTCGCACAAGAAGCGACGGTGCTGTCTCGTCACTACAGCCAGGCAGCTCCATGTTCGCCCGGCCGAGCCAGTTTGTACACCGGCATGTACCAGATGAACCACCGTGTGTGCTTCAACGGCTCCCCGCTCGATGACTCCTTCGACAACGTTGCACGAGTTGCGCGACGGCACGGCTATGCGCCGGCGCTCTTCGGCTACACCGATCAAGG
>JBBANV010000055.1:4224-7630 GCA_040401775.1 Ilumatobacteraceae bacterium
GCACACGCGCCATGGTTCGCGCATCTGTCATACCTACGTCCGCACCCGCCGTATACGGCCGCCGGCAAGTGGTCGCAGGAGTACGACCCGGCCGACGTCGACCTTCCCATCGCACCGAGCAGCGATCGCCACGGCTTTCACGACGCTGTTATGCAACTCCCCGATACCAGGGCGCCAAGAACCGAAGCGGGAATGCGTCGGATGCGTGCCCAGTACTACGGGATGATCAGCGAAGTGGACCACCACATCGGACGAGTCGTCTCCACGCTTCGCGACCGTGGTGATTGGGACAACACCATCGTGGTGATCACCGCCGACCACGGGGAGCAACTCGGCGACCATGGACTGCGCGAAAAAGTTGGGTTCTTCGAACAGAGTTATCACATCGTGGGCATGGTGCGCGCACCACAACTCGACGCGGGCCACGGACGCATCGTCGACGCATTCACCGAGAACGTCGACATTCTTCCCACTCTGTGTGAGTTGATTGGTGCGCCGATTCCCTCCCAATGCGATGGTCGGTCGATGCTGCCATGGCTGAACGGCGATACTCCTACCGACTGGCGCGATGCTGCAACATGGGAATACGACTGGCGACAGTTGTACATCACCGATCAACCCGACGGGTCTGCAGTCAACTGGCCGCACGACCGTCGACTGGAACGACAGCACTTATGCGTGCAGCGCGACACGTCCAGCGCCTACGTGCAATTCGGCAACGGTGATTGGTTGGCCTTCGATCTCGCTAGCGACCACACGTGGCGAACCCCAATCCGGGATGCAGAACGCGTTTTGCCTCTCGCCCAACGCATGCTGACGTGGCGTTCACAGCACACCAATCGGGAGCTGAGTGGGCTCAAGCTCGAACATGGTGGCACTGGCCGGTGGCCCGACCACGTTCCTTGGCGTTCGGTATCGAGCTAATGTCCGACAGCCGATTACTTGCGTAGCGAGTTCCCGACCAGCGCCGCCAAAGCCACTGCACAAATTCCAACTGCAAGAGCATCTTCGAATACCTCGCTCGCCAAACGCCAGACCACCACTGCCATGAGCGCGATTGATCCGCTCGAAACTCCGCGAAGGAACGCCGAGAATCGCGCCGACCGTTGCGACCATGACATCACGCGCTCCACCAGCCCGGCAAATACGAACGATGGACCAAAGATGCCGATCGTTGCCAGCAGTGCGCCGGCGACACCGCTGATATGCCATCCGATGAATGTCGCCGTGGTGAACACCGGTCCCGGAGTGAACTGCCCGACCGAAACTGCATCGAGTAATACTTCCGACGTGATCCAATCTCGTGCAACAACCTCGCTCTCCAAGAACACCAAGAGCACATAGCCGCTGCCGTAGATCACCGAACCGATCTGCAGGAATACCAGAAAGAGCTTCAGGAGTGATGGTGTGACGAGTGATGCAGCAGGAAGCACCAGCACCGATCCCACTCCACGAATCGGTACGCGCAACGTTACGGAGGCAACTCCGACCAGCAGCAACACCAACAATTCGGGAATTCCGAGGACCGCGCCGATGAGCGCCGCCGCGACGACGACGAGGTCGCGCACGTCGCGCACCGCCGTTTGGCGCAACGACCACAGTGCATGCAGCACGATTGCTACGACGATCGGCACTATCCAACGGCGTATGTCTGCAATGACGTCGCTGGTGAGAACGTCTCCATAGAGGAACGCAATGACGCACACGATGATGAAGGCAGGCGCTATGAACGCCACACCGGCCACCACCAATCCACGCCAGCCGGCTCGGCGAGCACCCAATGCCATGGCCATCTCGGTGGAATTCGGGCCAGGCACCAAGGCACACGCCCCCACCATCCGCGTGAAGTCGTCGTCACTTAGCCATGCGCGTTGATCCACCACGCGACGACGCATCATGGCGATATGCGCAGCCGGTCCACCAACGCCAATGACCCCAAGCAACGCAAAGAATTTCGCGAGTTCAGCGATGCGCGTGCCCCGATTCGTCGGCGCACTCTCAAACTGGCCGTCGGCTTGTGGGTCCAGGGCCATGTTCGGCAAGGCTAGGGGGATGACGTACCGCTGGGGAATCGCTGGAACCGGTCGCATCGCGAGCGACTTCGTTGACGGACTCCGACAACTGCCTGATGTCGAAGTTGTCGCTGCGTGTTCACGTAGTGCCGACACCGCACAGAAGTTCGCGACACAACGCAACATTCCAACCGCCCATTCGAGTTACGAGGCGTTGGCTGCCGATCCAAACGTGGACATCGTGTACGTGGCTACACCAAACTCGCGGCATCGAAGCGATTCGGAGATGTTCTTGCGTGCCGGCAAGCATGTGCTGTGCGAAAAGCCTTTTGCGCTCAATGCGACCGAGGCTGCATCAATGATTGCCACGGCCCAATCCGAACGGCGGTTCATCATGGAGGCAATCTGGAGTCGCTTTCTGCCCGTGTACGTTTCCCTCGGCGAAGTGCTGGCGACGCAACCACTCGGACGCATCACGCATGTTGCGGCCGACTTCGGCTTCGTTGCGCCAACCCAGCGCGCTCACCGACTGAACGACCCAGCTCTCGGCGGTGGAGCGTTGCTCGACCTCGGTATCTACTGTTTGCACTTTGCGCGCTTCGTACTCGGCGGCCACGATTCGGTCACCGCGCACGGCGAGTTGAACGATCAGGGCGTCGACGTCGATGCCACCTACACGCTCTCCTACAAGTCGGGTGCCACCGCAACGTTGCGAAGCTCCACGAAGCACGCCACCCCCTGCACCGCCACCATCACTGGCGAACGTGGAGTCATCCATGTGGAATCGCGGATGCACAATCCTCCCGGGTTTCGGGTGCAACTTGATGGCGAGGCCGAGCAGTACCACCGACACGACGAGGGCGGCCAGGGTCTCCGTCATCAAGTACCCGAGGTGCACCGCTGTATCGACCAGGGCTTTATCGAAAGTCCTCGACTCACGCACTCCGAAACGCTGGCGTACGCACGAACGATGGATGAGATCCGCAGTCAGCTCGGGGTGCGCTACTCCGTTGACGAACCTGCGTGACGTCAATGGGCGCCCACTCACGCTTCGGCATGGTTGCCAGCGCCGACGGCGCAGCAACTCAAGCGGGTGCCCACATGCTCGCTCTCGGCGGAAACGCAGCCGATGCTGCAATTGCCACCTGTGCGGCAATGGCGGTGGTTGCTCCACATTTGTGTGGGCTCGGCGGTGATCTCTTCGCGCTCGTACATGTGAATGGTGAGGTGCATGCACTCGACGCGGCTGGACGTGCGGGGTCGGGAGTCAGCGCAGCGCAGCTTCGAAGTGAGGGACACCGCGAGATGCCCTTCCACGGCGACTTGCGCACCGTTACCGTTCCCGGGGCTGTTGGCGGTTTGGTGGCGCTTCACGAACGATTCGGCACGCTCCC
>JBBANV010000056.1:0-2919 GCA_040401775.1 Ilumatobacteraceae bacterium
TCGGTGAAACTCCGAGGCCGACGGTCACAGTCCGGATGGAAGCAGGAAGAGATGAACGACATCGACCAACAATCGATGCGCGAGGCGGTGCACGTTGCCGCATCTGCGCAACTCACGTGCCGGCCCAACCCATGGGTCGGAGCCGTCCTTGTAGCCCTCGACGGTCGACGCTTCAGTGGATTCACCCAGCCCGTTGGGCAAGCCCATGCCGAAGTGCAAGCACTTCGTGCAGCGGGCGACGCCGCTCGTGGCGCAACCATGTACGTCACGCTCGAGCCGTGCAACCACTTTGGCCGAACGCCGCCCTGTACCGAGGCGATCATCGCGGCAGGCGTGGCGCGCGTGGTCGTTGGTGTTTCTGATCCGGACGTACGTGTCGCCGGCACCGGTATCGCACGTTTGCGTGAAGCAGGGATTCAAGTCGATGTGGATGTGTGCGCAGACCTGGTGACCGAGCAACTTGCGCCGTATTTGCACCACCGTCGAACCAATCGCCCGTTCGTCGTGCTCAAGTTGGCAATGACCATCGATGGCTACATCGCTGCCAAGTCCGGAACGGGTGGCTGGATCACGGGTGCTGCAGCTCGTCGTCGGGTACACGAACTTCGTGCAGCGAGTGATGCGATCTTGGTTGGTGCCGGCACGGTTCGTGCCGACGACCCACAACTCACCGTTCGAGATGCGCCGGGTGCTTCGCCGCGGCGCATCGTGCTCGGCCGCGCACCCTCCGATGCACGAATTCACCCCTGCACGGAGTGGAGCGGCTCGCTGCCCGATCTACTCGACACGCTCGGCAACGAAGGCGTGCTGCAACTCATGGTGGAAGGTGGCGCCAACGTTGCCGCGCAATTCCACGCGGCCGGGTTGATTGATCGCTGCGTCTTTCACATCGCTCCCGCGATCATGGGTGGCAGTGATGCAGTGCCCGCGTTTGCCGGCGACACGGCAGCCACGCTCGCCGATGTGTGGCGCGGACGACTCGTTTCAACACAACGACTCGGTGACGATGTGGAAATCGTCATCGAACCAGAAAGAAGCCCATCATGACCGACGTATTCGACCCCATCGACGATGTGATTGCCGCCATTGGCCGCGGTGAAATGGTGGTGCTCGTCGACGACGAAGATCGCGAGAACGAAGGCGATCTCATCATGGCCGCCGAACATGTGACACCCGAGAAGCTCGCATTCATCATTCGGCACACTTCCGGTGTGGTGGTGGCGCCGCTGACCGGCGAGCGGTGCGACGAACTGCGTTTGCCGATGATGGTCGACCACAACACCGAAAGCCACCGCACTGCGTTCACCGTTTCGGTGGACTTGTTGGAAGGCACGAGCACCGGGATCTCGGCCGCCGACCGTGCGCTCACGATTCGTGCGCTCGCTGATCGCGCCGTCGGCTACCAAGCCTTTGCCCGACCCGGACACGTTTTCCCCTTGCGGGCACGTGAGGGCGGGGTGTTGAAGCGTGCCGGCCATACCGAGGCTGCCGTCGACCTTGCGCGGCTCGCCGGATGCGAGCCGGCGGGAGTCATCTGCGAGATTCAAAACGATGATGGCACCATGGCGCGATTGCCGCAGCTGATCGACTTTTGCAAACAGCACAACCTCTTGCTCTCCTCCATCGCCGCTCTGGTGGAGTGGCGTCGCCACAAAGAGCGACTCGTCGAGCGCATCGGTTCTGCACGCGTTCCCACCGAGTGGGGTGACTTTGAGTGTGTGGCATACCGATCGACACTCGACGGCATCGAACACCTGGCATTCGTACGCGGCAACGTCGCGGACGGTGGTCCCGTGCTCACTCGTGTACATAGCGAATGTCTCACGGGTGATGTGTTCGGAAGCCTGCGGTGCGACTGTGGCGATCAGCTGTCGGCTGCGATGCAACACATCGCCAATGAAGGTCGCGGTGTGATGGTGTATCTGCGTGGTCACGAGGGTCGCGGCATCGGCATCGGCCACAAGATTCGTGCGTACTCGTTGCAGGATCAGGGCCTCGACACCGTGGATGCCAACACGCAACTCGGGTTGCCGGTCGACAGTCGCGAGTACGGCATTGGTGCTCAAATCCTCGCCGACCTCGGCGCACGAGAGTTGCGCTTGATGACCAACAATCCCGCGAAGTACGGCGGCATTGCGGGTTACGGTTTGCGTGTGGTGGAACGTGTACCAATCGTTACGGCAGTCACCAACGAGAATCGCTCGTATCTCTCCACCAAACGTGATCGACTCGGCCATCTATTCGAGAAAGGCAACCAATAATGAACCAACGCAAGATCCAGTCGCTGAAAGTGGGCATCATCTGCTCGCGCTTCAACGAGTTCGTCGTGAATGCACTACTCGATGGCGCAAAGCGTAACCTCGCCAAGCACGGTGTGAAGGAAAAGAACATCGAGGTGTTCTGGGTGCCGGGCGCCTACGAGATTCCGGTGATGACTCGCCTCATGGCGCTGTCACGCAAGTACGACGCGCTGATCACACTCGGTGCGGTGATTCGCGGCGAAACCGCCCACTTCGAGTACGTCGCCGGTCCGTGCGCCGAGGGCATCATGCAAGTGCAACTGGAAACGCTCGTTCCGATCGGTTTCGGCGTCCTCACGGTGGAAAACGTGGAGCAGGCCGCTGCACGCTCGCGCAACGACGACACCAACAAGGGGTACGAAGCCGCCGACGTGGCCATCGAGATGGTGGCCACGATGCGCCGCTGGAAATAACTCCTTTCACGACTCGCAGCGGAAAGTAGCGACACTCGCGGCCACCACGTGCACACAGCACGGTGGCGGGCGAAACCCGCCATTGCGAGGTGCCCATGCGCCGATTGGCTGCATTCACCGTCGCAATTACCGTACTGACCTGCGTATCGGCGTCACCGGTGATTGCCACATCGTCACTCCTGGACCGCAACATCGTTGATCGCTCC
>JBBANV010000056.1:3019-7523 GCA_040401775.1 Ilumatobacteraceae bacterium
GCGAACGTGTCGGGACGAATCAACTCGGCGAGCGACACACTCAATACCCGGTCGACTTCCCCGTTCGGAGAAAACTCCATCGGCACATCCGGCAATCGCACCACATGCGGCACGATATGGCTGGTGCTGGAAATCGTCCGGTGTGCAGTGAGCTCGCCAACCACCTGCGCCTGACGCGCGTCAACTCCTATCTCTTCGTAGGTTTCGCGCAACGCAGCTTGCAGTGACGTCTCTCCGAGTTCCAGTCGACCCCCCGGAAATGCAATCTGTCCCTTGTGTGTGGTCAAGAAGTCAGAGCGCCGAGTCAACAGCACTCGCGGCTCGTTGTTTGCCTCGAACAAGGGCACCAGCACTGCCGACGGGTTCACCTCTGAAGAGGGGCGTTGCAAGGCTGCGTCCGGTTGATGACGTGCCACCGCACTGCACACGGTGTCGATATCGCTCAGTGCTCCAGTGTCGAGACGATCCCACGGCGCGTAGTCCAGTTCTCGCCAATTCGCCGGGCGTGGCAACTGTTGACGACCGCCGGGACGTCGCTGCACCATCTGACGTTTCCCGAGACTCAAAACGCCGCTACAACGTCGGCTTCCAGCCGCTCTCCACCAATTGCTTGAGCACGGAGTCGAGTCCGGCCGTCTTCAATGCCGCGAGGGTACGACCGGGCTGCTCTTCGCCCTTCTCCCATTTGTCCCATGCGAGTTGAATTTTGGCGAGGTCCGGTGCGGGTTTGTCGAATGGCATGCGCTGAGCCTAACGATGCTCTCCCCTCGAACTCATGGTGTGCGAATACTCATAGGGTGTTCAGCGTGCCGAGAAGTCCGGGTGCATTGTTTCGCCGTGTGCAGTCAGAAAAGAGTGCTGCGCTACGCGCAGTGCTCATGCTGGCTCTCGTTTTTGGCGCAGCACCAATCGCCACGTCGCCAGCACGCGCCGTAGTCGGCGGTAGCTCTGCGGTAGGCAACACTGCCGTCGTTCGCTTGGTGAACGGATCCAGCGTTTGCAGCGGCGCTCTGTGGACCAGTCGCATCGTGGTGACCGCCGCACATTGTGTGGTGAATTCATCCGGGAGTGTCACCAGCGCACCGATCTCGGTGTACGCACCGGGTGTGAACGTTCTGCAATCGTCGCAAACCGTGACACAAAGCGCGATCATCACGGTTGACGGCTGGCAAAAGCGTGGCGACTTTTCGCAGGCCGACGACATTGCATTCCTCATCTTGACGAACGAACTTGCCGGCGTCAGTATCTCTCGGCTTGCAACCACGGAGGAAATTGCGGCGTGGAGTCGTGAGGGCCGCATCGTCACGTTTCTTGGTTATGGACGAACCTCGGCCACGGGGACGTCGTCGGCCGTCCCCAATCTCATTAGTCAGCCGCTCAGCACGCTTCCTTCTTGGCCGGGTAGCTTCACCGCTACGCAAACTGCCACCACTGGTATTTGCTCGGGCGACTCCGGCGGTCCGGTGATCACCCAGGTGGCGAATGACGTCGTCCTCATCGGGGTGAACTCCGCAGCATCCGGTCCGTGCTCGACGTCGAGCCGACCATCGATGACCGGATTCTCACCTGCCGCATACCCCGACTTGGTTCGACGAG
Organism: Ilumatobacteraceae bacterium; assembly: GCA_040401775.1. Taxonomy (GTDB): domain Bacteria; phylum Actinomycetota; class Acidimicrobiia; order Acidimicrobiales; family Ilumatobacteraceae; genus F1-60-MAGs027. The sequence goes on from JBBANV010000056.1 coordinate 4,616, forward strand.
CGCTCGAACTCACGAACGTGACGGCACTCCCGCAGATCACCACCGGTGTCGCACTCGGCGTTACCACCACGAGTGCGTACCTCTCTGCAACGGCAACCGGCAACAACTTGCTCACCACCACTTCGTTCACCTACGGAGTTCAGCCCGACCTCAGCGGAGCCAGCATCACGGTCGACGCCGCGCAGGTCACCGGCGCAACACCAACTGCAATCGAAGTTGCAATCACCAACCTGATGCCCGGCACGACGTACTACTACCGGGCCAATGCAACCAATCTGGCGGGATCCGTTACTGGAGCAATCGCACAGTTCACGACGCTCGGTGGTTCACCAGCAGTGACGACGGGAACCGCAAGCGCCATCGCGTCGGACTCCGCAGTAGTCACCGGAACGGTCAATGCCAACACGGTGGCAAGTCAGGCCTTCTTTCAATACTCGCGAGTCGCCGACTTCTCCACGCTCGACGGCACGATTACCGCAGGAGACGTGGTGGGTTCCGAAACGGCAACCCTCAGCGCAAATTTGTCGCGACTCGAGCCAGGCGCCACGTACTTCTGGCGAATTGCCGCAACCAACGCTGCGGGAACGGCGGTGGGTGGCACGCAATCGTTCACCACTCCCACGTTCAAAACCAGGACTTCGAGAACTACTACTGCTCTCCTCAATGCGTTGGTGATCGACCGTGCGGGAATTTCCCGGGCGTTAGTCGTGCCTACGGCAAAGTCACGACTGCAATGCGCCGTCAACTCCAACACGAAGCGGCTCACCTTTTCTCGTCCCGGCACATGCCGAGTGAAGATCACCATCACCCGCGCGGGTGTCACAACGTCGGGCAACTACAACTTGGTCGTTCGGTAAGACTGTTCTTGTGACTCAGGCGCGCAACAACGTTTCGACCTACGAACTCGTCGCGCAAACCCGACGGAACGGCCGTGTGGAGTCGCAGCACTTCGGTGCAGTGGTGGCGTTGAACCAGGACGGCTCGGTTGCCTTCAGCGTGGGCGATCCATCCGCCATCGTCTTCCCACGATCGTCGATGAAGCCGCTGCAGGCAACTGCGATGGTGAATTCCGGGCTTTCTCTGCCACCACGATTGCTCGCACTCACCTGTGCGAGCCACGATGGCCGGCCCGAGCATCTTGCTACTGCCCGCGACATTCTCGCGTCAGCCGGTCTTGACGAAACCTCCCTCGGCAACCTGAAGGATTACCCGCTGGACGACGTTGAGCACGAGCAAGCCATTCGCGACGGAAAACAGCGCACGTCATTGCAAATGAATTGCTCGGGTAAACACGCCGGCATGTTGGCCACCTGCGTGGCCGCCGGCTGGCCGACCGACGAAAGTTACCTCTCACCTGATCATCCCCTGCAACAACGAATCACCGACAACATTCCGTCGTTGGCTGGCGAACCTGCTGCTCACATCGCAGTCGATGGTTGTGGTGCTCCGGCACACGCACTCTCACTGATTGGTTTGGCTCGCGCGTTCCGCGCGATTGCCGTTGCCCCACCCGGTACTGCCGAGCACCTCGTTGCGAGTGCAATGACATCGCACCCGGAGATGGTGGGTGGACCCACGCGTGACGTCACACGACTCATGCAAGGTGTCCCGGGCCTCATGGCAAAAGACGGAGCCGAAGCCGTGTTCGCCGTCGGGCTTCGTGACGGTCGCGCAGTTGCGTTGAAGATCAGTGACGGCGCCAATCGTGCTCGACCACCGGTGATGCGAGCCGCACTCGAGCGCTTGGGAGTGGGCCTGGAAAACGTCGACCCGGCGACGTGGGATTCCCCCGTTTGGGGGCACGGTCGCCGGGTCGGGTTATGTGAAGCGGTTGGACCGCTCGTTACATTCTGAATCCCTTGTTGATCATCGAGATTGCCGCGTCCTTGACCGGAATCATGCCGTAGATGATGGCGCCGTTGGCGACCCAGGTCATCCAGTCATCTCCGAAAGTCATGCCCCAACCACCGATCGGGTTCATGTCCGTGAGCCACACCATCAGGATGCTGATGATGAGCGCCCAGTGGGCCCCGATGACGGGAAGCTTGGCAATCACTCCGTGGAGTCCGACGAGGCGGAGGACCGAGTCGATAACCGACACGACCGCGCCGAGCAGGATTGCTGCCAGGAGGAGTACTCCGAGTGTGTACATGGTGGATGTTCTCGCTTTCTGTCAGCTCCATTGCTGACAATTTCCACCTGAGCGCAAACGCACAAACAAGTGGTGGATACCCCACAAAGTGGCGTGGTTGTTGGGGTCTGACCGGGACGATTGCCGCGGCTACGACATCAACTGCAGACGGTCACCCACTGACACTCGCCCAGGTTCGTCAACACGGGCATACAGCCGGCTTTCGTCACCGCGTTCGTGGCTCATGCGGTCGTAGTCGCCGTCGCTGAACCACCGAGCATTCTTCGAACAAGGAATCGCATACGCGGTCAGCGTCGCCTGGACGGTCCCGAGGCGCAATCGCACGCCTGGCCGCATCGTGGCCCAGTCGACCCCACGAAGGGAGATATTTTCCCCCGCCGAACCTTGGCGAATTGGGTGACCCGAAGCGGCCAACTCTGCAACGACATCGGCGCTCCACAAACACAGTGCTTGCCACGGACGTCCGTGGTGTTGACGACTGGCTTGCCGATCACCGATGACCCCGCGATAGCCGATCTCCACACTGTCGACGGCGGTTTTGGGAACTCCTCCGTCGGAGAGGAACAGACCTGCGATAACGCCGCTCGTTGCGGCGACCGTGTCGCCGTCGACTCCGAGTGCGGCCAACGGCGACCACATTTCCCGGAGGGCTCGTTCCAACGCAGCGGGATCGATCGAGTCGATTCGCTCCGCTGCTTGCTTGCCGAGCATCGTCAATCGGTCACCAGGTGGCAACGATGGTGCGTCGACGTCGGC
>JBBANV010000057.1:0-7282 GCA_040401775.1 Ilumatobacteraceae bacterium
GCCCGTAGTGGGGCGAACACCTGTTCGCTATGGTGTGGGGGTGGCTACTGACCTGCGCTCTCGTCTCGGCATGCCAACCGTGCGTGCCCCATTGCCCGTTGCTCCATCGCTGTTGCCGTTGTTCGCCGACGGTGGAGTGGTGCGTGGTCGCACGGTGACCTGCACGGGCGATGCTGCGCTGAGCGTGGCACTCGCCGTCTCGGCGGCAGCCACTCGCGCCGGATCCTGGTTGGCGGTGGTTGGTGTGCCCAACCTCGGTGTGGGTGCAGCAGTCGAAGCAGGTGTGGCAATCGAGCGTCTCGTTCTTGCGCAACCCCCGACGGCAAGTCGTGAGTGGGTCACCACGGTGGCGGCACTCGTCGAAGGGTTCGATGTGCTCATCGTTGCTCCGCCCGTATCGCTCACCGAGCATGACGCTCGACGATTGCAGTCGCGCATCGTCGCGCGTCAGTCGGTGTTGTTGGTGGCGAACGTTCCTGGTGCGTTGCCGATGTCGCGCACGAGCGGCAATGCGTCGCGCATGGGTGGCAACGCGTCTCGTGTCTTTGCTGCCGATCTCGACGTGCATGCCGACACCGTTTCGTGGTCGGGTATCGAACGTGGCGGCTCGCACATCACGCAGCGACTCGTGCACGTACGTGTGGGTGGCCGGCGCTGCCCGGTGCCGCGCGAGGCAACGCTCGACCTGTCATGCGTGACCAACCAACACGCGTCGTAGTCGTCCAGTTTCCCCACTGGTCGTCGTATGCCGACGCAGTGGGGTGCAGTGCACGCAGCGCATTCGAGCCCATCGTTCGCGCGGTGGTGGCCCATGTGCCGTTGGTGGAGGTCACTGCGCCGGGCATCATCGTGTTCGCCACGCGTGGTCCGTCGCGTTACGTCGGCGGGGACGATGCGTTGGCGGCATTGGTGCACGCAGCAATCCGGCAACAGCTGGGTGCGGCGAATGACGCGAGTACGGCGCACGCCGTGGGTGCGGCGCACCACGCGAGCGCGGCGCGGCCGCACTTCGGCATCGGTATCGCCGACGGCCGTCTTGCCGCAGCAATCGCTGCGCAGCATTCCTTGCATACGGGAGCACCGCACATCGTTGCTCCCGGTGCGTCACGCAACGTTCTTGCCGACACGCCGGTGCACGCATTGGTGCAGTGCGTGGAGGTCATTGGTGCGGTGGGGGCGGGGGTTCCGGGTGCCGACGATGTTGCGTCGTATCGCGAGGTGGTGTCACTCCTGCAACGACTCGGGTTGTACCGACTCGGTGATGTTGCAACGCTGAGCGAAGCCGACCTCATCGCCCGACTCGGCGCATTTGGCCGCGATCTGTTTCGGCTGGCTCACGGAATGGACCGTCATCCGCCACTTGCGGTTGCACCGCCACCCGACCGGGTGTGTTCGCAGCAGTTCGATGCGCCCGTCGAATCTCGCGACGCAGTGCTGGCGACCGTCGACCAACTTGCCACTGGTGTGGTGGAGCATCTGGTGGCGCACGGTTTGGCCGTGGTGCGACTGCACGTGTTGTTGGAGTCCGACCACGGCGAGCGAAGTGAACGCATGTGGTATCGCGCCGACGGCTGGAGTGCGAGTGCGATCGTCGAGAGTGTTCGCTGGCAACTCGATGCGTGGATTCAACACGATGCGCCCACCAGTGGGGTGGTGGGCGTGCGATTGTCACCCGAACAGGTGGTGGTTGATGTCGGACGTCAAGCCTCGCTGTGGGGCGGGGAGCGCGACGGCGACCGCCACGCGCAGCGTGCGATTCGTCGTGTCGTCGATATGCACGGAGCCGAGTCGGTCACCATTCCAACGTGGCGTGGCGGTCGTGATCCGGCGCGGTGGTTCGAGTTCGTGCGAAGCGACGCAGTGGATCTCGAGCATCGCGTCGCGCGCGAAGCAACCAGGCCGGTGACGTGGCGCGGTTCGTTGCCGTCGCCGGCCCCGTCGTTGGTGTTCGATGTCGAGTCCGAAGCGCACATCGCCGTGTGCGGCACCGACGGACGGCCCGTGAGTGTGACGTCGCGTCACGCGATGAGCGACGATCCAGCCGTCGTTCGCATAGGGGCGACCACCTACGACGTGTTGGCGTGGGCTGGCCCGTGGCCAGTCGAGGAGTGTTGGTGGGATGCACGTCGCGCACGTCGCGCCGTACGTTTGCAACTGTTGTTGCGCGAGCGTGGCACGGAGCAAACACGCGCGATGATTGCCGTGCTCGAACATCGTGTGTGGCGACTTGCAGCATGGTACGCCTGACGTAGCGGTGTGGCACGCCTGACGCGTTCACGCTGCCGACACCGTGAAGGAATGCGAGCACTACCGTTGGTGCGATGTCTGCAGCTTTGCCTCGCGACGCCGAAGTGATCGATGCGCTGTGTGCGCACTTTCGCGCGGCAACACCGGTCGATGAACGTGAACGCGAATCCATCGACGAGTTCTTGTCGGTGGTGCCACGGCTCCAAGCACCGTTCAACGAGCACGCAGACATTCGGCATGTCACTGCGTCGGCACTGGTGGTGGGACGGCGCGGTGTGGTGTTGCACCTGCACAAGCGTCTGGGATTGTGGTTGCAACCAGGCGGACATATCGACGACGGCGAACATCCCGCCGACGCTGCAGTGCGCGAATCACGGGAGGAGCTGGGCATGTCCGTGGCGCATCCACCCGATGGTCCGCTCCTCATTCACTTGGATGTACATCCGGGCCCGCGTGGTCACCGGCACTTTGATGTGCGGTACTTGTTGCTCGCTGGCGAGGAAGATCCGCAACCCGGCGAGGGCGAGAGCCCGCACGCGCGTTGGTTCACCCCCGAGGAGGCATACGACGTTGCCGATGCCGGGGTGCGTGGCGGCCTTGCGGTCGCCCTACGAACATATGTTCGCTATCGTGAGTGAGTGTCGTTTCGCAATGAATACGCCGAATTGCACTGCCGTTCGCAGTTTTCGTTCCTGCACGGGGCGTCATCGCCCGAGCGTCTCGTCGAGGTGGCACACGAACGTGGGCTGAGTGCACTGGCACTCACGGATCGACATGGCTTGTACGGCGTGGTGCGGTTCGCCCAGGCTGCACGCGAGGTGGGGGTGCGCACCGTGTTTGGCGCCGAGGTGTCGTGCAATCGCGGGGACGCGCGCGGCACGGTTGCTCCACCACATGGCGACCTGGTGTTCATCGCTGACGGACCGGCGGGATACGTCGCATTGTCGCAGGCACTCACCGACGGACAAATGCGTGGCGCGAAGTCGCAACCGGTATTCGACGTTGCATCGCTGGCCGAACGTGTACGCGATCGCTGTTTCGTGCTCACCGGCACCACCGATGGTCCGCTCGTTCGCGCGTTGCACACCGATGGTCCGCGTGCCGCGCAACGATCACTCGAGTTGTTGATCGACGCATTCGGTCGTGACCGCGTGTTGGTGGAGGTGTGGAATCACGGCGACCCGTTGGATGTGTGGCGCAACGATGCGTTGGTGGGCATTGCAGCAGCGTGCGGGGTGGAGTCGGTGGCCACCAACGATGTGTCGTATGCCGTGCCGGGCGACCATGTGGTGGCGTGCGCACTTGCCGCAGTGCGTCATCGCTGCAGTTTGGACGAGCTCGACCCGCAGCTTCCGCCGGCTGCCACCGCGTGTTTGCGTAGCGCGGCGGAACAAGAGCGACGATTCGCGCGATACCCGGGTGTGGTCGCGCGTGCCGCCGACATTGCGAATCACGCGGCGTTCGATTTGTCGCTCATTGCGCCGAAGTTGCCGCCGTATCCGTGTCCTGGCGGAATGAGCGAGATCCAGTTCCTCCGACAACTTGCCGAGGCGGGTGGCAAGCGTCGCTACGGCGAGCGTCCCTTGGGTGCGCACGAAGACCTGTCGTTGCGCTCGCGTGCATGGAGAACCATCGATCATGAGTTGGCGGTGATCGAACGGTTGGGATTCGCCGGCTACTTCCTCGTGGTGTGGGACATCGTGCAGTTCTGCGAACGCAACGACATCCTGTGTCAGGGTCGCGGGAGTGCGGCCAACAGTGCGGTGTGTTTTTCGCTCGGCATCACCAAGGCCGATGCAGTATCGCTCGGGTTGTTGTTCGAGCGGTTCCTCTCCACCGAACGCGATGGTCCGCCCGATATCGATCTCGACATCGAAAGCGATCGTCGGGAGGAGGTCATTCAGTACGTGTACGAGCGTTACGGCCGGTCGCATGCAGCGCAGGTGGCCAACGTCATCACGTACCGCGCTCGTTCGGCCGTGCGCGACATGGCACGTGCACTCGGCTACTCCGGCGCCGAGCAGGATGCGTTCAGCCGGCGGTTCGACTCGTGGAGTTCCATCAAGGGTCAGCGTGAAGTCACGGTTCCCGACCTGGTGGTGGAGTTGGCCGGGCGAGTGCAGGACGCACCGCGACACCTCGGCATTCACTCCGGCGGCATGGTGATTTGCGATCGTCCCGTCAGCGAGGTGTGTCCGGTGGAGTGGGCCACCATGCCGGGTCGCAGCGTGTTGCAGTGGGACAAGGACGACTGTGCGGCGATCAACCTGGTGAAGTTCGACCTCCTCGGGCTCGGCATGTTGTCGGCGTTGCACCGCGCCACCGACTACATCGCCGAGTTTCGTGGCAAGCGCATCGACTTGGCGGAGATTCCGCAAGAAGACGACGTGTACGCCATGTTGTGTCGCGCCGACAGCGTCGGAGTGTTCCAGGTGGAGTCCCGCGCACAAATGTCCACGCTGCCGCGACTGAAGCCGCGTCGGTTCTACGACCTCGTCGTGGAGGTCGCACTCATTCGACCCGGGCCCATCCAGGGTGGTTCGGTGCACCCGTACATCCGTCGTCGAAACGGGCTCGAGCCGGTGACGTACCTGCACCCGCTGCTGGAGAACAGCCTCGGCAAAACACTCGGTGTTCCGTTGTTCCAGGAGCAACTCATGCAAATGGCGATCGACGTTGCGGGTTTCACCCCCACGCAGGCCGACGAATTGCGTCAAGCGATGGGTTCCAAACGGTCGCGTTCGCGGATGGCTCGGCTGCGCGATCGTTTGTACGAGGGGATGGCGCAACGAGGCATCGTCGGTGCGATCGCCGACGAGATCTACGACAAGATGGCGGCCTTCGCCAACTACGGCTTTCCTGAGAGTCATTCGGTGAGCTTCGCCTATCTCGTCTATTCCTCGGCGTGGATCAAGTTGCACGAGCCGGCAATCTTTTGTGCGGCGTTGATCAACTCACAGCCGATGGGGTTTTGGTCGCCCCACACGTTGGTGCAGGATGCGCGTCGACACGGGGTGGTGGTGCGCACTCCCGACATCAACGCGTCACGTGCTGGCGCATGGCTGGAAACCGACTCGCGTTCCACCGGCGGTCTTGCCGTTCGCCTCGGCATCGGTTCGGTGCGCGGTATCGGCGCCGAGCTCGCTGCTCGCATCGAGGCAGCACGACCATTCGTCGATGCCGAGGATCTCGTGCGTCGTGTGCCCGGCATTTCGGTGAAGCAACTCGAGGCGCTTGCCACCGCCGGTGTGTTCGGTGAGTCGTTCGATCTGTCGCGACGAACGGCATTGTGGAATGCGGGTGCACTCGCGGAGTCGTCGGCGGATCGCCTGGCGGGAACCGCCACGGTGTCGACGCCGCACTTGCCCGGCATGCAGCCGGTGGAGGAGGCAGTGGCGGATTTGTGGTCGACGGGGGTTTCGCCCGACGGTCATCCGACGGTGTTCCTCCGCGATTCGTTGCGCGAACTGGGCGTACTCACGGCAACCGAACTCAACGACGTGGCGGCACGCGAACCCGGGGTGCGAGTGCTGGTGGCCGGCGTGGTGACGCATCGCCAACGCCCCATGACCGCCAAGGGCACCACGTTCTTCAGTCTCGAGGACGAAACGGGGCTCATCAACGTGTTGTGTTCACGCGGGTGCTGGGTTCGTCATGCCGAGGTGTTGCGTCGGGCGAGCGCGTTGCTGGTGCGCGGACACGTGCAATATGCCGAAGGCGTGGTGAACGTGATCGGTGAGCAATTCACCGAGTTGCGTGTGCCGATTCGCATGGCAGCCCGCGACTTTCGCTAGTTGGCGGGCTGCCAACTGCGCCGCAGCTAGTCGCCCGGTGTTTCGTTCAGTCCGTCGTTGAACACCCGGTAGGTGTCGTAGATGTCCTTGCACTTGCCGCACAGTGGCAACTGTTTGGGATCACGCGACGGAATCCATCGGTGACCACACAGTGCTTCGAGCGGCGTGCCGTCGATGCGCGCCTGCAACACCTTTGCCGCGGCCGATTCGTCGCCGTCGGTCTTCACGATGTGTGCACATTCCGGCTCGCCGGTTTGCGGCGTGCGATCGAGCAGCGTTTCGGTGGCGCCGCCTGGCTGTGTACTCATGTGGGTATCGAGTTGCACGGCCATCAACCCACCACGAACGCAACGGCCACCGCGATGCATGCGGAACTTGCGGCAATCGGCACGACGACACCGGCCCACGTGGGAACGTGCCACGACCGTGGCGCCAAGGACAACGCGCCGACGAGGGCTCCGATTGCCGCACCACCGAAGTGTCCTCCCACCGACACGCCGGGTACGGCGAGCGTGAACAACACGTTGATGGCGAAGGTGACCCCCAAACCCGTGCGCAACGGATTGACACCGCGTTGTCCGACTCCAACCACGCTGGCCGCCATCAATCCGAACACCGCGCCCGATGCGCCGCCTGTTGCGGCGTCGGGCGAGAGCAGGAGCGCGCCGAGCGAACCGCCGAACAGTGCTGCAAAGTACAACAGAGCAAAACGCAACGAACCGATGACGGGTTCGATCAATCGCCCGAGTTGGTACAACAACACCATGTTGAAGCCGACGTGAATCACGCCGAAGTGGACGAATCCGCACGACACCAAGCGATACCACTCACCTTGCTCGAGGAAGATGCGTGAAATGACGAAGTCCATCGTTCGGTCGGTGGATGTGGTGCCGAAGATGTCCGAGCCAACGGCACCGAGCGTCATCCAGATGAAGAGTCCGACGTTGATGGCAATCAGCGCATTGCTCACCACGAACGGGGGAGTCGACGTGAACCTGGGGTTGGGGCGACGAAACTCGAACGGCACCCGAACCTCGCGACGCGGCTCGGGCGGAGTTGGCGGCGGAAGTTGTGGCGGGGGAAAGTTCAACGCGGTGCGGCCTCGGCCACGGCACGATTGGCGAGATACCACTCCACCGTGTCGCGCAATCCCCGTTCGAAGGAGGTGTGGGCGTGCCATCCGAGTGCCGCTTCAGCGCGGGATGCATCGACACGGCGTCGTGGTTGACCATCGGGCTTGG
>JBBANV010000058.1:0-6834 GCA_040401775.1 Ilumatobacteraceae bacterium
TTGAGGTTCTCATGTGTTTTGGTGCCGTGCAATTTGGCCATGAGTGTTCTCCTTGGTTGGGGTTATGTGTTGGATCCGCGACTCGTACGCCGTGGCGCACGCTTCGTGGATTTCGCCCGCACGGTTTGCTGCCGAGCGGGAGACTTGGTGGTGTTGCTTCGTGAGGTGCGCGAAACACCGGAAGCCGAGTTGGCGAGTCGTCCGTGAAAGACGATGCTGACGTTCTGAACTTCGAATCCGGCCGGCAGTTGCGCGCGCAGTGAATCGATGTTGTCGACATATACGTCGAAGAGTTCACCCGTCTCGGCGCACACGGCGTGATGGTGTTCGTCGACGTTCGGGTCGAATCGCACTGCCCCGCCGTCGCAGTGCATGAGCTGGATCTCGCCCATTTCGGACAGTTCATCCAGGGTTTGGTAGACGGTTCGAAGTGAGATGCCGGGCATTCGCTTGCTGGCGACTTCGAAGAGACCCTCTGCAGTGGGATGGGTTTCGTTGTTGTGCATGAGGCTGAACAACAGTTTGCGCTGAGGGGTCAGACGACGACCCTGCTCTTTGTACTTCGTTGCAACGATTTCTGGTGAATGCACGCCTTGCAGAGTATTCGCAGCTGGTGCTTATTTGCAAATCATGCGAACAACTTTGGGGTGGTTAGACGTCACATCCCCTCGCATTTTTCTCGGCTAGACGCCTGCTCGGGCAGTCGCCTGAACCTCCCGACTTCTAGGCTGGCGCGCGATGAACTTGGGTTCGGCGGTCACTGCTCGCCGATCGGCAGTCGAACGACTACGGACCGAAACGTTCGATCTCTTGGTGGTTGGTGGCGGAATCACCGGGGCTGGCGTCGCCCTCGATGCCGCGGCGCGAGGGCTGCGGGTGGCGATCGTGGAACGATCCGACTTTGCTTCGGGCACATCGTCGAAGAGCAGCAAGTTGATTCACGGTGGATTGCGCTACCTCCAACAGGGTGATGTGGCGCTGGTGTACGAAGCGCTGCACGAGCGTCAGCGACTGTTGCGCAATGCTCCGCATTTGGTGCGCACACTCCCCTTCATGATTCCGATCATGACCCGCGACGGTGTCGTATCGCGAAAGATTGCGCGTGCGCTCGGCTCGGCGTTGTGGATGTACGACCTCACCGGTGGATGGCGCGTGGGCAAGTTGCATCGTCGACTGCGCGCGAAGACTGCTCTCGCGCACATGCCCACCATGCGCGCCGACAAACTCTCATCCGCGTACCTGTACTTCGATGCGGAAGCCGACGATGCGCGCCTCACATTGGCCTTGGTGCAGTCGGCAGTGTCACGCGGTGCCGTTGCGGTGAACTATTGCTCGGTGACGGGACTATCGAAGGAGTCGTCACAGAACGCAAACGGGAGGATCGTCGGTGCATCAGTGCGCACTCACGAGGGCGAGACGTTCGATGTCCGCGCGGGCGTCGTGGTGAATGCCACCGGCGTTTGGGGCGATGCCATGCGACAAATGGACGTGGGTGGCAACTCCGTCACGATTCGTCCGGCCAAGGGAATCCACATCACCGTGCCGTGGGAATTGGTGCAAAACGACATTGCTGTGGTCATTCCCGTGCCGGGAGACAAGCGGTCGCTCTTCGTCGTGCCACACATGCCCAACGGAGATGGCACCTACCGATACACCTACGTCGGTACCACCGATACCGACTACCAGGGAAGTATCGACGACCCGCAGTGCACCCAAGATGACATCGACTATTGCTTGCGTGCGCTGAACAAGGCGGTGTCGGGTTCACGCGCAATCACTCGTGATGACGTGGTGGGCACCTGGGCTGGCTTACGCCCTCTCGTCGTATCGAGCGATGGCGAAGCAGTGAAGGGCCGCACCGCCGACTTGTCGCGTCGCCACAAGGTGATCGTGAGCGACTCGGGCATGGTCACCATCACCGGCGGAAAGTTGACGACCTACCGCAAAATGGCCGAACACACGGTTGACACGGCCCTCGAAGAACTCCGCAAGAACAACGTCGCGACGACCACTCGCGCCAAACGGTGTTCCACAAAGCGCCTGTCATTGCACGGCGCGACATCACGCGACCGCGATGATCACTTGGTATCTCGCTTTGGCTCGCATGCCTCAACGATCAGAGCGATGATTGCCGCCGAGGCCAGTCTCGGCGCGCCACTGATTGAAGGGCTTCCCTATCTCAGAGCCGAAGCGGTGTATGCCGCGCGGCACGAGTTGGTTGTCACGCTCGACGATGTGTTGTCGCGTCGTGTTCGCGGTTTGCTGTACGACCGTGGCGCATCGGCCGCAGCCGCCGAGCCCACCGCTCGACTCATCGCACCAGAGTTGGGTTGGGACGAAGCCCGTATCAACAGCGAAGTGGAGAAGTTCACCCAAATTTGCGCCCATGAGGTGGCAGCCGCTCGCGCGTGACAGAGTAAGTGCGTGACCACGCCATCGGAGCCAAGCAAAAGAACACAACCGACACCACCCATTGCCTTCGGCGGTGGAGTCATCAAGTCGCGGTGGGCGACATCAGCCAGTTCACCCAACCCGCCGGCAACCAAGACCTTCGTCGATGCATTGCTGCGCGACTTGGCGGAGGTGTGCCCCACCAGCACGCAACACCTCGACCTCGCCGAGCACGCCCGTGACTGGTGGCCGCTGGCCATGCGTTGGGCGTTGCAATCCCAAGTTCCGCAACTTCCACTCGCTGTTGCCTCACCTCGCAACACCGAAGAGGTTCAACGCATCGTTCGTCTGTGTGCGGCACACGATGTGCCGCTCACCGTTACCGCTGGTCGCAGTGGTGTGAGCGGGGCATCCGTTCCGATGTTCGGCGGGGTCGTGCTCGACATCAACGAACTACAAGGTGTGGTGTCCGTAGATCGACACTCGGGCGTGGTGGAAGTGATGGCAGGTACGTTCGGGCCGGACCTGGAGCGAGAAGTCGCCAAACACTCACTCACCGTTGGGCACTTCCCGCAATCCTTCGACATCTCCACCGTCGGCGGATGGGTGGCATGTCTCGGCGCAGGACAGTTCTCCACCCGTTACGGAAAAATCGACGAGATGGTGGTGGGCCTCGAGGTGGTGCTCGCTGACGGAAGCGTCATTCGAACCGGCGGATCACCTGCTGCCGCACACGGTCCCGATGTGTCGTCGATGTTCATCGGCAGTGAAGGCACCCTCGGTGTCATCACGCGTGTGTGGTTGCGTGCGCACGACGTGGCACCCGTACGAAGAAAGGCCGCCTACTTCTTCCCTGCATTTTCGGCGGGCATTCTTGCGATGCGCGAGGCAATCCGCGCCGATGCCACGCCGGCCGTACTGCGACTGTACGACGCCATCGAAAGTCAGCGCAGCCACGGTGGTGACGGCACGAACAGCACCCTGATCGTGCTCGACGACGGTGAACAAGAGATCGTCGATGCCACTCTTGCCGTGGTCGAGCGTTACGCTCGCGCACACGGTGCCGTGAATGCTCCAGAGGATCGTGTTGATCATTGGCTCGCCCATCGCAACGACACGAGCGGACTGCAAGCACTCACTCACAAGGGCTTCGTCATCGACACGATGGAGGTCGCAGCGCCGTGGTCGAAGATGGACCAGGTGTACACCCAAGTGTGCGCAGCGGTGTCGGCGGTGCAGGGTGCCCGAAGCGTGAGCGCGCACGTGTCGCACAGCTACCTGGATGGTGCGTGCATCTACTTCACCTTCGTTGGGCAGATTTCGTCACGTGACATCAACGATGCAACCACGGCAGAACACCAAGCCCTCTATACCGCGATCTGGGATGCCGCCCAACGTGCAGCTTTGCAAGCTGGCGGCAACTTGGCGCATCACCACGGCGTGGGACTGAATCGCGGACGCTTCATGCGCGAAGCCATGGGCGAATCCTTCAACGTGCTGGTGGCCATGAAGCGCGCGCTCGACCCGCGCGATCTGCTGAATCCGGGCAAGTTGGGGTTGCCGACTTCGCGCGGCGACGTGGCGTTTCCTCCCGTAGGCACGAGGTGAATACTCCTTGAGCGTTCTCGTCATTGATGTCGGCACCACCGGCGTGCGTGCGGCAGTAGTGCGGAGCGACGCCACCATCGTGGGTTTCACCTACGAGCCGTTACCTCCGTCGAGTCCGTTCGCCGGCTTGGTGGAATTCGATGGTGCCGCCATGCGCGACGCCGTGTTGCGGGTTGCGAACTCCGCCCTCACGTCCGTGGGCTCCGTGCAGGCGGTGGGCATTACGGCGCAACGCGCGAGCACCATCGTGTGGGACTCGCGAACGGGAGAACCTCTCGCGCCCGGCTTGAGTTGGCAAGACCTGCGAACCGTTGGTGACTGCATCCGTCTACGCAGCGAAAAGGGTCTGGTGTTCGCCCCGAATCAAACCGCCACCAAGCTCACCTGGCTGACCGCAAACGTCGAAGCTGCTCGCTCTCCCCATGCGCGAGCAGGAACGGTGGATACCTGGGTTGCAGCGGTGCTGAGCAACTTCTCGGTGCATGCAACCGACTCATCCAACGCTGCGGTCACCGGCTTGGCGGATCATGCATCACTCGGCAAGCACCAGTGGTCGGCGAGCGTGTTGGAAACGCTCGGCATCAATCCCGCATTGCTTCCACGAATCTCACCGACCATGGGCCATGTTGGCGACGCCACTGCCCTGCCCGGCTCTCCACCAATCATGGCGATGGTTGGCGATCAGCAGTCATCACTCGTCGGTCAAGGCGGCATCGTTGCGGGGGCAGCGAAGGCAACGTTTGGCACCGGCGGCATGTTGGACGTGTACGCAGGAACCGCAACGCCGAAGCACTTGGCGCGCACGTCGAGCGGCACGTTTCCCATCGTGGTGTACTCGCAAGGCAATACGTTGCATTGGGGCTCGGAAGCAATCATGCTCACCGCTGGCAGCAACGTGGAGTGGTTGGTGAACGATCTCGAACTCATTCCCGACGCACCATCGAGCGATCCGTTGGCTGCATCGGTGCCAACGAGCGACGGTGTCGTATACGTGCCGGCACTCATCGGTATGGGCACACCGCATTGGGATTACGGTGCTCGTGGCACGCTGCTTGGCCTCACGCGAGGCACCACCAAAGCGCACGTGGTACGTGCGGTACTGGAAGGAATCGCGCATCGTGGCGCCGATTTGCTCGAAGCAAGTGAGGCGGACACCGGTCTGCATGTCGACCGATTGCGGGTGGACGGTGGAATGAGCCGAAACTCCGTGTTCACCCAAGCCCTCGCCGATGCGACGGGTCGTCCCGTGGACATCTGTCGCGACACCGAGGCCACCACCCTGGGGGCTGCGTTTCTCGCTGGCGTTGCCGCCGGTGTGTGGAGCAGCCTCGAGCAGGCCACCTCGCTGGTCCGCCCGCTTCGATCGGTTGAGCCAGCCTCATCGAGCACGACGAGGGCACAATGGCACGAAGCCGTGCGTCGCGCTCGGGGCTGGATTCCGGAACTCTCGGCGTTGGATTTTTAGCGACTATTCTTTTCACGGCTCACTCGCGCCACCTTTATGACTCTTCCCGCAGCCGTTACACCTCCCACCAAAGCGGACCGCGAGCTTCTGGCGTTCGCCAACTCCGCCGAGTTTGCCGCTCGAGACTTGTATGCCGCTGCCGCCGCACTACCTGCTTTCAACGATGAAGAGAAAACGATGTTGGTTGGATTCCACGACCACCATCGCGCCGCCGGCCAAGCATTGGCCGGCACGGTTGGCGCGCTTGCCACCAACGTTCGCTCGGACGACGTGTTCAACGCGTTTCGTGGTCGCATTCAGGGGTCCGACAAGAACTCCGTGTTGGATGCACTTCGCGAGTTGGAGAACACGCTTGCCAATACGCACCTCTCGTTGGTGGGAGCGCTCGAGGGCACTCAAGGCGCCGCGCTCGTCGCCTCGATTCTCAACATTCAGGCTCGTCAGTCGGCTGCGTTGGCGATCCTCGCAGGTCGTTCGCTCGATGACGCACTCACCAATGGCGCCGAGTCCTTGGCGCCAGGAGTTGGTTCATGAACCGGTTCTCGCGACGTGACGTGTTGCGCCTCGGCGGAGTGGGTGCTGCCGGCGTGTTGCTCGCTGCCTGCGGAAAACAGGCCGGCGTCGAGGAAAGCAAGAACGTGAAGTCCGTCGGTGTGATGCCCGAAGCGGAAGGACTCTCCAACGTAGAGGTCACCGACATCGTGTTGCTACGCACGGCGGCATCGCTCGAGTACAACGCCATCGACACCTACGAAGCTGCACTGGGACTTGGCGTATTCACCGGTGCATTCGCCGCAGCAGGCGACATCGCCAAGCGTCTGCGCGACGACCATCGCGGTCATGCCGATGCCATCAACGGCCTGGTGACGCAACTAGGTGGGAAACCCTTCACCTGCGGCAATCCTCGACTGAACGAGATCTACATCTCCCCCGCCCTTGCCCTGATTACCGACGCTGGCAACGAGAACCCAGCGCTTGACGTGGTGGTACTCGCGCACGCCTTGGAGAACCTGGCTGCGCAGACTTACCAGGGCGTAGTCACCTTGCTTTCAGACAAGGCGTTGCGTCAGGCCGCCATGAGCATTGGCCAGGACGAAGCTCGACACGCAGCAGTGCTTGCCCAAGCGCTGAATCCGGGAATCGCCGGTGTGCTGCCGAGCGTCAACGAAGCAACCGGTAAGCCCAACGTTGCCACCGTGCCAGGTGCATTCGGGCCGCTCACCCCGATTTCCGTCACCGTCGGCCCAGTGAATGCGGACGGCACGCGTAACTCGTTGATTCTCGAGACGCCGAGCCTGAATTCGCTCGCCTACGACGACGTCACCTGCGCCTAGTCGCCCCATTTCGCCGCACGTCGTTGTTGCAGCTGC
>JBBANV010000059.1:0-6557 GCA_040401775.1 Ilumatobacteraceae bacterium
TAGGCGATGCTGGCGCGGCGGGCCGCAGCGGCGCGACGTCGCATGTCGCGACGTTCTTCTTCGCTGGTGCCTCCCCAGACGCCACAATCCTGATTGGTGGCGAGTGCGAACTCGAGACATTCCTTGCGCACGCCACAGTCGGCACATACGGCGCGAGCACGAACGAGCATGCGCATCGCTTCACCGGTGTTGCCGATGGGGAAGAACATGTCGGGATCGATTTCTCTGCAGTTGGCGTTCACTCGCCAGGAGTAGTCAGCGGAACCAAGGGCGAGGCTTTGAGCGAGGATGGACATGCGGGCGTCAGGCTAAGTGCCGAATGGACGGAACGCAAGGGGCAAATTCGCTACCCTGACGCCACGGGCTGATCGAGTCCCCGTCAAACGAAGGCCTTCACGAACATGCGCACAACCACCCAGGTGATGGCACACCGCGGAGCGTCAAAAGCAGCCCCAGCCAACACCATCGAAGCATTTGCCCTCGCCAGGAACATGGGTGCCCATGCGGTGGAACTCGACGTGCGTCAATGCGCAACGGGCGAACTGGTGGTGCATCACGACCCGACCCTGAAGGACGGGCGGATCATTGCACACCTGCCCAAAGAGCTCTTGCCTGAATTTGTGCCCACCCTGGACGAAGCACTCGACGCCTGCGGCGATATGTGGGTGAACGTCGAAGTGAAGAACCATCGGACCGAACCGGACTTCGATAGCAACGATGTTCGCACCATGGCGGTGCTGGAGGTGTTGCGTCGCCGTGTGAGCCAACACGGTGATCCGAAGCGTTACCTCTTGTCGTGCTTTCGACGCAAGACGGTGGACCGCGCACACGAGGCATGGCCGGAGCTTCCCACGGCTTGGCTCACGGTGAGTGTGGGTGATGCCGCTGAACTCGCCCGCGACTTGGCGTCGAGTGGACACGCGGCAGTACATCCGGAAGTCACGCGCGTGACGCACGGGATGATCGAAACATTTCACGCGCACGGTGTGCGCGTGAACACCTGGACGTGTGATGACCCCCTACGAATGCAGGAACTGATGACGTGGGGAATCGACGGCATCTGCACCAACGTGCCGGATGTTGCGCTCGAACTCTTGCGCGACTGACTTTTCCGAGAGCGTTTCGGCTAGTACTCCACGAGCATCGGCTTGATGAGCCGCAGCGCTTCTGCGTGATGTCGGACGGTCAGAGTGGTGGTGTCGTCGATGTAGTCGCCGTCGAGCTGGTAGCCGAATGGTGCAGGGAAGTCGAATACCACCTGCTCCACATCTTCGATGATCTCGATGCCGCGCCGAGCTGCGATACCGCCCTTGCGCAACGCACTCCACAGCGTCGACAGCATCAGTGGAGTGGTGAGTCGACGGAAGGTAATTGCCACGAGTCGCTTCTCCAGCGATGCGGCACGCGAGAGTTCCACCGCGCGCTTGCCAACGTACGTGTAGGGGTTGGTGTTGAGCACGATCGTGAAGAACCCATTCGGAATCTTGCGGCCGTCGATCTCCACGGTGAAGTGCGGGAACTTGCGGTCGTAATCCACGAACCACGTCTTCAGCGCCGAATACGCGAAGAGTGGTTGACCAACGAGACGTTTGAAACTGAACGTTCGCTCCACCTGTCGTACGACTTCGGCGTCGTAACCAACGCCAGCATGAAACGTAAAGTATCGACCGTTTGCTTCACCCAAGCCGATTGGGGCGACGAGTCCACCATCGAGGCCCGCGGTGAGTTGAGTTACCGCGGTGAGCGGATCATTCGTCATGCCGAGCGAGCGAGCGAACACATTGGTGGAACCGCCGGGGAGAACGCCGAGTGCCGTCGAGCTTCCGGCGAGACCCGTGGCCACCTCATTGAGGGTGCCGTCACCTCCGAAGGCAATCACGGCGTCGAGACCGCGTACGACCGCGTCGGCGGCGAAGCGGGTGGCGTGACCGCGTTCGCTGGTTTCCACCACCTGCACGTCGTGGTGCCGGGCCAAGTACTGGTGGACCTGCACGGTGTTACGGGGGGTCACCGAGGTGGCAAAGGAGTTGACAACGAGCAGGATTCGCAAGCAATTTCACGGTATCTGAGTGCGCATCGGCCCTGCCGACGTGGTGAATCGCCCTACTGGACGCACGTCACACCAGGTGTGCCACCGACCTGGTCGACCGATTCTGCGTTCAGGTGACCGAGCGGTAACAATGAAGGTCATGAAAATCGTCGTCTGCGTGAAGCAAATCCCAGATCCCGCCACGCCGGGGTCGCTCGACTCGGCCACCAACGCGCTGAAGCGTGACGGCAAACTCATCTTGGATGACTCCGACGCCTACGGCGTGGAGATGGCGTTGCAACTCGCCACCGCAGCAGGTGGGGGCGAAGTCAACATCGTGTCGATGGCGCCGAACAACGAAACTTCCGGTATGCGTACCGCATTGGCGATGGGTGCGGTTCGTGGCGTGTTGGTGTCCGACCCCGCACTCGCTGGTTCCGATGCACTCACGACCGCCAAGGTGCTCGCGGCAGCGATTCAGAAAGTCGGCATGCCCGACTTGGTGATTGCTGCCACCGAGAGCACCGACGGTTACACCGGCACCGTGCCCGAGCAGATCGCCGAAGTGCTCGGACTTCCTTCGGTGACCTTCGCCAAGAAGGTGAAGGTCGAGGGTGGAACCCTGAAGATCGATCGACAAACCGAAGCGGGCTACGACGAAGTCGAGTGTCCACTTCCCGCACTCGTCAGCGTGACCGCCGGTGTGGTGGAGCCGCGTTACCCGAGCTTCAAGGGAATCATGGACGCAAAGAAGAAGGAAATCGTCACCGTCACTGCCGCCGATCTTGGTGTCTCACCAGTCGGTTGGTCTGGCGCCGGACAGAAGGTGTCCTCGGTGACACAAGCCGAGGCCCGCAAGGCCGGACAAGTCATCGAAGATGACGGCGAAGCATTCAACAAAATCGTGGCGTTCCTCGAGACGCTGAAGGTCATCTAAGGGAGACGATCACCATGGCACTGAACAACGTTTGGGTGTTTGCCCAAGGCATCAACGGCACCATCAGCAGCTTCACCGCAGAACTGCTCACCAAGGCGCGCAGCCTCACCGACAATGTGTCGGCTTTCGTGGCCGGCGACGGCGCAGCACTCGCAGAGGCTCTCGGCAAATACGGGGCCAAGAAGGTGTATTCCACGGGCGATCTCGGCGGTCGGCTCGTCGGTGTTGCCGCAGCCAACGCCATCAAGGCACAGATCGAGAGTGGAGACAAGCCCGACTTGATCCTCTTCCCACAGAACTATGACGGCCGCGACACCATCGCACGTTTGTCGGTGAAGCTCGGTGTGACCGTGCTCACCAACAACATCGACATCGCCGTCAACGGCAGTGAAGTGGTGGCAACGACTCCGATCTTCGGCGGCAACGTCTTGTTCGCATCGGCCTTCACTGGCTCGGGTCCGCACCTGGCATCGTTCCGACCCAAGAGCTTCGCTGCCGAGGAAAGTGGCGGTGCTGCTGCCCAAGTGGTGGCGGTGTCGGTTCCCGACGGCGGAGCATCTGCGGCGGCCAAGGTCACCGCAGTGCACGTGGAAGAAACCAGTGGTCCCAAGTTGGACGAGGCAAACATCGTGGTGTCGGGCGGTCGCGGTTTGGGTGAGTCACAAAACTTTGCGATGGTCGAAGAGTTGGCCAAGTTGCTCCATGGTGCGCCGGGTGCATCGCGCGCCATCGTTGATGCCGGCTGGGTGCCGTACTCCTACCAAGTTGGTCAGACCGGCAAGGTCGTGAAGCCGAGCGTGTACATCGCTGCAGGTATCTCCGGCGCCACCCAGCACATGGTGGGCATGAAGGGCTCGAAGAACATCATCGCGATCAACAAGGACAAAGAGGCGCCGATCTTTGCGGTTGCCGACTTGGGCATCGTTGGTGACGTGCACAAGGTGCTGCCGAAGTTGATCGAAGCGCTCAAAGCACGCAGCTAAACCAGCGGCGCGGAACCTCGCCCAGCTAAACCAGCGGCCAGGGATAACGTCGGCCGCTGTCGTCCACGGGAAACTGTCGATGCTCCAACAGCCATGCGGCGCGATGGGTGAGTGCTTCCACTTCGTCGCTGTCGAGGAGTGACGCCACCTCGAGCGGCACGGTGTCGCTAACCTTTCGCACCGCATCCAGTAGTGGCTCGGGGAGCGTCTCGCCACCGAACTCCCAGATCACGGTTCGCAATTTGAAGTCGGCAGCAAAACACAATCCATGGTCGATGCCCCACACGTGTTTGTCTGCGTCTATCAGTACGTGCCCTGACTTGCGATCGGTGTTGTTCGCGACGATGTCGAAGACGGCGATGTCACGAAATTGATCGTGCAACTCCGGTTGTGATTCGAACAGCGTGAAGTAGTGCTGTTCGAAGTCTGCGTCGATCAACAGTTGTACCGAACCTTCTCCGAGCGGCCCATCGCGCAGCACCGTGATGGGAACGAAGTCGAATCCCATAGCGATGGCCAAGCGATATGCGGCAACTTCGCGTCGGTGAAGCCCCGGTGCAAAGTCCCACAAGGGACGCTCTCCACGCAACGGTTTGTAGATTGCGCGACACGAACGTTCGCCTTGGTTGATCCGCACCAAGAACGTGGCATTGCTGCTGTAGGGCATGCGCATCTCCACTGCGATATCGCCCTCGGTGAGCAGTTGGGTGAGTGCTAGTTCATCTTCGGGCATGCATGTCCGTCACGGTTCATGGGCAGCCCACAAAAAGCACACGGCGGACGCCCGGCGCGCACGAGGCGGTCGGCGTGTTCGCAAAATGCAACGGCTTGGGCACGTGTGATACGCACACGAATACGGCTGGCATCGAATTCGGGATCGTCCTCTGGTGAGATCTCCTCGAACTGCAGGATGAGATGGTCGTCGCGCCGGTCGTAGGCAAGCCCCACGCTTCCCAAAGCGAACGCCGCACCATCGGGCTCGACGAACGACGAGGCGCGAATCGATTCCGGCGACACCGCTGGGGCATCTTCCAGCGTCTTGCGTAGGAAGACGGCGAGGGCAGAAATCTGCTCCTTTTCGCACTTGATGGAGACCACGTCGGTTGCATCACCAATTTGCAGAAAGAACGTTCGAGCACCGGGCAAACCGATGACGCCCGCCGTGAAGGCTTCGGCGGACTCGTAGTCGCGGTACATGCTCATGATCGGCTCGCTGGGCTCATGATGGGCGCAGGTCGCGGAGCGAACCACCGGTGGAGTTGACGGTGAGCACGATTGGTGCTGCATCGGAGTAAAGAATCGCCGTCACCGAGCAGGTGGAAATGACGATGCGCTGAAACAAGTCCAGCGGTGTGCCCATCGCATGGGCGACAGCCGCCTTGATGGGGTCGGCATGCGAGACGCAGACCACGGTTTTGCCGGCGTGACGACGGCGGATCACATCGAGTGCCCCAACCATTCGCGACTGCATCTCCACGAAACTCTCACCGTCGGGAAAGCGGAAAGCACTCGGCGTCCGTTGCACCGCGTTCCACTCGGGCTTCTTGTACAGGCGGCGTAGCGATTGCCCGGTCCACGAACCGAAGTCGCATTCAAGGAGTCCGCGTTCGATTCGCACCGGAACACAAAGCGCACGGCTGATCGGGGCGGCGGTTTCACGCGCTCGTTCGAGCGGTGACGAGTAGATCGCGTTCACCTTTCCGAGTTCGGCAATTCGCTCGGCTGCATGGACGGCCTGCTTCTTGCCACTGTCGGCAAGGTGCAAACCCCGGGCGCGACCCGGCAAGACCTTCCCGGTGGTGGGTGTGGTGCCGTGGCGCACCAGAAGAAGGAGCGTCGGCTTCGCAGACATGCGTGCTCAACCTATCCCCACATCTCGTAGCGTCTCGGTTCGTGAATACGGGAAAGCGGGCGACACGCGACACGCAGGTGCGGTTGCGCAAGGAGATCGAGGCATGTCGAGCCTGTCCACGGTTGGTGCGGTGGCGCGAGACGGTGGCCCACGAACGCAAGGCGGCCTATCGGGACGAAACGTATTGGGGCAAGCCCATTGCCGGTTTCGGCGACGATGATGCGCGTGTGGTGGTGCTCGGGTTGGCGCCTGGTGCGCATGGGGCAAACAGAACGGGTCGAGTGTTCACGGGTGATCGCAGTGGTGACTGGTTGTTTCGGGCGATGCACAAAGCGGGGTTGGCGAACAGTGCAACTTCGCGGTCGCGAAACGACGGTCTGAAACTTCGCGATGCGTGGGTGACCGTTGCCGTACGGTGTGCGCCTCCCGACAACAAGCCGTCTCCACTGGAGAAGAAGAAGTGCTCCGGATATCTGGATCGCGAATTGGCGATGTTGTCCAACAAGCGCGTCGTCGTATGCCTCGGCAATTTTGCGTACGTCGCAGCCTGTGAGTTCTTTGGTGTATCACCGCGGCCGAAGTTCGCGCACGGGGCAGAAGTTCAGGTGCCGGCCAAGCGGTTGGAATCCGGCCGGGAGCGCGCCGGGGTGACGCTCGTGTGCTCGTATCACCCGAGCCAACAGAACACCTTCACTGGTCGGCTGACGGAGCGCATGCTCGACGATGTGTTCGCGCGCGCCACACGGATCGCGCGGA
>JBBANV010000060.1:0-6550 GCA_040401775.1 Ilumatobacteraceae bacterium
GATGGCGACGAATGGGTCATCAACGGACAAAAAGTGTGGACGACCGGCGGTCACTATGCGGACTACTGCTTCCTGCTCACGCGAACCGATCCAACGGCCCCCAAGCACAAGGGCATCTCCTATCTGTTGGTACCGATGCGTCAACCCGGAGTGGAGGTGCGCGGCATTACGCAGCCCGACGGCACTGCGGAGTTCTGTGAAGTGTTCTTTACCGATGCCCGTTGCCCGAAAGACAACGTGGTGGGCGGGGTCAACAACGGATGGAAGGTTGCCAACTCGACGCTGGCATTCGAGCGTGGGATGAGTGCCACCACCGGCTATCGCCGATTCGAAGAGGAGTATCGATTGATGGTTGAGGCGGCCACCAACAATGGCGCAATCTGTGATCATCTCGTGCGGCAACGATTGATGCAGTACTACACGAAGATTCAGATTCTCAAGTACAACGGTTTGCGCTCGCTGGGAGCGAACCTCGCCGACAAGAAGGACTTCGGTGTCATGGCGCTCGGTGCAGCGAACAAGATGTTCTGGAGCGAAATGCACAAGAACGCGATGGAGCTTGCGCTCGACATCTACGGAACGCATGCAATGTTGATCAACACCGGGCCGTCGTCGGGCACGTGGCCGGGAGCCCTTCGCGAGAAGCGTCGAGAGGGTTACCCGGTAAGCGCAATGATGTCGTCGTTCTTCTTTTCCCGATCGGAAACCATCTGGGGTGGCACGAGCCAGATTCAACGCAACATCGTGGGTGAACGAGTTCTCGGGTTGCCCAAAGAGCCGCGTCCCGCAGGCGGAGAGTAGTCAGTGAATTTTGTTGCGGCGATCCAGTCGGGGTTTCGTAACTACGCCAAATTCAAGGGACGTGCGTCGCGTAGTGAGTATTGGTGGTGGACGCTGTTCTCACTCATCGTGCAAGCTGCCACGTCCGGTTTCGGTGACACCATTGGCGGACTCGTGAGTCTCGGAATCCTGTTGCCGAGCCTCGCCGTTCAGGTTCGTCGTCTTCATGACACCAATCGCAGCGGATGGTGGATCTTGTGGCCGATTGCATCCTTGGGCGTAGCGCTCGCGGCATTCATTGCATTTGCGGTGTCGACGGCACTCGATCTCGTCGATCCTTCGGAGTGGGACCCATCTACCGCGTTCGAAGGAATGTCGAGTTTCGTCGTTGCCGTTATCGCCGCTTCATTGATTGCGGCACTCGTCACCGGTATCGCAAACCTCGTGTTCACGCTGCAGCGCAGCCAGCCCACCGAGAATCGTTTCGGCCCTCCGCCGCCGCCTCGATCGTTGCAATAATGGCGAACGCGGTTCGTCGCTCGTTGCGTACGCCGGTTGGAACCTTGCGGGTAACGGCGAATGAGCATGGCGTTACCGCCATCGAGCGTGTTTTGCGCGCAAGCAGCCCGCCACGTGCGAACGGTGCGACTGGTGGGAGCACGTCAGCCGGTGCGAACACGTCGGCCCGGGGGAGTTCGTCGCTGCGCGCCACGCGTCATGCAGACCTGGCAGTACGTCAACTGCGCGAGTATTTCGCGGGGAGTCGAACCAGGTTCTCCGTTCCTTTGCACATGGAAGGAACCGAGTTTCAACAGCGTGCATGGAGGGCAATGCGCAAGATTCGATACGGCTCCACCGTGTCGTACGCGCAACAAGCAAAGATGATCGGCTCGCCCAAAGCCGTGCGGGCGGTGGGTAGTGCCAACGGGGCAAACCCGATTCCCATCATCGTTCCGTGCCATCGGGTGATTGCCAGCGACGGGTCGCTGGGCGGCTATGCGCTGGGGCTGAAGATGAAGCGATTTCTTCTGGAGCTCGAGCGCGACTAGTGCGGTTGGGTGAACCCGAAGCACTCTCGAACGTTGGCGTCGCTGAGAGCCTGAGTTGGCGGACCGAAGGCCACCACTCGCTGTGCGAGGAGCATCACCGCGGTTGCTGATTCGGCATCGTGCAGATCGTGGGTGGCAAGCACCACGGTGACACCACGTGCACGTTCGGCTGCGATGATTTCGGCGATTGCGTGTTTGCCACTCAAGTCCAAACCTGCAGTGGGTTCGTCGAGCAACAGCACTTCGGCTTGACGTGACAACACTTGTGCCAAATGCGTACGCT
Organism: Ilumatobacteraceae bacterium; assembly: GCA_040401775.1. GTDB lineage: Bacteria > Actinomycetota > Acidimicrobiia > Acidimicrobiales > Ilumatobacteraceae > F1-60-MAGs027. The sequence goes on from JBBANV010000060.1 coordinate 2,113, forward strand.
GCTGCTGACCACCAGAGAGTGCTCGCAACGGTTGGTCGGCGAACTCGGTGGCGCCCGTGCGACGCATCGAATCGTCGACTATTTCGTGGTCAACCCTCGTGGCGCGTCGGAACAATCCGAGGTGTGCGTAGCGACCCATCGCCACGATGTCGCGCGCTCGAAGCGGCAAGGTATGCGAGGAAACGGGATGCTGCGGAAGATAAGCCACCCGCCGCGGCGTACCACCCGGAGGAGTACCGAGCACCGTGACTTCACCGTGTTGTGGTGCAATCATCCCTGCCAAGGTCTTGATCAACGTGGACTTGCCGGAACCGTTGGTTCCGATCAACACGATGAGTTCTCCGGCGTGCACGCGCATGGAGATGTCGCGCACGACCGAATGCAGTCCGTGCCCGACGTCGAGGCGAGTTGCTGAGATCGTGACATTGGCTGTTGTCATGTCAGTGTGAATGCTCGTGCTGGTGCGGGAGTTCACGGTGGCCACGGAGACGTCGTGGAATCGTCAGGATTGCAACGAGAACGAACAGGTAAACGGAGGTGAACACGATGCTCGCTCCGGCCGCAACATCGAAGTGATAGCTCGTGAGGAGCCCGAGATAACTCGAGAGCAGGCCGAACCCTGCAGCGCTCAACATCATGGTGCTGACTCGTCGCGTGAGGAGTGCACCTGTTGCTGCTGGGGCAATCAAGAGTCCGAGCACCAACAAGGTTCCGACCAGCTGGAAACTTCCAACGACCGCCATTGCCACCATGATCAACATGAGACCATGGAAGAAACGCACGGAGAACCCGGATGTTCTGGCGAGACCATCGTCGAGTGACATCAACACGAATGGCCGGTGTGCAATCACGGCGATAACTCCCACGACGATCAGCACCACGAACTGCCAGACGAGATCCACGGAGCTCACTCCCAGCAATTCTCCGAACAAAATTCGCGTGATGTCACCGACGAAGGATGTGGAGCGCGAGGTGATGATGACACCCAACGACAACATGCCAACGAAGAGCAAGCCGATGGCGGTATCGGAGGAGAGACGAACACGTGAAGTAATCATCGAAACTCCACCCATCATCACGAGAGCACCGAGAGCCGCACCGATGACACCGGGCACGCCGAGTAGCAGCGCGATTGCTATTCCCGGGATCACCCCGTGGGCGAGTGCGTCACCGACGAACGAAAGGCCCCGCAACACCACGTAGGTACCGGCGACCGCACAGATGATTGCCACCAATGCGCTGGCAAAGAGGGCGTTTCTGAGGAATTCGTTGCGGCTGAACGGCTCCCACAACGGATTCAGTAGGGCGAGCGAAACGTTCAACTCAGGCTCGTTGCAATGGTGGTTCCCAAGGCTCGAATGAACTCAACATAGCTTTCGGACGAACCGAGAAAGTGCGTGTTGATCTCCACGAGATCGGCATTGGCTTCTTTGGCTACCTGGGCAGCCACCGAAGGGTTGGTACCGAGTGAAGTGAATACCACCTTTGCGCCGTGGGTTCGGATGACATCAATTACGAACTCCATGTTCCCGGCACTCTCCTCGGCATCGGTCGATGGGCTGGAGAGGATTGCCGCAATCACCGTGCATCCGTAGCGATCAGCAAAGTACCCGAGTTCGTTATGGCCGGTAACCAGCTGGCAATTGTCGACTCCGGAGAAGAGTTCTCGGAGTTCGGCATCGAGGGCTTCGAGTTCGTCATCGAGCGACATCCGTGCAGCGTCGAGGTCGACCCCCAAGGCTTCGGAAGCAGCCTGCGCCAGTGCAGGCAGGGCCTCCCGCATGGTGTGGGGGCTCAGCCAGACATGGGGGTCCTTGCTGTGGTCGTGATCAGCGTGATCGTGTGAGGACTCTGCACCCGGGTGCACGTGTCCATGGTCGGAATGGTCGTTGACGTCAACGATGTCGAGCGTGGTGACATGATCGGCCACCGCAAAGACTGGAACTCCGGCGTCCTTGGCATTGGCGAGTGCATCGTCGAGTCCTTCTTCCAAGTCGAGACCGTTGGAAACGACGAAGACGGCATTGTTGATGAGTTCGATGTCGCGTGGAGACGGTTCGAAGTCGTGTGGATCCTGGCCATCGGGAATGATCGTGACCACATCGGCCACACCATCGACGAGCTCGCTGACCACTGCTGCGAGCACGGAGTAGGTCACCACCACGTCAGGCAGGTCGACAACCGGGGTGCTGGTGGTTGCAGGCGCAGCCGTTGTGGCTGGCTCATCGATCGACTGCGAGGTGTTTTGGTTGCCCGAGCAGGAGAGCCCGAGTACGGCAAGCGAAAGAGCGGTGATTGTGGCGATGCCGCGCTGGCGCAACGGTGAACGATGATGGCGGGTCATGCCCTGACACTACCAGCGAATAGGAATGATTCCTATTAGGGAAGTGCGATGGGCTGTCGACTGGTCAGCGACGAATCGCCGAGCGCCCAGCGACTAGTTGCCGAGTGCCAAGTTGACGGCGTCGGTGAGCGCTTCTGCGGAGATTTCGCCGCTGTTGCGCCACAGCACCTTGCCATCACTGCCGACCAGCGTCATGAATGGATAGCCCGCGAGACCGAAAGCATTTGCGGCAGTTTGGTCTTGGCTGTCCACGAGTACGGGCCAGAGCTCCGGCCACTTCTCATTCGCTAGCCACACCGACGGCGGGAAATTCGGCTGTGCCGCGTCGGTGCCGGTCGTGACGGCGATGACATCGAGGTTGTCGGGCACGAGACCGCTCTTGTTCCAATTCACCAACACGGGTACTTCCTTCTGGCAGAACGGGCACCAATGTGCCAAGAACACCAACAACATTGGTGTGCCTGGCTCGGTGGTGACCTCGTTACCAAGGAAACCGAATCCTTCGAGTACGGGTGCTGTCATGCCAACGGCGGTGTCCGCACCATCACCGAACTTGGGCAGCGGCTCGCCGGTCACCACGACGTTCTGGAATTCCGAAGCGCCTTCGAGGCTTGCATCTTCGTCGCTGCTGGCGGTGAAGGCAACGACGCCGAAGATTGCGGCGAGAACCGCAACGATGCCGACGACCAACGTGGTGATTTTGTTCATGACTGCTCCTTAGTGGGATTCGTGGATGCGATCGGATTCCATTGTCGCAGCAGATGACGGCGATGCCACCGCCAGGAACACCAGCACCGTCACAAAGGCGCAAAACGCCATGAACGCCAACGAGATGAAACCGAACACCTCAAAGTACGGCACCGAGCACGGTGCGTCGGCGGAACATGAGCCCGTGTCGATGCTGGGCCACCGCTCGAGCAACCAGTGATACGCCGATATCACCGCACCGATGCCGGCCAGCACCATTGCATATGGACGGATGGCGCGATCCTTTCGAACCGCCGCAACCACCAATACGATTGCCAACGAATACATGGCAATGCGCTGGTACCAACACAAAACGCACGGGCGATAGTTGGCGACTTCGGAGAAATACAGACTTCCCAACATCGACACCGACGTAACGAGCGCCGGTACGGCCAACTGCAGTGGTGCCACGCCAATCAGCAGGGGTCGTGCAGCAGTTCCGCCCAGGAATCGTGCAGCCAGGAGTGCCACGCTGCCAACAAGGGCCAGCAATGCCAGCAGGGCAAAAAAGAGCTCGAACGCTTCGTTGGCCACCGAGTTGAGCGTACCGATGGGGTACTGGCAGGTGAGTGTGAGATACCTGTGGAGCGTGGCACGATGGAGAGATGGCATCTTTGCTCGAACAACTGCAGGCAGATCTCTCCGCGGCGATGAAGGCGGGCAACGATGTGGAGAAGTCCACGTTGCGTATGGCGATTGCATCCGTCAAGAACGCCGCGGTGGCCGGCGATGCGGCAGTCACTCTGACGGACGATCAAGTGCTGGGTGTACTCCAAGCCGAGGCCAAGAAGCGATCCGAAGCTGCAGACATATATAAGGAAGCAGGACGGACCGAGGCCGAAGCCAGTGAACGGGCCGAACTTGCCATTCTTGAGCGCTATTTGCCAGCGCGCATGAGCGATGCCGAACTGGCAGCCGTTATCGCCGAGGAGGTTGCCGCCGCAGCTGCGCAAGGAGCCACGGGGGCCAAGGCCATGGGCCAGGTGGTGAAGGCGGTGCGTGCGAGAGTGGGGTCCGGTGCCGACGGGTCGGTCATCGCTGGATTGGTCAAGAACGCGCTGGCGTAGACGCCGACTACTGGCCCATACGCCGACCAGTCGAGCCTTTGCGCTTTCTCGCACAAGGCGACCGGAGTAGCCGTAGGCGTTACTCCCAAACGGGGTGAGACAATTGACACTCCGTCGAAAAAGGCTGTACGGTGACAAGCGAGTTATCAACACTCATCAACCTCGAGGGGGGAACCAAGAAATGAAGCATCTATTCCGAGGTGGTCGCCGCAAGGTGGCTGCCGTCATGGCGGTGGCACTCGTTGCCTCGCTCAGCCAAGTGGCGCCAACCAGCGCTGCC
>JBBANV010000061.1:0-6267 GCA_040401775.1 Ilumatobacteraceae bacterium
CGTGCGGGCGTGCTCCTCGCCGTCGTCTTCGTCGAGAGGTCGCAAATACAGGTCGATTGCCTGCCACGTCGTGTACGAGATGGGGTAACCACCCACCCCCACGAGCAACGTGACCAGCACCGTGCTGCCCAACACCGGCACCAAGGCAACATTCGGGTAGGTGAGGATGACGCCAGCACCCATCGTGAAGAGCAGTGATCCGCCCGTGGTGATGAAACTGATGGCCATCGCCCCGAGCATGAAACCTTCATAGTTGCGTTCCCAGCGCACACCACAACCAACGCAACGCTCGCGGCGAACGAACCAATTGTCGAAAAACGCGTGGTGGTTGCCGCAGTGCGGACACTGGCGCAAGAGCCCACGGCGCAGCATTTTGCCGAGCGGCGGCGAAACGCGGGCTGCTGACATCATCGGCGAACGCTAGCTACGGGGAATGAACGTCAGCGAACGAGTTCCTCGACGAAATCGGCAAACACGCCTGCATAGGTCATTGCTGCTTCGTCGGTGTGCATCACGGAGATGAGCCACTGTTCGTCCAAACCTGGTGGCAGAAGAATGCCGCGATTGATGCCGTGCATCCACTGTGCGAATGCAAGGTCGAAATCGGTGGCTTTGTAGTCGCGATAATTCTTGATCGGCTCGGGTGACCAGGTGACGCAGCCCTTGGCACCGAACTCCACCACGTTGGCGGGCAGGCCGTACTGAGCCACCACCGAGCGACACGCTTCCACGAGCGCATGGTTACGGGCGATGACTTCGCGAGTTGCCTCAGGCGTGCACACTTCGGTGAGCACGGCCTGGGCCGCCGCCATGCACAGAGGGTTGCCGTTGTACGTGCCGAGGTGCACCACACGACGATTGGTGATTTCGTCCATGTATTCGCGCTTGCCACCGAATGCACCCAATGGGAGACCGCCGCCAATCGACTTGGCGAGCGCCACGAGATCGGGCTCCACACCAAGCGTTCCTGCCGCGCCCGACCAACCGGCAGTGATGCCGGTCTTCACTTCGTCGAACACCAGAAGGGTGCCGTACTTGCGTGTGATCTCTCGAACCGCCTGCAAGTAGCCATCCTGTGGCAGACAGATGCCGATGTTCTGCATCACTGGCTCGACGATGAATGCGGCGACGTCACCATTGCGGAGAACGCGCTCGAGCGCCTCGGGGTCGTTGTACGGAATCACGATGGTGTCACCAACGACGCCCTTGGTGATGCCTGCCGACGACGCCACCGAGTACGGAGCGTTGGCCGGGCCGGCAACGTCCAGTGACGGCTTCATCGACACCATCACTTCGTCGTGATGGCCGTGATAGCCGCCTTCAACCTTGACGATCTTGTCGCGCCCCGTGGCGGCACGAGCGACACGCAACGCGTCCATGGTGGCCTCGGTGCCCGAGTTGGTGAAGCGCCAGAGCGGAAAGCCGTATCGAGCGGTGAGCAGCTCTGCCACTTCGGCGTTGCTGGGGCACGGAGTGACGAACAGGGTGCCGTCGTCCAATTGGGCCGACACGGCCTTACGGACCGCAGGGTGCATGTGGCCGGCAAACAGTGCGCCGAAGCCCATGTTGTAGTCCACATAGCGATTGCCGTCGACGTCGACCGACCAGTACTCCTGGGCACGAGCGAGCACGATGGGATACGGGTCGTAATCCTGGAAACTCGACGGAACGCCGAGGGGAAGTGACTTGCGGGCCCGGGCGTTTGCCGCCTGAGAGCCTTTGGTGCGCTGCGCGTAGACCTGGAGTTCGCGGGCAGTGATTTCCTTCGCCCGAGTGACTAGGGATTGCGTCAGCGTCTTGTCAGCCGCTGGCATGGTTATCAGCTCCAAACAGGTGTGTGCCACCAGTCTACCCATGGCAGAATGGAGCGCCCTTGGTGGGCGTAGCTCAGTTGGCTAGAGCGCCAGGTTGTGGTCCTGGAGGTCGCGGGTTCGAGCCCCGTCGTCCACCCCAAGGTGCGCCCTCTCGGCGTACCGCAGTGGCGCACGATTTCTCTCATTGGGCGTGCAATGCGCGTGGGGGTTAGGCTCTGGCGTTGCAATTTTCATATTGATGCCCCTCTAGCTCAGTTGGTTAGAGCATCGGACTCTTAATCCGCAGGTCCTCGGTTCGAATCCGAGGGGGGGCACCAGAACGCATTCGTACTTTGTTGGTTGCCTCTGCCGGCGTATGGTGGACGCATGTCCCGCTTGCAACTGGCCCTCAACGTTCAACATCTCGATTCTGCGATCGCCCACTACACGAAATTGTTTGGTGTGGCTCCAGCCAAGATTCGTCCCGGCTATGCCAACTTTGCCATCGCCAATCCCCCGCTCAAGTTGGTGTTGATCGAGAATCCCGACGCAACCGATTCCATCAATCACCTCGGCGTGGAAGTGCAATCGGTTGACGAAGTTCGTGCCGAACACGAACGTGTCACCAACGTTGGTCTGCCCACGTTCGTGGAGGGCGAGACGACGTGTTGCTACGCCGTGCAGGACAAGTTCTGGATCGAGGGCGGCGACCACAAATTCGAGGTGTACACCGTGCTGGCGGATGCCGATCGCATGGAGAACACGCCCAAGCGCATCGCCGTTGAATCCACGAACGTCTGCTGCGCCAACTAGTTGGTCACGCGACCTAACGGTTGTAGGTAGCCACCACTTCCACGTGGTGCGTGTGCGGAAAGAGATCCAACACTTCGACGTTGTCCAGTTGATAACCAGCATCAACGAGTAGTCGAGCATCACGAGCCGCAGCAACGGCATCACACGACACCAGCACCACGCGTGGCGCATCCGTTTCCACGATCACCCCAACTCCCGGCTTACCCAGGCCACTGCGTGCAGGGTCGGCGATTACCAGTCCTGCGGGTTGTGCGACCCACTGCTCGAAGCGTGCCTGCACGATGTCGGCGGTGCGTCCGCGCAGGTTGGAGTACGCGTCGTCGCATGCCGACTTGCTCGACTCCACCACCACGGCCTGCACATCGCGTGGCACCAAGGTGGCACTGAACAATCCGATACCCCCGTATGCATCGACGACCGGACCTTCGGAACCATCGAGCAATCCCTGCGAGGCTCGGCCCACCGCATCCACCAACAATTCGGCTGCCTGACGGGATGCCTGAAAGAACGATTCCATTGCAACACGCAGACGTACGCCTGCCACTTCTTCGTGCACCACGGCACCGGCGCCGGTTGCCACATCGTCGGGCAAACCGAGAAGTCGCGCCCGATCGTGCGACCACACTCCTCGCTCGCCGGTGGCGTCGCCGCAACGCAGCGATACTTCGCCCACACCACGCACGCGGATGTCGCTGATGAGTTGAGCCAACAGCGGATGCATCACGAGACAATGCTCCACACCAACCACGTCGTGCGAGCCACTGCGCCGAAAACCCAATCGACCATCGGCGGTCACCGCCATCCGCACGGTGGTGCGCAGTGCATCGTGACCCACGCTGGCTCCGCGCGCGATACGAACCTCTGGAAGACGTCCCGTGCGCGCAAACGCCTCGCGGACGATGTCCACTTTTGCATCGTGTTGGGCGGAGGCCGCGAGGTGTTGCCAGTTGCATCCCCCGCAACCCTCGGCAACGTGCGCGCACGGCGGTGTCACTCGCTGGGCTGATGCCACGGCAACGCTGTGCAGCCGGGCACGCGCAAAGTCGCGCTTTACCTCGATGAATTCGACATCCGCCGTCTCGCCTGGCAATGCGCCATCCACGAAAACGACTCGACCGTCGGTGTCGCGCGCCATCGCATCGCCACCAGCCACCAAGCGTTCGATATGGAGCCGACGATTGGAGCCTGTCACGTCCAACGACCCTAGGCTTGTTTACGCATGCGCCCGGTGCAGATCGCCCCATCGGTGCTGCCCGTTGATTTCTCCAAATTGGGTGAAGCCGTTTCGGCCCTCGATGCAGCCGGTGTGGATCTCATCCAGTGGGACGTGATGGACGGCCAATTCGTGCCGAACCTCACGTTTGGCCCCGACGTCATTGCGTCGACTCGCCACCTCACCAAGAAGCCGTTCGAGGCACATCTCATGGTGTTGACACCGGATGTGATGGCAAAGCGATACGTGGAAGCGGGTTGCCAGCGACTCATCGTTCACGCCGAAGCCTGCGACCACTTGCACCGCACGCTGGGCAACATACGTGACCTCGGAGCCACCGCCGCAGTGGCGCTCAACCCGTCGACACCTCCGGATGAGATTGCGAACGTGCTCGACCTCGTCGACTTGGTGTTGGTCATGACCGTGAACCCGGGCTTCGGTGGTCAGTCGTACATCAAGACCATGGAACCAAAGATTCGAATCGTGCGCGACATGATCAATCGCGCCGGCTTCAGCGACACCGTCGACCTCGAAGTCGACGGCGGTATCTCACCCACCACCATCGAAGGTGCGGCAAGTGCTGGCGCGAACGTGTTGATCGCGGGGAGTGCACTCTTCCGCGACAAGGAAGGTCTCGGCCACGCGGTCAGCGAATTGCGCGGGCTCGCTACTTCCGCATTCCGCGGATAGCACCCGTAATCAAGAAGCGGGTTGCCGCCAACAAGAACAGCAGTCCCAAGCCGGCGCCAAGTGGCAGCAGGAGCGCGCCAAGCAATCCGCTGCGATCACCCAACAGTGGCTTCAGTAATCCGGTGTCGATCGGGTCGCCGTTCGCACGCAACGTTCGAACGGGGTCCTCGTAGTCGGGGCACGACACACGCTGCACCGCGGCCACCGCATCGCCACCGAACATGTCGGGTGGAACTCGCACCTTGGACTCCAGCACCGGTGTGTCGCCACGAATTCCCGATGGTGCGGCTACGGCGCCGACGAGGAATCGCTCCCCAACTTCCAGGTACTTCACGTCGTCGATCGGGTATCGCACAGTCAGCACGCCATCGCGCAACAACTCGGCGACCGTACCGAAGCGCTCCGACTCCACGTTGTAGAGCACGAAATTTGCATCTACCTTTGACACGGTTCCTACGAACACGCTGCGCAGTGCCTCTGGCGCAGTGCACGATGACGGCACCGTGGTAACGGCCGACTCGATGATGAGCGACTCCGTAGCGTCGGTGCCACCTTCCTCGTCAGCATCGCCGTTTGCCGCAGGGGCAACCAACGACAACGCCGCGACAACGGCGATCAGTAGCCCTTGAATTTCGGCTCCCGCTTCTGCATGAACGCTTCCATGGCCTCGAGGGTGTCCTTGGTGCCGAAGTTCACCGTTTGAGCAGCACCTTCGTCGTCCAGTGCTTCTTCCATCGTTACGTTCATCGCGTTGTTCAACATGCGTTTGGTGAGTGCAAGCGCAATCGGCGGGCCGGAAGCGAGACGCTGTGCCCAGCCATCGACGAATGCGTCGAGTTCCCCATCGGGCAGCACTCGGTTGACCAGACCCATCTCGCGTGCGTCCGCCGCGGAGATGATGTCACCGAAGAGCGCCAACTCCTTGGCGCGATGCAATCCGATGCGACGAGGCAGCAACCACGATCCGCCGAAGTCGAGCGACAAACCTCGCTTGGCGAAGATTTCGCTGAATCGTGCGTTCTCACTGGCCACCACCAAGTCGCAACCCAGCGCCATGTTGCAGCCGGCGCCGACTGCCACACCGCGAACCTTCGCAATGGTGGGCTGCGGCATCCGGTGCAACGACAACGCGGCGTCGTTCACGTGACGCATGGCCGCCAGTTGATGCATTGGTCGACCGGTGCTGTTGCGCGCCGACAAGTCGGCCCCCGAGCAGAACTCTCCACCTGCACCGGTGATGATCACACAACGAACGTCAGGGTCAGCGGCGATGGCGCGAAAGGTTTCCGCCAGTTGCGCCCACATGTCGCCGGTGACGGCGTTCTTGCGCTCCGGGCGGTTGATGGTGACGGTTGCAATCGCATTGGCGCGGGTGACATCAATTTCGGCCATGCAACGACGATACTTGCATGGTGGGATTCGATCCGCACCGCAAATACAAGGCGTCGCCGCTCGATTACGTGGTGATTGCGAGTGCCTTCATCATCATTGGCGCACTCGTGGCGTGGGCATTTCTCGCATGACCGAACGTCGTGCCAAGAAACGCAAGCGCAGGAGCCCGGGCACACCTGCGACATCGATGTGGGATGGTCTCTATGGCACGGTGGAAGTGCGCCGAGTGCAACCGTACGAAGCGAACAAGGACTACGTGTGCCCCGGCTGCCATCGCTCGATTCCGAAGGGAACCGGTCATCTGGTGTGCGTACCGAGCGACGCCCCCGACCTGCGTCGTCACTGGCACAAAGGCTGCTGGGAACG
>JBBANV010000062.1:0-1207 GCA_040401775.1 Ilumatobacteraceae bacterium
CGTGAGTGAGATGTTTGCCGGACCTTCGATGACTGCACCCGTTGAGGCGCTGAAGACGGAGCCGTGGGCGGGGCAGGTCAACTGACCCGCGGGTCCGGGAGTGACGAGTGCGCCTGCGTGCGTGCAACTTCGGCTGAACGCCACGACGCCATCTGAGGTTCGGGTGAGCACGACGGCATAGTTCTTGCCACCTGACGTGACGATTGCAGTCTGACTGGCACCCGCTGACAGCGAGGTGGAGTCCAACACCTTCACTTCACTCGTGGTGGGCTGCGACGGGGTCGACGCTTTGGCACGTCGCCATATGTTGCCGTTGGCGGTCTTCACACACTCGAACGTCTTGCCACCGCTCGTCTTGCGGCGGCCGACTTTCTTGCAGGCCTCGCCGGCCCGAATGACGGGCTCACTCACGGCTCCCGCAGCCGATGGCGCAAAGAGGAACGCCACGAAACCAGTGGTGATCATGCCGACCATCGAACGACGAGAGATCTTGCTCATTGGAACAGACTAGATGGATACGCTGTCGGGCGTGAAGCGCTCACGGGGTATTTGCTCAGGATTCATCGCGATATCGCTGGTGTTCGGTGCAGCAAGTACGGCCCACGCACGACAGCATGTGGAGCCGGCACGTGTGCTGGTGTTGGGCGACTCGGTGTTCAATGCCTTCGCCCACGTGGATGAAGCTGCGGAGTTGATGAACGAGCGTCAGTCCACCATTTTCGCCACACAAGGCTGTCAGCGGCTCATCAACGAAGGCTGCATGGATTTCGCCAAACTCAGCGCACTCCAGCAGTTGCGCCGACACGCCGGAAAGTTCACCGATGTGGTGGTGGTTGGCACCGGGTACAACGACCGACTCGGACCCGAGTTCAAGCAGGCGGTAACCGCAATCATGAAGGAGGCCGAGAGCCAAGGCGTCGAGGTGTTGTGGGTGACCTATCGCGTGGCCGGAAATGTAAAGGGCAAGTCACGGGTACTCAACGCACAACTTCGGCGGTTCGACGAGCGTTGGGAAAACCTGCACCTTGCCGACTGGGACGAGCACAGCAAGGACACCGAAGGTTGGTTTCGCGAAGATGGCGTTCATCTCATCACGCGAGGTGCCATCGGCTTGGCGCGGCTGTTGAATTCCGAATTGGCGCCGCTCCTCGAGCAACGCGATGCAGCGCGTGAGGTGACGACGCCGTAGGGCGCTTGGTCCGTCTAG
>JBBANV010000062.1:1307-6264 GCA_040401775.1 Ilumatobacteraceae bacterium
CGCATGACCAAACTCTGCGAACTGGCTCCATAGGCGTCGTACCGCACGCCACGCAGCAAATCACCATCGGTTACACCGGTGGCGGCAAAGAAGGCATCTTCACAACGCACGAGGTCGTCGGTGGTGAGTACCTGGTTCATGTTGATACCCGAGGCCTTGGCCAACGCGCGATCCTGGTCGCCTCGGGCCCACAGCAAGCCCTGGATTTCTCCGCCCAGAGCCTTGATTGCAGCCGCCGAAGTGACACCCTCGGGTGTGCCTCCGATGCCCATCAACGCGTCCACGCCGGTCTGCGGCCAGGCGGCAGCAATCGCGCCGAAGATGTCGCCGTCGGTGATCATCTTGATGCGGCATCCGGCAGATCGAATCTCGCCGACGAGATCGTCATGGCGTGGACGGTCGAGCACCACGATGGTGAGTTCATTGAGCGTCTTGTGTTTCGCGCGCGCAATGGAGTCGAGGTTGTGTCGCACCGATTTGGTGATGTCGATTGCACCTCGAGCTTCCGGACCGACCGCAATCTTGTTCATGTACACGAACGGGCCGGGGTTGAACATCGAACCGCGTTCGGCAACTGCGATGACGCTCAGCGCGTTGCCGCGGCCGAGCGACGTGAGTGTGGTGCCGTCGATCGGGTCGACGGCAACGTCGGTTACCGGTTTGCTTCCGTTGCCGACGTGTTCACCGTTGAACAACATCGGCGCTTCGTCCTTTTCGCCCTCACCAATCACGACGATGCCATCCATGTTGACGGTGTCCAAGAGATTGCGCATGGCATCGACCGCTGCGCCATCGGCAGCATTCTTGTCACCACGTCCCACCCACTTGGACGCCGCCAATGCAGCGGATTCGGTCACCCGGACCAGTTCCATCGCCAAGTTGCGGTCGGGTTTGTGGGTGAGAGGCACCGCCACCAAATTACTCCATTCGTCAGCCACTAACCTTCGTCGCATGGACGAGTGGGACCCGCGGAATCCAGAATCGCCGACGGTGCGGTACGACCTGGCGGATTGGTCGTTGGAAGAGCGTGTGGAATTGGTGGAGCTCTTGGCGGAAGCCGATATCCGCCACGACTGGGACGGCACGGAATTGATGGTGCCCGCGTCCGCAGAAGCCACCGTCGATGCAATCTTGGACGAAGTGGAAGACGCCGACGACGCCCCGGACTCATTGACGGGTGAGCTGGAAGAGTTCGAACTGGACGAGTGGACCACCGCTGATCGCGTGGAGTTTGCCGCGGTATTGGTGGACCGTGGCATCGGACACCGCTGGGAGGACAATCTGCTGCTGGTGCGCGTGGACGATGCCGATGCCGTGGAAGATCTGCTCGATGAGTTTGACCGATAGCGAACGCATCTCAGTAGCGTTGCGCGGGTGACCGACGCTTCGTCACAACTTCTTGCTGAAGTGGAAATCTTCCACTCACGTACCCAATCGCCGACGCGACGGTTGTCGCTCGGCAATTTGGTGCTCCCGGTGGATCCAGCTCCTGGATTGGGTGGCTTGTTGTTGGGTGGGATCGTTGCAGCGCATCTTCACGAGGTGGAAGAAGAACTGGTGCCGGACGTTCATCGCTTGGTGCTGCAGGTGGATCGTGGTGATCGGGTGGTGCAGCCCCGTTTGATGCATCGGTACCAGATCGACCGACAGGGTCTTTCGCGGAGTCGACATCGTTTGGTGGGTGATGGAGAGCAGTTGAGTTACGAGTTCGAATCCAACGGCAGTGCCTTGCAGCAGGTGCTCGGCGCCATCTACTCGCTCGAACGACTCGACGTTCTGGTACGTCACGCGCTGACACCCGTGTTGCACAAAGCCATGAGATGGCGAGGCCCCATCGATACGAGCTTTCTTTCGTATTTGGCGGGGAGTGCCACCTCGTCGATTACGGCCATGACCGATCCCCGAGCGTGGGCTTTGGAACTGCTGGGATTCCCCGCCGGAACCGTGAGCCCTTCCAAACGTGATGTGCAACGGCGTTACCGCGAAAGTTTGCGCGATGTGCATCCCGATCATGGTGGAAGCGTCAACGACGCAGGTCAACGCATCGAACAGCTCGGCGAAGCGCGCCGCGTGCTCCTTGCCGCGATTTCGTGAACGGCATCCGCGGCGTCGTTCTGTTCCCGGGTGCGGGGTCGAGCGCAAGCCACACGTCGCTGGTGGCAATGGAGAATGCACTCGCTCCACTGCCGGTGATGCGCGTCGACTTTGCTTATCGGTTGGCTGGTCGTCGCGCACCCGACCGTGCGCCGGTGCTGATTCGGGCCGTACGTGACGCAGTGCAGTTGGCCTGCGAACGATGGTCGTGTGGTCCTGGTGACGTGGTGATCGGCGGGCGATCGATGGGTGGTCGCATGTGCACCATGGCAGCAGCCGGTTTCGACGGCAACGGACGCACGCCCCAACCTGCTCAGGAACCGCTCGGAGTTGCAGGGGTGGTGTGCGTGAGTTATCCGCTGCATCCACCGCGGCAGCCCACCAAGCTGCGCGTGGAGCACCTTCCGTACGTGGGTACACCATCGCTGTTTGTGAGTGGCACTCGGGACGAGTTCGCTACGCCCGAGGAATTGCGGACGCACCTGGCGGTCATGCCCCAGACACCCGAAGTGCACTTCATCGACGGCGGTCGGCATGACTTGCGCGGCAAGGACGACGCCGTAGCCACACTCGTGGCACGGTGGGTGTTGCAACGCTCCAAGTAGTCTTCGGTCGCTGTGCGGGGGCTCGGAACACTGATCAACGTGGGCCTCGTGGTGGCCGGAAGTGGAATCGGGTTGGCCGTTGGCAACCGGATACCGGAGCGTGCTCGTACCACCATGCTGCAAGTCATCGGGTTGGTCACACTGGCACTCGGGGTGAGTGATGCCATCGGCACGCACAACATGGTGTTTCCACTTGTGGGGATGGCGGTCGGAGCAATGATCGGGGAGTTGCTTGCCATCGAAGATCGACTCGAGCGTCTCGGCGCACGACTGCAGCGACGATTCGACCGCGGTGCGGGCACGGAGTCCAACCACGGTGAGCGAAATTTCGTGAAAGGATTCGTCACCGCGTCGGCGCTGTATTGCATCGGACCACTCACCGTCCTGGGCGCCATCGAAGACGCGAGTGGCGAGACACCACAGCTCTACATCATCAAGGGATTACTTGACGGATTCGTGTCCATCATGTTCGCGGCGACCTACGGCTTCGGCGTGGCGTTCAGCGCGCTCTCCGTGTTGGTGGTGCAAGGTGGGCTCACGTTGGGCGGCGCCGGGCTCGACTCGGTGTTGGATGACCGCATGCGTACCGAGTTGTTCGCGGCTGGCGGACTCGCGGTGATCGGTATCGGGTTGAACCTGCTTCAGGTCACCAAGATTCGTTTGGCCAATTTGTTGCCGGGACTCGTGTTGACGCCGATCCTGGTGGCAATCTTCGCGGTGTAGCCGCGGCCTGCTCGTGGCTTAGTCCCATACCTCTGGCTGGGCCTTGGGCTTGCTGGTGCGTCGGCCAGTCCGACGTCTCGGTGCCAACGACACCTCGGCGGCGAACGGCTCGAGGACACCACGCAGGCGCTTGGCTTCGTTGGACAACAGCCGCAAGCGCTGCGCCAAGCCCACGAGGTTGTCCGGCAAGACGTCGATTGCCAAATGCACTGCGCGATTGTCGAACCACAAACGAGTAACCGACCCACTTTGGTTGTGTGCGTTGATCTCGCGGAGCAAGTCGGCGCTCTCATTGGCATCACGGGTCACCACCGTGGACAGTCGAATGAGTGGTACGTCGTCGTCATCGCGCTGGAAGAAATCGAGCGAGATCACGACACCGTCGTGGCGTACGCCGATAGGGCCGCCGGTCGTCGGCTGGAACTCGAAGTGTTCGCGCTCGAGAATCTTCACCACCCGTTCGTGCAGCTTGGCTGCCGGAGCCAGGATCATCTTTGCCACTATGTAATGCGTATCGCTCTCGAGCACGATGTCGAGTGACTCTTTGGCGTCGAAGGAAAGCGTCCACGTGGCATCCTCATCGACGCAGTTGTAGATGATGTTCAACATGTCAGGATCGACCTTGATCGTTGCTCCACCTGTGGTGGTTGCCGGAGTGTGTGCACGCACCAGGTACAACCGCGCACCCGTCCAGTCGCTGGAGACGTGCAGCTGGCCGTCGTCAATGCGCAAAAGAAAGTGATCGGGGGTCTTGCGTTCGTCGTCTTCCTCATCCGTGATGTTGGTTTCGAACGGCGGGTTGGCACCGGAGAAAATGGTGTACAACAGCTCCTTGCCACCAAGTTGTGCCGAAGCACGACCACGACCCACTGCGGCTCGCTGAATGTCGGGCACTGGCACGCTGCTGCACGGCAAGGTCTGCGTGCCCAGAGACGATGTCGCGCTGACCAATCCGTTGGAGATGCTGAATGCCACGTCGCCAGCGGCAGCTCGGGGACGACCGGCATTGGCCACGATGGTGAGTGGCAACTTGTAGGCACCGCGGAACTCGGCGGTATCGCCCGTGATCATGATGGTGAATTCCTTCGTGGAAACCAACCACTTGCGGCGTCCGCCGTGGCAAAACACGGTGATGCCGGGAACGTTGATGCCATCCGAGCGGAACATCATGAGTGACTCGAAGATGTGACGCAACTCCGTGGAGTTGACCAAACCGATGTCTGCGGTGCTCATTGCGGGCCCTTCTTGGTGACGTTGATGGTGGGAATACTGGCGCGTTCGTATCCGATGGGTGTGGTGCGTTGGTGGTCGGACACCTCTCGTACCCAGGAGTGGTCGGACGGTGGGGACGAGACCGTGCTCGGAACGGTGGTGGCGGTGATCGGTGCGTCGCGGTGACGTTCGGCCACGGTAATCAGCCAGTTGGTGAGGGCGCGAACCTCGCGGCCGGTGATGGTGATGACCACTTCGTCGATATCGACATGCACGGATGCATTGGAGAGCAGTGAGCCAAGACCCGCATCGGATGCTGCGGA
>JBBANV010000063.1:0-6259 GCA_040401775.1 Ilumatobacteraceae bacterium
GTGCCGTTGTACATCGTGCACATGTCGGCGTCGGATGCACTCAATGAGGTTGCGGCTGCACAGCATGAGGGCCTCAATGTGTTCGCAGAGACGTGCCCGCAATATCTCTATATGACGTTGGAAGACCACCTTGCCCGTCCTGGATTCGAAGGCGCCAAGTTCGTGTGCTCACCCCCGATTCGCTCCAAGCACGATCACCACGATCACCACGCCGACCTCTGGAAGGGTTTGCGCATGAACGAGCTGGCAATCGTGTCCACCGACCATTGCCCGTTCTGCATGAAGGACCAGAAGGAACTGGGTCTCGGCAACTTCTCCAAGATCCCCAACGGCATGGGCGGTGTCGAACATCGCATGGAGCTGATTTACCAGGGTGTAGTGCTCGGGGAAATCTCGCTCGAGCGTTGGGTGGAGACGTGCTCCACCACGCCTGCTCGAATGTTCGGTATGTATCCGCAAAAGGGCATCATCGCTCCAGGATCGGATGCGGACATCTTGGTGTGGGATCCGAACAAGAAGACCAAGATCGGCATCAACGACAAGCACCACATGAACATGGACCACTCCTCGTGGGAAGGCACCGTGATCGACGGGAAGGTCGACACCGTGTTGTCGCGTGGAATGGTGGTTATCGAGAACGACAAGTTCCATGGTCGCAAGGGACACGGCAAGTACATCAAGCGTGGCTTGAGCCAATACCTGCATTAGATCAACCGAATCAAAAGTCAACGGATCGTCAGAAGTCAACGGACAAAAGGAGCAGTACGTGAATCGCATCGGTCATTGGGTCAACAACAAAGTGGTGCTCGGCACCTCCGGGAAGTCGGGCGTGGTATTCAACCCCGCAACGGGTGAGCAGCAAGCGGCAGTGGATTTCGCCAGCGTTGCCGAACTCGACGCAGTGATTGCGGCATCCAAGGCGGCGCTCCCAGCGTGGCGATCAACGTCGCTCTCGCGTCGTGCCGAAATCATGTTCCGTATGCGTGAGTTGGTGGATGCAAATCGCAAGGAAATCGCCAACATCGTTTCGCTCGAGCACGGCAAGGTTCCCGCGGATGCGATGGGCGAGTTGGCTCGTGGCTTGGAGAACATCGAGTTTGCGTGCGGAATTCCTGCGCTGCTCAAGGGCGGATACTCCGAACAAGCGGCTGGTGGGGTGGATGTGTATTCCATTCGTCAACCACTTGGTGTCGTTGCGGGAATCACGCCATTCAACTTCCCGGCGATGGTGCCCATGTGGATGTTCGCCAATGCCATCATGTGTGGCAACACGTTCGTGTTGAAGCCCAGCGAGAAGGATCCGTCGGCGTCGATGTTCATCGCCGACTTGCTCCGTCAGGCAGGGCTTCCCGACGGCGTGTTCAACGTGGTGCACGGCGACAAGGTGGCCGTAGACCGTTTGTTGGAGCACCCGGACATCGCCGCGGTGTCGTTCGTTGGTTCGACGCCGATCGCCAAGTACGTGTACGAGACGGGTACCCGCAACGGCAAACGGGTGCAAGCACTTGGTGGCGCAAAGAACCACATGTTGGTGTTGCCGGATGCCGATCTCGATATGGCAGCCGACGCCGCAGTAAGTGCTGCCTACGGTTCATCGGGTGAGCGATGCATGGCGGTGTCGGTGGTTGCCGCGGTGGACACCATCGCCGACAAATTGATCGAGAAGATCAAGACTCGCGTTCCGAACATCAAGGTTGGCCCGGGCACCGATCCTTCGGCGGAGATGGGCCCGCTCATCACTCGCGAACACCGCGACAAGGTTGCCGGCTACGTGCAGAACGCCACCAAGGAAGGCGCCAAGGTGGTCATCGACGGAACGGCGAAGGCGAAGGATGCCGGCTTCTTCCTCGACCCGAGCCTGATCGACGAAGCAAAACCAGGCATGAAGTGCTACGACGAGGAAATCTTCGGACCAGTGTTGGTGATCACGCGTGTAGAGGGCTACGAGGCCGGCCTCAAGTTGATCAACGACAATCCATACGGCAACGGCACCGCCATCTTCACCCGGGACGGTGGCGTGGCGCGACAATTCCAATTCGACGTGCAGGTTGGCATGGTGGGCATCAACGTGCCGATTCCGGTGCCGGTGTCGTACTACTCCTTCGGGGGCTGGAAGGCGAGCCTGTTCGGTGACCAACACATGTACGGCCCTGAGGGCGTCAACTTCTTCACTCGCGGCAAGGTAGTGACATCGCGTTGGCCCGATCCTCGCACGTCGTCGGTCAACCTCGGCTTTCCGCAGAATCGATAATCGGCACCATGGACATCGGCGTCGTACTGCAGACCACTCCGCCCGCAGCGCGGGTGATCGACCTCGCCAAGAAGGCGGAAATGTACGGAATGACGCATGTGTGGACGTTCGACAGCCACATCCTGTGGGAAGAACCGTACGTGATCTACAGCCAGATCCTGGCGCAAACCAACAACGTAATCGTTGGCCCGATGGTGACCAATCCGGCAACTCGCGATTGGACGGTAACTGCCAGCACGTATGCGACGCTCAACGAAATGTACGGCAACCGCACGGTGTGCGGCATCGGTCGAGGCGACAGTGCCGTGCGCGTCACCAATGGCAAACCCACCACGCTGGCCACCTTGCGCGAGAGCATCCATGTGATTCGCGAACTCGCCAACGGTCGAGGGGTGGAATACAACGGATCCACCATTCGGTTTCCGTGGGCGACCAAGAGTCGCTGCGAGGTGTGGGTGGCGGCCTATGGCCCGAAAGCGCTGCAACTGACGGGAGAGGTTGGTGACGGATTCATCCTGCAATTGGCCGATTTGTCGATTGCGGAGTGGACCATCGGTGCCGTTCGCAAAGCGGCGAAGGACGCCGGTCGCGATCCCAAGAGCGTGAAGATCTGTGTTGCCGCACCGGCGTACGTTGGCACCGACATCGAGCACATGCGTGACCAGTGCCGTTGGTTCGGTGGCATGGTGGGCAACCACGTCGCCGACATCGTGGCGCGATATGGAGAGAACTCCGCGGTGCCGAAGGCACTCACCGATTACATCAAGGGTCGCGAGGGGTACGACTACAACGAGCACGGTCGCGCCGGAAACAGCCACACCACCTTCGTGCCCGACGAAATCGTCGACCGATTCTGCATTCTTGGTGGACCGGACGATCACATTCGTCGACTGAAGGAACTCGAAGCACTCGGCGTGGATCAGTTCGCCATCTACCTGCAACACGACGGCAAGGACCAAACACTCGAGGCCTACGGCGAACGGATTATGCCCGCCATTGCGGAGTTGGCTCGCGCCAAACAATGACCCCGATCGTTCGTCGCGCTGCGTATCGAACGGCAATGTTCGTGCTTGCGCTCGGACTCGTGGTGGTGATCTGGGAAACCTACAAGGCCCTCGGGCCCGCCGATGGCGGCAAGTTGCTGGGGGTTCGAATTCTTCCCCGCACGAGTGAGTATGCAATGCCGCACGTGTGGGACATGTTCTCGCGTTTTGGTCGTCCAGAGGTACGTGGCTCCGATCGAACCGTCTTTGCCTCGGTGTTGTCGGGGTCTTGGTATTCGTTCCGGTTGAGCGTTGCGGGATTCGTACTCGGTGGAGCAATTGGTGTTGGTCTTGCCGTGTTGATGGCGCGTTTCAAGTTGGTGCAACGAGGAGTGCTGCCGTACCTCGTGGTGTCGCAAACGGTGCCGCTCATCGCGCTGGCGCCACTGGTGGTGAGCTGGGGCGGCAAGTTGGAGGTGGGTCCGTTCGTGTGGCCACGTTGGCTGTCGGCGTCGGTGCTCGGCGCCTTCTTGGCGTTCTTTCCGATTGCTGTTGGGACGCTGCGGGGTTTGGCTGCTGCACCGGCGGCATCGGTGGAGTTGATGCAGAGTTACGCGGCATCCTGGGGAAAGACGCTGGTAAAGCTGAAGTTTCCAACGGCGGTTCCCTACATGGTTCCGGCGTTTCGCCTGGGAGCGTCGGCGTCGGTCATCGGTGTGGTGGTGGCCGAAATCTCCACGGGTCTCAAGGGTGGAATCGGGCGTCTGATCATCGAATACGCCCGCGAAGCCACCGGTGATCCCGCCAAGGTGTACACCGCAATCTTCGGCGCTGCCGCTCTCGGGCTCACCATGGCCGGTGTGGTGGTGGCCGTGGATGTGTTCGTCATGCGAAATCGACCCAAGGAGAGCATCTCGTGAGTGCAGTCAACATTCGAAACGTGAGCAAGGCATTCAACGAGGGCAAACACAACCAGGTGGATGCGCTACGCGACGTGAGCCTCGACGTGAAGCAGGGTGAGTTCGTGTCGCTCATCGGCCCGTCGGGATGTGGCAAGTCCACACTCCTGCGACTGATCGCGAACCTTCTCGAGCCCACATCGGGTGAGGTGAGCGTGAACGGCAAGTCTTCAGTGCAGGCTCGACTCGACCAGGACTACGGAATGGCGTTCCAGCAAGCCGGTCTTTTCGACTGGCGAACGGTGCGAAAGAACATCGAGTTGCCGTTGGAGTTGAAGGGCTGGGACAAAGCCGATCGTCGCGCACGTGCGGATGAGATGCTCCAACTCGTGCAGTTGCCCGAATTCGGTGATCACTTCCCATGGCAGTTGTCGGGCGGAATGCAACAACGCATTGCTATCGCCCGTGCGCTCGCTGCGCATCCGCCGCTGCTGCTCATGGACGAGCCGTTTGGTGCGCTCGATGAGATGACTCGCGAATACATGCAGGGTGAACTTCTCCGCATCTGCGCCGCTACCGGCACCACGGTGGTGTTCGTAACCCACTCGATTCCCGAAGCCGTGTACCTGTCCAATCGCGTGGTGGTGATGTCGCCACGGCCCGGTCGAATCACCAAGGTGGTCGACGTATCGCTTGGCGCCGACCGCAGTGAAGACACCCGCAATCGCACCGCCTTCTTCGAGGCGATCACCGCCGTGCGTGAGGGACTGCGTGGCATGCATGCAGCACACGTGGGATTGGGTAACGACGACCGATGAACAAGGTCGGCAGTTCGCTTGGCGCAACCTTGGGCAAGGTAATGCCGGCAGCCGTGTTCGGAATGCTGTTCCTCGGCTTTTGGGAATGGGCGGTGAGATTCTTCGAACTCAAGCCGTACTTTCTCACCGCGCCGACTGCCATTGGCGAGCAGTTCGTCGACAACTTTTCGTTGATCCGCGGCGCGGCAACGGTGTCGGGCACCAATGCGTTGGTGGGTCTGCTGGCCGGCACCATCCTGGGTGTGGCGATGAGTTTCGTGCTCAGCCGCTTCAAGTTCTTGAATCAGATCATCACACCGTTAGCCGTCGCGCTCAATGCAGTGCCAATCTTCGTGCTGGTTGCCGTGCTCAACAACATGTACTCCATCACCAGCGAGGTGCCGCGACGAATCATGGTGGCACTCGTGGTGTACTTCATCGTGTTGGTGAACGTGGCGCGTGGCCTTACCCAGGTGTCATCCACCCACGTGGAACTGATGCGTTCGTACGCCGCGAGCGACGTCGCCATTCTTCGCAAGGTGCGTATTCCCAATGCCATACCATTCCTGTTCGTCTCGCTCAAGATTGCGGCTCCGGCGGCGGTCATCACGGCCTTCGTCAGCGAGTATTTCGGCGGCTCGCAGAATGGTTTGGGAAGTCGTATTTCCAGCAACATCGCGAATTCCAAGAACGCCGCTGGCTGGGCCTACGTTTTGGGGGCTTGCCTACTTGGGCTACTGTTCTATTCATTCTCCGTAGCAATGGAGAGCCTCAACCGCAAGGGGCGGGCGAAGTAATACAACACAACACAACATCCGAATGTGCACATTCGGAAGGGGAGAGAAAACACATGAAGAAGCGTTCAGTACGGGTTGCCTTCGCCGGCATCGCCGCGCTGTCACTCTTCGTAGCCGCCTGTGGCGGTAGCGACGATGCAGCCGACGAAGTCACCGAGGAAACCACTGCCGAAGCAACCGAAGAGGCCGCAGAAACCTGCACCACGCCAACACCGGTCAAGCTGCAGTTGCAGTGGTTCACCCAAGCCCAGTTCGCCGGCTACTTCGCCGCACAAGAGCAGGGCTTCTATGCCGACCAGTGTCTCGATGTCACCATCGTTGAGGGTGGCGTCGACATCGTTCCGCAGACCGAATTGGCCAACGGCAACGTTGACTTCGCAATCTCGTGGGTGTCGAAGGCACTCGCCAGCCGCGAAGCAGGCGCCAACATCGTGAACATCGCGCAAGTGTTCCAGCGTTCGGGCACCTTGCAGGTGTCGTTCAAGGACAAGAACATCACCAAGCCAGAGGACTTTGCTGGCAAGAAGATCGG
>JBBANV010000064.1:0-6096 GCA_040401775.1 Ilumatobacteraceae bacterium
GGTTATGGGATGTGACTCCAACATGCTTGGGTCATCGGCCATCCCCCACTTACCTTCACAGTCAAGAGATATGAGCAGCGTTCCTGGCACTATCGCCCCATGGTGCTGGCGTAGTCAATCTCTGCCGAGTAGATCTGGTACTCGGAGTACAGCGATTGCTTTCCTATGTTTTGTGCCTCGCGGTGGCGTGGGTGATCTCGCCACGCTGCATGACTGAATGAGTCCGCGAACAACACGAGCGTGACGCGCTCCCCGTCGCCGGCAACGAATGTTTTCTCTTCGAGAAAACCCGGTGTCTCGCTTGCGAGCTGCGACATTTCAACCGCGAGCGTGTGGTATGCAGCCTCAGCTTCGGGTCGCAAACGGCTACGAAACACCGTGAGAATCGTCATAACTCGTAGCGGTAGACATTGGTGTCACGTCGGGCAAATCCAATGCGCTGATACAAGCGATTCGCCGCTTCGCGGCTTGGACGCGAGGTGAGATCCACCGTTTTGGCACCACGTTGCCGTGCTGTAGCCAGTGCTGCACGATTGAGGGCTTCGCCAACTCCCTTGCCACGGGCGCGACCGTCCACTACGACGTCTTCGATCCACGCCCGCATGCCCGTGGGGATGCGAAACATCGCCAACGTAAGCAGACCCACAATCACCCCTCCATCGCGGGCAACAAGCACAACAGTGGCGCTGTCGCCGACTATCTCCTGCAACTCTGCCATGGTGATTGGCGAACTCGATGTTGATAGCTGCGGAATGAGACTGTGGAACGCATCAAGCAACTCGACCGTCGCCGTCACGACAGGCGTAACCTGAACTGTCGTCATCGCATATCAACTGTACCCACTACTCGGATAGCGTTCACACCGTAATGGCGACTCCAGCATCCGTGCACTGGTTGTCGAAACCCGCACTACGCAATCCCGTGTTCGTCTGCGCGTTTACTGGCTGGAATGATGCAGCTGACGCTGCATCGAGCGCAGTGCGTCACCTCATTGATGGCTGGGGTGCTACTCCACTGGCTGAAATCAGCCCCGAGCCCTACACCGACTTCGCCACAATCCGTCCCCACGTACGACTTGGAGAGTCTGGAGAGCGCAACATCGTGTGGCCAACGGTCACCCTCTGGCATGTCAGCGGAGCTGGTGGTGACGTGATCCTGTCCCTAGGACCCGAACCCAGTCTGCAATGGAAGCGGTTCGCTGGCGACATGTTGACCATTGCAGAACACTTCGGATCAACGCTGTTTCTCACTCTTGGAGCGTTGCTGGCAGACGTCGCACACCGACGTCCGGTGCAACTCATCGGCACTGCAACCGACGCCGACCTCATCGAGCGATACAACTTGCGACGTTCGCGCTACGAGGGTCCGACCGGCATCATCGGAGTTCTCCATGATGTCTTCTCTCGCGCTGCTCTGCCTTCCGCATCGCTCTGGGCGGCCGTTCCTGCGTACGCCTCACAGGTGCCTTCCCCGAAGGCATCGCTTGCATTGATGCGACGTACGTGCGAAATTATCGGTACTCCTGCTCCGGTTGGTGCCGTGATGCATCTGGTAGAGCACTACGAAGAACAGGTGAACTCCCTGGTGAATGAAGATGACGATTTGGTGGAGTACGTCGATCGACTGGAAACTGCCACCGATTCGGGGATGATGCTGAGTGATGAGGTTACTGACGATCAATTGCAGTTTGACTTTGCTGAAGAAGCGTCGGACGCTCAGGCCGCAGAACTAGTCGACGAAGTTGAGCGGTTCCTCCGCGAACAAAACTCCGACTGAATCTTTACCTCTGGTTCTCCGCAGAGCTGCGCCACATTGGTGTACGTGGAATATCGAACGACGCAACGAACCGCTCTCCGCTGATTGCAGCGAACGCCCGATCAGCCCACCACTCAGCGCCTATCGTGGCGGACGGCAGATTATTGCGCACAAACCACCCACAGCCGTCGGTTTCCAAAGGATGTGGGACGAGCTCACCACCCACGGCTCGACAATGGAACAACAGCAAATACATTCCGAATTTGGTAAAGCCCATCCGCATACCGTCCACGACGCCGAGTAGCTGCACTGGTTCGGCATCGATGCCGGTTTCTTCCTTCACTTCCTTCACCACCACTTCCGCCGCGGAGTATCCGACATCGGCCCAGCCGGTGGGGTACAGCCACACGCCACTGGTGGGTCGCTTGACCAACAGCAGCTCGCCAGCGTCATTGCCGACGATGGCACCGACGGCAACTTTTGGCGTGACGTAGCCAGGAATGCCCTCGCCGATGTTGTCCATCCATTCCTGCACAAAGTGCCGCTGTTCGCGTCGTAGTTCGCTGACATCATCGAGTGATGCCTTGATATCGGCGGCAACGTGGAGAACCTCTTCGTAACGTTCTCGCTCATACAGATTCTGCGTAAATGCCAGACCGGTACGCGCTATGGCAGCAAGGGTTTCGCTCCAGCGGGCGAGTTGCGCATCGGTGATGCTGTTTTCATTGCTCACACTGGTTCACAGTACCCGAGCGTTACTCAACCACCGCCGCAAGCAGCACGTCGTGAAGACGTCGTTGACGGTCGTCTCCGACGACTTTGCTGCCGTCACGCTCCCGCAAGTAGAACGTGTCAACCACGTTGTCTCCCAGGGTTGCAATACGAGCATGGCGAATATCT
This sequence comes from Ilumatobacteraceae bacterium, assembly GCA_040401775.1. Taxonomy (GTDB): domain Bacteria; phylum Actinomycetota; class Acidimicrobiia; order Acidimicrobiales; family Ilumatobacteraceae; genus F1-60-MAGs027. Next base: position 2,656 of record JBBANV010000064.1, read on the forward strand.
AGCTGCTCGTGCATGAATACCCGAGTAATGTCACGCAAGAGACCGACGCGGTCCGGTGCATGCACTTCCACCACGGTGGCGTTCGACGACGCCCCGCTGTGGAACAACACTGCTGGTGGCTGTGGTCCACGTGCCGATTCCTGTCTTCGACGCGAATACGTCGTTGCGCGTTCGGCAAGTCGTAAGTCGAGGTCCATCTCACCATCAAATGCAAGATTGATGTCACGAAGTACGTCCGACCAACCAGCCAATGGCTCGGTGCGAACGTGGAACCTGGAGGCTGCCATTCCCTGTTCGTCACTGTGTGCTTCGGCACTAAGGATGTCCAGACCATGCACTGCCAGAACGCCCGCAACCGAGGTAAAGAGTCCCGGTTGATCGGGACACACCGCGGTGATTGCGTTGTCTCGGGCGTAGATATGACGAACGCCTTGCGCCATGATTTCCAACGTTGCGGCATCAGGGAACAATCGCCATGTCGTTGCATCCACTTGGTTCCCGGCCAAGACAAGTTCCGTTCGATCCACCAAGGTTCTCACGAGTTCAGCTTTCCAAGCTCCCCACGCCGTTGGCCCAGTGGCGAGCGCATCTGCCCGAGTGAGTGCATACAACAACTGGAGCGTCATCGAATTCTCCACGCGTTCTGCGACGTATGCAATCGTCGCAGCGTCCGAAACGTCTCGTCGGGTTGCAACATCGGGAAGCAACAAGTGATGCTCAATCATCTTGCTTACGACACGAACATCCTCGGTGTTCAAGCCCATTCGCGGACCAATCTCCGCGAAGAGTGTGAGTCCTGCATCGGTGTGGTCTCCCGGATAGCCCTTTCCCAAGTCGTGAAACAATGCAGCAATTACGAGCAGGTCTGGACGTGAAACTTGGTCAGCGAATGACGCCGCGTTGGCAGCTGTTTGCCATAGGTGGCGATCCACGGTGAAGCGATGAAAAGCATTTCGTTGTGGCTTGCAGCGCACCGGACTCCACTCTGGCAGCACGCAGCTCACCAAGTCTCGTTGTTCGAGGGCTTCCCAAACTGGAATCGCGCGTTCCCCTTCGAGTAGCAACGCGACAAGATCATCACTGGCACCAACTGGCCATGGTGATGGCCATGTCCGTGAGAAACGTCCGAGTCGGTCGAGTGAGTCTCTGTCAATCCGGCGCTGTGTTCGCGCTGCGGCGGTAGCGACACGTAGCACCAAGGTTGGGTCGGTTGCCGGATCGGCATCGTCGGCGAGATGAATCTCACCGTGCACGAGCGCAACCCCGGGAGCCAACGGAGTGGCACGTGGTGATCGGTCGGTCGGCGGATCGAGACGTGCCCAGGTCTCGTTGGAGATCCACATCACTCGTCGCGCGACCATAGCCAGATCGGACATCAGTTCGTCATCGCTCGAGTAACCAGCCTCGCTGGCAACCCCGCGTTGATCTTGCAGATGCAATACATCGCCAGGTCGCCCAGTTGTACGGTGCAACGCAGTTCGTACTCGCAACAACGTGTCGTTGCAGTTCTCCAGAACCTGTTGATCCGCATCACTGACACCGAGTCCAACTGCATTCGCCCACCGCATCGCATGAATGTCCCGTAGTCCCCCGAGACCATCCTTGAGATCAGGCTCCAAGAGATATGCGACTTCGCCGGCGCTCGCATGACGCTGCAGCACTCGCGCATGGAGCTCGCCGAGCCACGTGCCACGTTGCTTGCGCAATCTGGCGTGACACTTCTCAATGATCTCGTTACCGAACTCTTCGTTACCAGCCACCACCCTTGCCGTCACCAAAGCGGTTGCAGAATCAAGGTCGGTACGAATCATCGAGTACATCTCTCTCGGTGTTCGTACCGCGTGTCCAACTTTGCGCCCGGAGTCCCACAGTGGATACCACAGCGCCGTGACAAAGGATTGATCAATGCTCCGTTTTTGATGGACGAGCACAAGGTCTAGGTCGCTAAATGGCGCTAGTTCTCGACGCCCATACCCGCCTACAGCAAGTAACGCCATTGCTCCACGTGGCCGAAACTTCTCGGTTGCCGTGTCGAAAAGTACACGAAGTTCGACATCGGTATCGTCGGCAAGTTGCTGCCACGCACGACCGGGCGTGGCAGTGGTGGTCACCGCTACCTGATTTCCACGCGGAGTCGCTTGTTTCCCTTGCCTTTGCTCTCCGTCTTCACCACTCGAAAGTTACCAACCTCTTTGGTGGAGCGTACGTGCGTTCCGCCATCTGCTTGTTTATCGAGGCCGACGATGTCCACCACGCGAATCTCTCTGACCTGCTCGGGAATGAGTGACACCTTGGTGCGGATGAGATCGGCGTCTTGCAGCGCTGTGTCTCGCGGTAAGAACGACACCTCAATGGGAAAATCGTGGGTAATCGCGTCATTCACCAGTTGCTCCACTCGCGATGCAAATCCCTCGGGTAGTGGATCGAACTCGAAGTCCATTCGTGCAGAGAGCGGCTCCATGTTGCCCCCGGTGACTGGCACACCCCACTCATTCCAGATGACACCACACAAGATGTGCATTGCGGTGTGCGTGCGCATCAACTGATGTCGGCGACTCCAATCCACTTCGCCGCGTAACACGGTGCCGACCAACGGCAGATCACTCGGCACATCAGCAGACAATGTATGCCAGACCGTTTCGCCTTCCTTGCGGACATCGACGACGGCGCGTCCGCCAAGCGTTCCGACATCATGTGGTTGTCCTCCACCTGTGGCATAGAACGCAGTGCGATCAAGCGCCACGACATCATCGCGGCAGGCAACTACCGTTGCTTCGAACGACGCGAGGTACGCGTCGCGAAGGTAGAGCAGTTCGGTCAGTAGTCGTCCATGCCGTGATCGTGGTCGTGACCACCCGCGGCTGGCTCCTCTGGCTTGTCGGCGATGACCGCCTCGGTCGTGAGGAACAACGCCGCAATTGATGCAGCGTTCTGTAGAGCCGAACGCGTCACCTTGGCGGCATCAATGACGCCGATCTTTACGAGGTCTTCGTACTCGCCGGTTGCAGCGTTGAGACCTTCAGCGCCCTTCAGGCCCTTCACCTTCTCCACCACCACGCCGCCTTCAAGGCCGGCGTTTTCGGCAATCTGCTTCAACGGCGCCTCGAGTGACTTGGCCACCATGCGTGCGCCGGTGGCTTCGTCGCCAGACATTCCCTCCACTGCCTTCAAGACTGCAGCTTGCGAGCGCAGGAGAGCCACGCCACCGCCGGGAACGACACCTTCTTCGATGGCGGCTTTCGTGGTGCTTACTGCATCTTCGATGCGGTGCTTCTTTTCCTTGAGCTCTACTTCGGTTGCAGCACCGACCTTCAGCACCGCTACACCGCCTGACAACTTGGCGAGGCGTTCTTGGAGCTTCTCGCGGTCGTAGTCGCTGTCGGTGTTGTCGATTTCGTTCTTGATCTGGTTGATGCGACCGTTGATGTCGGCTTCGTCGCC
>JBBANV010000065.1:0-6082 GCA_040401775.1 Ilumatobacteraceae bacterium
CTGCAGCAGCGTCGGCCGAGCCGCCACCCAAACCCCCACCGTTGGGAATGCGTTTTTCAATGTGCACCGCGGCGGTGCGGTTCGCCAACTGGAGCGCACGCGCAACCAAGTTGTCGGGTGTGGTTGGCACGCCCGCTGCGAATGGGCCACTCACGCTGAGCGCCGTTGGTCCTGGGCTCAGTTGCAGGGTGTCGTGCAGGGCAAGGGTGATCATCTCGGCATCGATGAGATGGAAGCCGTCGTTGCGCACGCCGACCACACGAAGTGACAGCGTGAGTTTTGCAGGGGCTTCCAGCACCGCTTCCCGCATGCCGCCATCCGACATGGAGTCGATGTTGGTCACGATTGTGCCTGCTTGCGCGCGATGACGGCGAGCGTGAGTCGCGACCAATCATCCAACGACAGCTGTTCGGCACGAGCCTGCGGGTCGACTCCGCTGGCCGTGAAATCCTCGGCAATTACGGCTCCATCGAGAGCGCGTCGCAGCATCTTGCGCCGCGTGGCAAAACCCTGGCGAACCAATGCAAACATGTCGGCAAACGGTGCGGCAACGGCGGGAGTTTCGCGACGAACGATCTCCACCAATGATGAGGCCACGCGTGGCCGTGGCAGGAAAACTGCCGACGACACTTCGCCAACGATGTTGGCAGTGGCCCAATAGTTCACCTTCACGCTCACGGCGCCGAATGCATCGCTGTCCGGCTGCGCCACGAAACGTTGCGCAACCTCCTTTTGCACCATCACCAGCAATCGTTGCACTTGCGGCACTTTGTCGAGCAGGTCGGCAACGAGGGGAGTGGCAACGTTGTACGGCAAGTTTGCGACCACCGTCCACTTCGGTGCAGCTGCGAGCAGCTCGTTCCAGTCGAGTTGCATCGCATCGTCGTGCACCACGCGCACATTGGCGAGCGTCGCCACGTTTTCGCGCAAGGCTTGCACCACTCCGGAGTCGATCTCCACTGCAAGCACGGTGGCACCGGTTTCGGCGAGCGCCAAGGTGAGTGCGCCGAGCCCGGCACCGATTTCCACCACGTGATCGTTGGCGCCAACTCGCGCCAGGGCAGCGATGCGTCGAACCGTCTCGGGCTCGACGACGAAGTTTTGACCGAATGCTCGACGTGGGGCGAGACCGAATCGCTCGAGCAACTCCGAGGTTTGCGAGCGAGTGAGTGTCACCAGGTGATGGAAACGGGGATCGGCGCGTTCACCAGATCGGACAACTCGACGAACAGGCGAGTGTGCAACACCACCGTGATGTTGGCCGGGGTGGACGGCATCATCACGTTGGAGCAGGCAATCGAGCGACCGTTATTGAGGTTTTTCACCACGAGCACGGTTCCGTACGGGGCCAAAGGGGCATTGCAGACGGTGTTGGGTGCGCCATTGAAACTGCTGAACGTTGCCTGACCCGTGAGTTTTGTGCTGTCTCCGCTGGGGTAGGCGATTGGCGCGGTTCCCGTCGGTGCGACACCTTGTGGGCCGGAGAGAAACACCGGGGCCGGGGCTTCGCTCGTGGCCGGAGCAGAGTCGATGCTCACGCCGGCAGCAGCCACCGTGGCCACTTCCGCCTGTGGCTCGCCACGGGTGAAGAACACCACCGCAGGCACCACCACGAGAGTGAGCAACCCAACGAGCGTGACGCGACGGCGATCGCTTGCAGACAGGAACATGGGGCTTGAAACGCTAGCGAGAGAGTCGCGGAAACGCCCTGTGAGCATTTTCCACGGTGATACGTGCAATGTCGGACACCGACTCGTCCCGCACGCTCGCCAAGCATTCACCGATCAATCGAACGTGAGCGGGTTCGTTCTCCTTGCCGCGATGTGGCACCGGCGCCAACCATGGCGCATCGGTTTCGGTGAGCAATTTGTCGCTCGGACAAAACTTTGCAGCACGACGAATGTCGTCGGCCTTGTTGAACGTGACGATTCCCGAAAACGACAACCAAGCACCACGATTCACCGACTCCCGCGCCTCCGCCTCGTCGCCCGTGAAGCAATGGAAGACCACGCGCTCGGGCATTCCTTCGGTGTCGAGCACATCGAACGTGTCGGGCCAGGCGTTTCGAGTGTGGATCACGAGCGTGAGGTCGTGCTGCTTGGCGAGTGCAATCTGCTGGGCGAATGCCTCGCGTTGCACGGTGCGATCGGAATGGTCGTAGTAGAAGTCCAGCCCGCATTCTCCGATTGCAACGATCTTCTTCTCGTCGAGTTGGGCCGAGCTGAGCCCGTCGACGAACGGTGTGATCGTGTCGACGCCGAACTTCGCCTCGTGTGGATGCAAACCAACGGTTGCCCACACGTTCTCGTGTCGCTGAGCAATTGCCAGAGCCTGCGCGGTGGTGTTGGCGTCGGTACCGATCACGATGACCTTGTCGACGTCATGGGCGTGTGCATTGGCGATGGACGCATCGCTGCCACCGGGCGTGCGTTCGTCGTACACGTGGCAGTGCGTGTCGATCCAGTTCGGCACGGTGCCTACGCCTTTTTGCGCGGGAAGAGCGGTTCGCCTTTTTCTACGGTGAGCCCGCCGGGGTATGCGCCCCATGCAGTGTCGGTGCCGATGCGACAGTCTTCGATTCGTCCCGGCAAACCGATTCGTCGCCAGATTTCCTGCGTCGTCGTGGGCAATGCTGGATTGGCGAGAATCACCACGATGCGCAGTGCTTCGAGTGCATCGCCCATCACATCGTCGACCGCATCACCGGGTTCCATCTTCCACGGTTCGTGTTGTTCGAGATGCGCGTTGGTGGCGCGGATGAGGTTCCACGTTGCTTCAAGTGCACGACTCGGCTGCGCACCACGCCATGCAGCGTCGGTGTCGCGTACGACGTCGGCTGCGATTGCCGCAAGTGGCGAGTCTTTGCGTGGGGCAGGGCCACGAGCGCCGCACTTCTTTTCCACCACGGTTGCCACCCGTGCAGCGAGATTGCCCAGGTTGTTGGCAAGATCGGAGTTGTAACGTGCGACGAGTCCTTCGTAGGTGAAGTCGCCGTCGTTGCCGTACACCGTGTCGGCCAAGACGTAGTAGCGGAATCCATCGACGCCGAATTCGTCCACCAAATCCAGTGGGCTCACCACGTTGCCGGTGGTCTTCGACATCTTCTCGCCACCAACCAAGAGGAATCCGCCAACCGCCCAACCCTTCGGCAGCTCGATGCCGGCGGACATCAGCATGGCGGGCCAATACACGCAGTGAAACCGGATGATGTCCTTGCCGATGAAGTGCCAGTCCACCGGCCAGCGTTTGGCGAACTGTTGGTCGTTGGTGCCGTAGCCGTGCGCGGTGATGTAGTTGGCCAATGCATCGAACCATACGTAGGCGACGTGGTTCGCATCCCACGGCAGGGGAATGCCCCACTTCAGGGTCTTGCGGCTGACGGAAAAGTCGTTGAGTCCGCCCTTGATGAACCCGATTACTTCATTGCGACGGAATCCGGGCACGATTGCATCCGGGTGTTGGTCGTACCAGTCGAGCAAACGTTGCTCGAAACGCGACAGACGGAAGAAGTAGTTCTCTTCCTCCACGTACACCGCCTTGGTGGTGTTGTGAATGGGGCAGTTACCGCCGACCAACTCTTCGTCCGTGTAATAGGCCTCGCACGCCACGCAATAGTGGCCGCGGTACACGTCGAGTTCGATGTCACCTGCGTCGTAGCACGCTTGCAACAGTTTGTTGACGCCACGCTTGTGACGTTCTTCGGTGGTGCGAATGAAGTCGTCGTAGCGAACATCGAGACGCTTCCACGTGTCGGCATACAACGGAGCGATTTCGTCGACGAATTGGCTCGGAGTCTTGCCCGCTGCGTCGGCGTACTGCTGCACCTTCAAACCATGTTCGTCGGTACCGGTAAGGAGATGAACATCGTCACCGCACAAGCGATGCCATCGGCAGACGGCATCGGTCACGATGGTGGTGTAGGCGTGCCCGAGGTGCGGCTTGGCCGTCACGTAGTAGATCGGTGTCGTCGCCGAGAAGTTTGGCACCACTCCAACCTACGCTCAACCCCGTGACTTTTCGGTTCGATTCCGCCACGCAGGTACGAGCGATCAGCGACGGCGTCTTTGCAGCCCGCGTGCACGACGGTTGGGACATCGGTGGCAACGCAAACGGGGGATATTTGTTGGCGCTGGTGGCATCAGCATTGCGCGAGGCAACGGGTCGGTCGCTGCCAGTCGCACTGTCGTGTCACTACTTGGGCCCGGTGAATGACGCCGACGTCACCATCGAAACCACCGTGATGAAAACCGGGAAGGCGTTCACCACCGCACTCGCCACCATGCGTCAGGGCGACCGCATCATCGTGACCGCACTCGGAACCTGTGGCGACGCTTTGGTAACCGGCGCAGTCGAACATACGACGTTGGCAATGCCGCAGATGCCTGGTTTCGACAAGGCGGTCCCGCGCGGCTCGACGAGTGCAGGATTACCCGGGCTCATGAACAATGTGGACGTTCGGCTGCATCCCGACGACACGGGTTTTGCCACCGGCAAGCCCAAGGGCGAGGCACACGTTCGTGGATGGTGTGCGTTTCGTGACGAGCGCCCGGTGGATGCCCTTGCACTCACGCTGTTTTGCGACGCGTTACCACCAGCAATGTTCAATTTGTCGGGGGCACCCGGCTGGGTTCCCACCGTGCAGTTGTCGTTTTACCTGCGCGGAGTCCCCGATGGTGCACCGGTGTGCGCCGAGTTCGTTACGCGCGAATTACACAACGGCATGTTCGAAGAGGACGGCTCCATCTGGAATGCATCCGGCGAGCTGGTGGCGCAGTCGCGACAACTCGCGTTGCTGCCGCGCTGATTCCTGCCGGTCTGGCCGCTGTGCTGACTCTTGCTGGTCTGGCCGCTGCGCTAGCCGAGCGTCAGCGTCAACTCGTACACGTGACGCTTCGACACACCGAAGCGCGCCGACACCTTCGATGCAGCGTCCTTGCGTGAAACACCGCTGGCGATTTCTGCACGCAACGCGCTGATCAACTCCTCATCCGACGGAGGAGCCGAGGGCGCCGCTCCTGCCAGCACCAAGACGAATTCGCCGCGTGGCTCGCCATCGGCGTATCGCTTCACGGCGTCGTGCAACGTGCCGCGCCACACTTCTTCGTGAATCTTGGTGAGTTCGGCGGCGATTGCCATCGCACGGTGCGGGCCGCACATGGTTTCCAGGTCGGTGAGTGTCTTGTGCAATCGATGCGGTGCTTCGTACAGCACGGTGGTGCGCGTTTCGCTGGCGACGGCCTCGAGACGTTCCTTTCGTTCCACTCCGGATCGCGGGAGAAATCCCTCGAACACGAACCTCCCGGCGGGCAAACCGCTGATGGTTACCGCCATGATCGCCGCCGACGGCCCCGGCGTGGCCGAAACGACGCCGCCAGCGTCGATGACCGCACGAACGATTCGTTCACCCGGGTCGCTTACCCCAGGGCTGCCTGCGTCGGTGATGAGTGCAACCGTCTTGCCGCTGGCGATGAGATCCACGATCTTGTCGCGCGAGTCGTATTCGGTGTGCTCGTTCACGATGAGAAGCGGTTTGTCGCTCACCCCAATGCGCTGCAGCAGCTTGCTGGAATGGCGCGTGTCTTCGCAGCAAATCACGTCGGCTTCGCGCAGGCTGTCGATGGCGCGCGACGTTATGTCGGCGAGGTTGCCGATGGGCGTGGCAACGAGGACGAGCTTGCCGCTCATGCGCGACGACTTTCTGCCTGTGCGTCGCTGACGCGCCGAGATGTTGCCGGTGCGTCGCTGACGCGTCTCACTTCCACGATGTCGCCGATGCGCACACCCCAACGATCGAACGACCCTGCGCGCGCTTCCACCACGCTGCACGCGGCCAAGACGGGCAGCGGCAATCGCATGGGGTTCAAACGCTGCACCTTCATCACTCGAGACTCGTCATCGAGATACGCAATGTCAAGTGCACATTTCATCCCGATGGTGTGTATCCACTTGCAGTTGGGCAATACCATCGCGAATTCGGGGTCTTTCTGTCCGAGCATCCCGCGTCGCCGCTGTGCGCGGGTGTCGGCAACGGTGGCACTTGCCAACACGCGGCCCTGTGCAACCAGCCACGCATTGGTCGAGG
>JBBANV010000066.1:0-5778 GCA_040401775.1 Ilumatobacteraceae bacterium
GACTCCATTCAGTTCCTGTGGGATCAGACCGTTCGGGCAATCAACAAGGGTTGGACCATGGACGAAGTTGCAGCAAAGGTTGCGCTGCCGGCGCTGTACGACCAGGACCACTTCACCAGCGAGCGATACGGCGTCGGGGAACATCATGTCCGACAGATCTACGCCGGACTCCGTGGCTGGTTCGACGGGGAAGAATCCAAGTTGTTTCCATTGCGGCCCGAGGAGCGATTCGCGAAGCTGATCGCCGGTTTTGGTGGCCGTGACGAGGTTGCCAAACAGGCGAGTGCGGCATTCGATGCCGACGACGTGCGGTGGGGCGTGGAGTTGGCAACATGGCTCGCGCGCTCAACTGATGCGACCACGGCCGACAAGGAGTTGTTGGCGCGGGGTTTACGCCTGATCGCCGAACGAACACCGGCTGCGAACATTCGCAACTGGGCGATTACTCGTGCCCGACACCTCGACGGGCAAACCCCAATGGATCGTTTCATGAAGCATTCCTTTGGCGCGCGAACCATTGCACACGTGAGTGCAGTCGATCTCATCCACACGCTCCGGGTGTTGCTCGACCCTGCTCGCGCCGAGGGGCTTCGGGCTCATGTTCGTTTTGTTGTCGATGGCGAGTCGGCTGGCTTGTTGCTACGCAACTGTGTTGCGGTTCCCACCGACGGCACCGGTGCATCGGTGGAAGCAACAATGACGAGAGCCACGCTGGTTGGAATCTTGTCGACCAAGCAACCATGGTCGGCAGCCGACATCGCAATCACGGGTGACTCATCCGTGGTGGAGGCGTTCCGCACATGCTTCGACCATGCAGGACTGCAGGGCTGACGCCGTGGTGACGAAGCCCAGCGGACCGAACCTGCCATTTCCCACCGCGCCGTTCGCCGGTACCACGTCCCGCCTCATCGATCAGTCGGTGCCGGCTCGACCCGCAGTGTCGGTTCCGCCAACGGATGCGCCCAACATCGTGTTGGTGCTGCTCGACGATGTCGGCTTTGGAACGTGCGGCACGTTCGGCGGGCCGATTCCCACTCCGGCGCTCGACCGTGTTGCGGCAAACGGTCTGCGATTCAACCAGTTTCATACCACCGCGCTGTGCTCGCCGACGCGTGCTGCAATGTTGACCGGTCGCAACCACCACGCAGTGCACATGGGCAACATCCCCGAAGGTGCAAGTGCATTCCCCGGTTACGACTGCATCATCCCGAAGGAAGCAGCCACGTTCGTGGAGATTCTTCGCCAGTACGGGTACTCCACCGGCGCATTCGGCAAGTGGCACGTGACGCCTGCCCATGAGCAAACGCTCTCCGGACCATTCGATCGCTGGCCAACAGGTTTGGGATTCGAGCGTTTCTATGGAATCTTGAGCGCAGAAGCCAGCCAGTACGAGCCACCGATGTTCGACCAGACCACGCCGGTCATGCCGTACGAGGGTCGCGACGACTACCACATGACTGAAGACATCACCGACCGTGCAATCGATTGGATTCGACTGCAGCGCGCATCGAATCCGCATCGACCGTTCTTTGCGTATCTCGCTACCGGTGCGATGCATTGTCCGCACCATGTGTGGCCGTCGTACATCGAGCGTTTCAAGGGTCAATTCGACGATGGTTGGGATGCGTTGCGCGAACGCGTGTACCGGCGCCAGTTGGAGCTGGGTGTCATTCCGGCGGGCACCACGTTGACGCCACGACCCGCCGAAGTTCCCTCGTGGGACGAGTATCCCGACAAGTACAAGCCGGTGGCGGCGCGCCTCATGGAGGTGTTCGCGGGATTCATGGCCCACACCGATGAACAAGTCGGGCGACTTCTGGGCTCACTCGACGAGATGGGGGTCACCGACAACACGCTGTTCATCTACATCACGGGTGACAACGGCGCCTCCGCGGAAGGCACCGTGAACGGAGCGTGGAGTGCGCCGTCGTTTCAAAACGGATTACCGGAAGATCCCGACTGGTTGCTGGCACACATGGATGACTTCGGCACGGCTCGCTGCGAGAACCACTACAACCTTGCCTGGGCTTGGGCGCTCGATGCTCCGTTCCAGTGGATGAAACAGGTGGCATCGCACTTCGGTGGAACTCGCAACGCCATGGCCGTGCAGTGGCCGAAGCACATCGTCGACAAGGGCGCTCTACGTAGCAACTTCCATCACGTCACCGACATCTTTCCCACGGTGCTTGAAGCGGCCGGTATTCAGGCGCCAGCCGCGGTGAACGGCCTCACGCAGATGCCAATCGACGGTGTTTCGATGTTGCCAACCATGACGTCGGCAGCGGCTCCGGAGAATCATCACACCCAATACTTCGAGATGTTCGGTAACCGTGCGATCTATCACGATGGTTGGATTGCGTCGTGTTACCACGGTCGTGTGCCGTGGAAGCGATTCGATTCCGTTCCGTTCGACGGCCCGCAAGAGAAATGGGAACTGTACGACATCCGCAACGATTTTTCGCAAGGCAACGATCTCGCGACGACATATCCGGAAAGACTGGAGGAACTGCAGCAGCTCTTCGATGCTGAGGCACGTCGCAACAACGTGTATCCGTTGAAGGAACCAATCCAAGGGTTCGGGCCGTCATTTGCAGTACCCGATGCGCTTGGCAACCTCACCAAGATGACCTACTCCAACGTGCATTTCCGGATGCCCGAACGTTCGGTGGTGAACCTGAAGAACTGTTCGTTCCGCATCACCGCCGACATCAGCGTTCCCGCTTCGGGTTGCGAAGGTGTCATCGTTGCGCAGGGCGGCAACATGGCCGGGTGGTCGCTGTACGTGGGTAGCGACGGTAAACCTCGCTACCACTACAACTGGTTCGGGCACGAGCATTCGGTGGCGGTCTCGTCGCGCGAATTGTCACCGGGGCGCCACGCCGTGGTGATCGATCATGCCTACGACGGCGGTTTTGGGGCCGGTGGTGACACCGTGATGAGTATCGATGGGAGTCCCGTGGGCCATGTGCGAATCGAGCGCTCCGTGCCGGTGATCTTCTCCATCAGCGGTGAAACGTTCGATGTTGGTCTCGACAGCGGGGCAGCGGTGGGCGACTATCCCCACATCTACCGATTCACGGGCGAGATCCATGGCGTCACGCTCGAGCGGTTGAGCGAGCCCTCCGCGCAGGTGAAGGAATTGATTGCTGACGCAGAGTTTCGCGCCAGCCTTGCGGTGCAGTAGTCGCGGCTCAGCCGTTACGAATCGCGTGCAGCGTGTCGGTGAGTGCATCCAACACCGTTGCAAGCTGATCGTCGCTGAGCGTGAGGCTGAGATTCATCATCCCGCGCGACGCGCTGTAGACGCCGCGTTCAAGTAACCCGAGGAACATCAATTCCTGTAAATCGACGTCGCGTCGGGCTACATCGTCGGCGTTGAGCGGCGGAGCAGGCAGGGCATGCAACGACATCATCGAGCCAAAACCGCTGACGCACACCGGCAATCCCGAGCGAGCCATGACGGTCGCAACCGCCTGTCGGAACTCGTCTCCACGTTCGGTATGTGCAACGGCCACGTTGCTGGTGAAGATGTCGCTCAACACCACACAGCCTGCGGTCATCGACGACATGTTGTTGTTGAACGTTCCCGCATGCGCGACGACCTTCGTTCGATTTGACTCCGGGCTGGTGTCGAATTGGTCGAGCAGGTCGGCGCGGCCGCCGAATGCCCCGAAGGAGAATCCGCCCCCGATGTACTTTCCGTACGTACTGATGTCGGGTTGTACTCCAAGCAATGCGAACATGCCCTTGGATCCGTGACGCGAGGTCATCACTTCGTCGGCAATCGTCACTGCGCCAACCGAGCGCGCACGAGCAAACACCTGTTGCGCAAAGTCCGTATGGGCCGGCACGCAACCACCCGAGCCGAGCATCGGCTCCATGACTACCGCAGCTAATGATGCAGCATGTTCGTCGATCATCGCCAACGACTGTGCAGTGTCGTTGTACGGAGCCATCACGAAGTGGTACGGCGCATTCCACGACGCTGCGCCACTGGCGAAGTACAGCAGCCCTCCGTGGTAGCCACCGTGAAACACCAGAATCCTGTCGCGTCCCGTCGCTTGCAACGCGGTGGTGATGGCCATCAGGTTTGCTTCCGAGCCCGAGTTGGTGAAGCGCACCCGATCGAGCCCGAAGCGTTCGCACATCAACCGAGCAAGTCGCGCTTCTGCAGGGTGTATGCCACCCACACTCGTATTGGTTTTCAGCGCAGCGACAACCGCATCGATGACTCGATGCTCGCTGTGTCCGAGCAGTCCGGCGGTGTAGTCACCCAGCATGTCGATGTAGTCGTGCCCATCGACATCGCGCAGCCGTGATCCATTGCCGGAAGCAAACGTGAGTGGGAATGGCGCGTGGGTAAGCACGGTACGAGTGTGGCCACCCGGTAGGAACCGTCGGGCTTCGTCGTAGTGCTTGCGACTTTCCGGATTGCGATCAGCAAAGTTGCTGCGCGCCTTTATGAGAGCCTCGGTGGTCACACAACAACAGTAGGTGGGAGCGTTTCGCATTCCGCGAGCGCACGAACCCGCGCCCGTCTGCGTGGTTGCTACTGCGGTCGAAAGTACGGATTATTCGGCCGACGGCCGGCTCGCATCGCGGCTATCGCTGATTCCGCGTTGGTGTCTGTGGCGCTCCGTCCGCGTTGGAGGGCGGCCGAAGTTGCATCTCGATTGTTGGTAAACACGGCATCGGCATCGCTCACCTCGGGGTTTACCCACACTGCAACGATGAGCACCAACTGATCGAGCATCGTTGCGTCGAAACGGTCGGCGACGTGTGCCGTGACCCCTGCGGCAACGCCGGCTTGCGCAGCACCCCACGTGAGGGTGCCGTGCATGTCGCTGGTAATCGTCGCTTTGTTCACGAACAATGTTGCTGGTTGTACCGGGACGTTGGGCGCCCAGACGGCAAGAAAGGGCACGTGACCTGGCGTTGGTTGTGCGAGAGCCGTTGCGAAGGCGGTGCCCACCGGGCCGTTACGCAACCCCAACACCGTGTTGATGTGGGCAGCGTTGGCGCCTTCGCCGGCGAATCCTTCGCCAATTTCGATGGGCTGATTGGTCGAGGCGCGCATGAATCTGCTCAACGGAGCACGGCGTTTCATCGTGTATCTCGTCCGGGGAGGCGACCGTAGCGGGACAACTTCAACTCGTCGGTGGAGTCGGTGCCAGGTTTGGTGTCGTATGCCAACAGTGCCACGTAACGGGGAACCTCTCCGACGATCGGGCTCACGCGGTGCATGCTGCGCCGGCCGTTGAACAACATGAGCGTTCCGGCAGTCATGGGTTCGACACGCACGCGAGTTCGGTCGCCGGCGAGCAACTTGGCGATTGCGTCCTCTCCTGCATCGCGGATGCGACTGGCGTTCTCGAAGTCTCCACCGCTGGAAGACGATTGCAGCGCAATGGATACCACGAAGTCGGTCATGTCGAAGTGCCAGTCCAGGACATCGCCGTCGCGCATGATCGACACGTTGAGTGCCCCGAACGGATCGGCGTAGCGATACAGCTTCGCCACTCCCAGACACGCACGAATGAAGCTGAGGAGCTCGTCGGACTCATACAACTGGCGCAGCACGCTGGTGGTAGGGAAGTGGTCGTACGCCAGCACCTCGAGCGAGTCGTACAACACCGCCGTGGCAGTGCCGTCACCAGATGCCTGTGTGAGGTAGGGGTTCCGCTTTGGTGCCGACCGATGGGCGAGCGGTGCAAGCGTGTCGCATTCGTCCGCCATCAATTGGACTGCAGAAGAAGTGATGAAGTGCGGCAACACGCA
>JBBANV010000067.1:0-5687 GCA_040401775.1 Ilumatobacteraceae bacterium
ACCTGAACCAGTGCGGCAATAAGCGCAATCGGTGCTGCATAAAACGGTCCGACATATCGCACAAAGAACAAACCCGTGAAGACGACTGCTAAGGCAACATCCCAAGGCCATGATCGCTCGCGAGTGGCGATGACCATTGCGACGAGTACCAAGGCAAGAAAAGGTGGCTCTGACCACGCCATCGTGGAGATGTCGACGAGCGCAGGGCTAAGAGCCACCAGCGCTACTCCAGTCCAGCGGGCAAACGAGCGAACACCGGCACGACTGAGCAGTGCATGTGTGCACCACACAATCACCATCGCGCTGAGTGCGTTAGTAATACGAAGAGAGATGTCAGGCGAGAGCGCGAACCATTTGCCGAGGGTGACGAAAGCCGACAGGCCAGGTGGTCGAATTGCCATCGGTACGCCAGTGACGTCCAGTGCACCCCGGCCAGCAGCCATGCTGAGTCCCACAGCGATGTAGTCGGTGGAATCCCAGCTCACACCAATGCCGCTGCGGTTACCAATCAGGCTGGGGATGGCACTGAGAGTAGACACCAGTACGGCTTGTTGGCGGCGAACTATCGCGAGAATCTCCATCGAAGTGTGTGTTTGAGAATACGCCATCCGTAGCGGATTCCATTTACTCGCGAAAGTTCATCACCATAGAACGTGGGAATGGGAATCTCAAGGATCCGTTGCTGACTTGCGATCATCTGGAGAATGATTTGTGTATCGAAGTCGTAGTAGTCGGCGTTGAGCTCAAATCCCACCTGGGCCAGCGATGCTACGGAGTATGCGCGATAGCCGCTATGCCATTCGCTGAGATGCACTCCAGCAATTCGATTTTGGAGATACGAAAGAATCTTGTTGCCAACGAACTTGTACTTTGGCATTCCACCCCGCAGGGCTGCACCACGTTCGAGCATTCGTGACCCAAACACCACGTCGGCTCGTCCTTCCAAGATTGGCTTCACCATCTGCGCGAGAAACTCTGGCGCATATTGCCCGTCGCCGTGGAGCAACACTACGACATCGAGTCCGCGGTCGATCATCCAGCGGTAACCAGCTTTCTGATTGCCGCCGTAACCAAGATTGACGGGTCGCCGAATCACTTCAAGTGGCAGATCAGGGCGAGATTGCTTTACGCGCATGCCTACCTGGTAGGTGTCGTCGGAACTGGCGTCATCACAAACGAGAATGGTGTGGAGAGTTGAACGAAAGTCAGATGGGATTCGACTGAGTACTGACTCAAGAGTCGCACTCGCTTCATAGGCAACGACGAGGACCCCAATCTTCACATTAGGCCTCGATCATCGAGCGTCGGCCTGCGATCATGTGCAGAGACGGACACTTGGCGAACAGCGAGTGCAACAGCAAGGATTCGTTCACGTTGAGGGGCAGGGCACTGATGGCATCGTGGATGTGCCTCACCGCCTGGGCGTAGATGGTGGGGTCAACACCATCCTGCAGGCTCGTCACCACCTTGTGATACTCGGCAGCCATGAGCGAAAGCCCTTCGCGTAACTCGTCGGTCTTGAACTTTCGCAGTTGTCGCTTGTGTACTTCTGCCAGGGCTCGCCGACCGCTGCCACGCTCACCGACGAGCTTCACTCGAGATTCGAGAGCTTCGAGGTCGGCTTCGTGTTTGGCGAGCAGTGGCTCTGCTGCCCGTTCGATGAGGGTGCTGACGCTCTCGACCGCCTTCACCACCGCGGCTCCGCTGCCATCGAGTTGATAGGGGACCTCCGCGAATGCGGCTTGGCGCTGGGCGAGTGCGGTATCGGTCACCAATATGCGCGCGCGATCCAAGCTGCCGGCCGCTGATCGAGCTGCGCGTTGTGCGGTGTCCCAGTCGATGCCTTCGTCCGTGAGTTGCTGGGCAATACGTGCGGTGTCGAGTGCAGGAAAGTGCACGGTGACACAGCGCGACGTGATGGTGTCGAGCGTCGGCAAGAGTTGCTCGGCAAGCAAGATGAACACGAGTTGGTCGTTGGGCTCCTCGAAGGTTTTCAACAGACGCGCTGCTGCTGTGTCTCGCATGAGGTGTACTTCGTGCACGATGACGACACGAATATCGGCCTCCGTCGGAGTCAGCACCGACTGCTGCACGATTGCTTGTGCTTCGTCACTGTCAACCGCTGCACCTTCGCGAACGATTTCGGTGACATCCACGAAGGCACCCCGCATGATGAGGTCGGCCACGCGTGAGGTGGCGTCGTCGCTGCCGGTGACAAGTCGTGCTGCAAATGCTCGGGCCGCTGCTTCCTTGCCCGCTCCTTCAGGACCTACGAAGAGGTATGCGTGCGTGGGGCGTTCGGCCAGGAGCCGCAAACGAGTAAGAGCCGTGTCTTGTCCGACGACCTTGTCCCAAACGCTGGTCATAGGCCGAGTCGATCGCACACTGCACGGCGAATGATGAGCTCAAGTTCGTCCTTGGGTGGGGTTGCGTCAATCACCAGCCAACGATCAGGCTCGCGTTGGGCGAGTTCGTCGAAGCCGTTCATCACACGACGAAAGAACGCATCGTCTTCGCGTTCGAAACGGTCGGTGTCGCGCTTCTGCAATCGAGCACGAACGGCTGCAAGATCCACGCGGAGATACACCACCAGATCAGGCCAACGGGAGTTGATGGCAAAGTCGTTGAATTGTCGTAGTTGGGTGAGGTCCAGCTGTCGTCCGTAGCCCTGATACGCCAACGACGAGTAGACGCTGCGATCACTGACGACATGTCGACCGGACTCCAGCGTTGGCACCACCAACTCATGGAGATGTTGAGCGCGATCTGCGGACATCAATAGCGCTTCGGCACGAGGAGAAAGATGGGTATTGGCCGTGTTGGCCATGATTTCACGAAGGGTGGTGCCGATTACCGTGCCACCTGGCTCGCGCGTGACGAGGGCATCGAGATGGGTGGCGAGGCGTTTGACGTGCGTGGACTTTCCGCAGCCCTCGACACCTTCGAATGCGATGTATCGACCAAGCATCGACCTCACGCTAGGGCGTGGGTGCGCAGCGACTATTCCTTCTTCTTCGGCTTCTTTGCCGCCGGCTTCTTCTTCGATGTGGTGGTCTTTCGTGTCCCTTTCACATCATCGGATGTGGTGTCGTCGTCTTTCGGGGCGGCGGGTTTGGCCTTGGCACGAGGCTTGGCTTTGGTCTTGGGTTGTGGTGGATTTGCACGTCGCGCAGCCAGCAATTCGAATGCACGTTCCGGGCTCATGTGTTCGAGGCGATCACCGCGAGTGAGGCTGGCGTTGGTCTCACCGTCCGTGATGTACGTGCCGAACTTTCCATCCTTGGCAACGACCGGTCGTGCCGAGATCGGATCGTTGCCGAATTCACGTAGCGGCGGTTTCGCCGGGCCACGACGACCGAACTTGCGCGGTTCGGCCAACAACGCCAGAGCCTGCTCAATGGTGATGGTGAAGATCTCGTCATGCGAGGCCAGCGTCCGACTGTCTTTGGCCTTGGTGATGTATGGACCGTAACGACCGCTTTGTGCGGTGATTTCCACACCATCACTTGGATCTGCTCCGATGACTCGGGGCAAGGAAAGCAGCTTGGTGGCAACCTCCATCGTTACTTCTGCCGGTTTCATTTCAGGAAACAGCGACGCCGTCTTTGGTAGAGGTGCATCCTTGTCGTCGCTGCGATCTCCCAGCTGGATGTAGGGCCCGTAACGTCCCGACTTCACGTACACCGGAAGGTTGTCCAACATGCCAATCGGCTCATCGTTGCTTGGCGCATTGAGAAGTTCCACTGCCTTGGTGACGGTGAGGTCTTCCGGTGTCAAATCTTCGGGCACGCCTGCAGTACGTTCACCGGAGCGAACGTAGGGGCCGTACTTGCCGGGACGAACTTCGATCATTTCTCCGGTATCCGGATGACGACCCACGATGAAGCCATTGATTTCACGTGCGTCGATCGAGTCTTTTGCCGCCTCGGTCACCGGGAAAATGCCGGGCAGTTCCTTGCCGTTACCGAAGTAGAACTCACGCAACCACTTGCCCCGGTCGCGCTCACCACGGGCAATCTCGTCGAGTTCCTCCTCGACGATCGCGGTGAACCTGTCGTCGACGATGCTGGCGAAATGTTGGGTGAGTAGTCGAACCACTGCGAACGCAGTCCAGCTGGGTACGAGTGCTTGACCCTTCTTCCATACGTATCCACGATCGACGATGACCTTCAAGATGTTGGCGTACGTCGACGGGCGACCGATGCCGAGCTCTTCGAGCTTCTTCACCAGGGTTGGTTCGGTGTAGCGCGCCGGTGGAGTCGTGGAGTGACCAACTGCGGTGAGTTCGGCGACCGACACCTTGTCGCCCACCTTCAGTGCAGGCAGGATTGCTTCGGCGTCGTCATCACTCTTGTCTTCGTCGAGCTCTTCGTAAACGGCGCGATAACCGGCGAACGTGATGGTGGTGCCACTGGCACTGAATTCGCAATCGGCAGGTTCGGTGGTTCGTGCCTGTGCGCTGAGGCGCAGCATCAGCGTGGTGCCCTGGGCATCGCCCATCTGCGATCCAAGCGTTCGCTGCCAGATGAGTCGGTAAACGTTCATCTCCGTTGCGTTCAATTCACCACGCAGTGTTTCGGGCGATCGCAACGGCAAGGTTGGCCGGATGGCTTCGTGGGCCTCCTGGGCATTCTTCACCTTGGACTTGTAGGTACGTGGCTCGTCGGGGACGAACTGTTTGCCGTAGGTGGAGGTGATTTCGGCTCGGATGGCGGCCGTGGCTTCGTCACTCAGCCCCACGTTGTCGGTGCGCATATAAGTAATGAATCCGGATTCGTAGAGACCTTGGGCGATGCGCATCACTTCACCGGCGCTGAGGCGCAGTTTGTTGCCCGCCTCCTGTTGCAGGGAACTGGTAATGAACGGAGCCTTTGGCGACTTGCGATAGGGCTTTTCGTCGATGGAGCGAACGTTCAGGTCGCTGCCGGTGAGTGCCGCCGTGAGCTCATCGGCGCGGTCCTTGGTGATGACGGAAACACCGTCCTTGGCAACGCCCTTGCTGTCGAAGTCACGACCGGAAGCCACACGCATTCCGTTGAGCGTGGAAAGCACGGCCTTGAACGACGGTGCGGTTGCGGTAACGGCAGCCAAGTCCCAATAGTCGGCAACGACGTAGTCCATTCGTTCTTGTTCACGCTCCACCACCAACCGAATCGCCGGGCTCTGCACTCGGCCTGCGGAAAGTCCGCGGTTCACCTTGCGCCACAACACGGGTGACAGCGTGTAACCAAAGAGTCGATCCAGTACACGACGCGCTTCGGCAGCATCCACGAGTTCCTGGTCGATGGCGCGGGTGTTGCGTACGGCTTCGTCGATTGCACTGCGAGTGATCTCGTGGAACACCATCCGCTTGACCGGCACCTTGGGCTTGAGATATTCCACGAGGTGATAGGAAATCGCCTCCCCTTCGCGATCTTCGTCGGTTGCGAGATACAACTCCGTGGCGTTCTTCAGTGCCGCCTTGAGTTCACGAATGACTTTCGAGCCTCGCTCGGTGACTTCGTAGTTGGGACGGAAGTCGTTCTCTACATCGACCTGAAGACCGGATTTTGGGAGGTCGGCAATGTGTCCGACCGACGCATGTACGTCGAAGTCCTTCCCGAGCAACTTGCCAATGGTCTTTGCCTTGGCAGGCGATTCAACGATGACGAGTGGTCGTGACATGCAGCAGTATTCCGTTGTAAGAC
>JBBANV010000068.1:0-5660 GCA_040401775.1 Ilumatobacteraceae bacterium
ACTATTCCAGTTCGGTGAGGCCGCCTGGGCCGAGTGTGCCTGAGGTGCGATATGCATCCAACTTGGTTCGCGTGTCATCGATGTCGAGATTGCGCATGGTCAATTGACCGATGCGATCGAGTGGGCCGAACGCGGCATCCTCGACACGTTCCATGCTGAGCCGCTCGGGTGCGTAGGTGATGTTGTCACCGGTCGTGTTCAAGATGGTGTAGTCATCACCACGTCGCAACTGGATGGTGACTTCGCCACTCACGAGAGTGCCCACCCAGCGTGACAACGACTCTCGCAACATGAGCGCCTGTGGGTCGAACCAGCGTCCTTCGTACAGCAGGCGACCAAGGCGTCGCCCCATCTGGTGGTAATTCTCGAGGGTGTTTTCGTTGTGAATTGCCGTGACGAGTCGCTCGTAGGCGATGTACAGCAGTGCCAAACCGGGCGCTTCGTAGATGCCGCGGCTCTTTGCTTCGATGATGCGGTTCTCGATTTGATCGCTCATGCCGAGGCCGTGGCGACCGCCGATCTTGTTTGCCTCGCGAACGAGTTCGACTCGTGAGGTGAACTCGCGACCGTTGATGGCCACCGGCCAGCCTTCATGGAAGCGCACACGAACGTCTTCGGCATCGATGCGCACGCTTGGGTCGTAGTGCGCCACACCCATGATCGGCGCCACGATGTGCATGGAAGTGGACAACTCTTCGAGCGATTTAGCTTCATGGGTTGCGCCCCAGATGTTTGCATCGGTGGAGTACGCCTTCTCGGCGCTGTCGCGATAGGGAAGCTTGTTCTTGGTGAGGAACGCGCTCATCTCGGCGCGACCACCAAGTTCGCTCACGAACGCAGCGTCGAGCCACGGCTTGTAGATGCGCAGCGCCGGGTTGGCGAGGAGACCATATCTATAGAACCGTTCGATGTCGTTGCCCTTGTACGTACTGCCGTCACCCCAGATGTCCACCTTGTCGTCCTGCATGGCGCGCACCAACAACGTTCCGGTGACGGCGCGACCGAGCGGGGTGGTATTGAAATACGTCTTGCCTGCGGTGCTGATGTGGAACGCACCGCACTGCAGGGCAACCAAGCCTTCGTTTACGAGTTGCTCCACGCAGTCCACCACGCGTGCAATCGATGCGCCGTATTCCTTCGCGCGTTTGGCGACTGCGTCGAGGTCGGGTTCGTCGGGTTGCCCAAGATCGGCGGTGTAGGCACAAGGTACGGCACCCTTGGACTTCATCCACGCCACGGCAGCCGAGGTGTCGAGGCCGCCGGAGAATGCCAGACCGACACGCTCGCCGGTGGGCAACGACGTGAGTACGCGGGTCATGCTTGTGGTGTCCAACGCAACATCATGGTCGTGCCGCCAGCGACACCAACGACACGAGCAGTGCGATACCTGCCAGAACGAATTCCAGCAGCGCTACACCCGGCGCATTCGACACGTCGCCGAGTGCGACGCCAACGAGAGCCAATACGCAGCCGAGATGAATGAAGATGGTGTAGCGGCGCGGACGTTGGGTTGCCACCAATCCCGCGATGGTGATGGCGAACGGCAAACCCCACACCAGTGGAAACTGTGGGTTGGACTCCGGCCCCAACCACCACGCTGATTTGCCGATGTTGCGGCTCGATACGGCAACGGCCACCTGGCACAGGAAGATCCCGACCCAACTCACGCTGGCGAGCATTCGCCATGGTCGTTCTGCGGTCGCAATGTTCACCGAATCAAGGGTACCGAGCAGGGTGAATCTCGTCGCCGTGGGCGCGTCGGATTTGTCTCGCTCGTAGCCTGATTTCGGTGCCGCACTTCGCCAAGTTGTCCATCTTTTTCCCCATGTGGAACGAGGAGCAGTACATCGGCCGTGCACTTGCGGCTGGACACGATGTGGCGAGTGAGTTGATGGAATCGGGGGAGATCGCCGATTACGAGCTCATCGTGGTGAACGACGCCTCCACCGATGCAACCGCTCGCTTGGCCGACGAGGCTGCCGCTGCCAACCGGCACGTGCGAGTGGTGCATCACCCAACCAACCGCAAATTGGGCGGCTCGATGAAGTCTGGCTTCGCTGCAGCTACCGGGGATGTCATCGTGTACACCGACGCCGATTTGCCGTTCGACATGCTGGAGTTGCACAAGGCACTTCGATTGTTGCGCACCTATGAAGCCGATGTGGTGAGCGCCTACCGATTCGATCGCACCGACGAAGGGCTCGTTCGCGTGGTGTACTCCGCTCTCTACAACGCACTCGTACGGGTGTTGTTCGGTGTTCGCGTGCGTGACGTGAATTTTGCATTCAAGGTGTGTCGTGCGTCGATCTTCAAGCACATTTCGTTGAAGAGCGAGGGATCGTTCATCGATGCGGAGTTGATCGTGCGAGCAAAGAAACTCGGGAATCCCATCGTGCAGTTCGGGGTGGACTACTTCCCCCGTACCCGCGGCGTATCCACGTTGTCGTCACCGTCGGTGATCGTGAAGATTCTCCGTGAGGCGTTTGCGCTGCGACGCGAACTTAACGCCATAAAGCCCATCGCAGCCAAGTAGCAACGTGTCGTCACCCAACTACACCCCGCGAAGCAACACGCGAACGCTCGGAGTTTCGGCCGCCTTGGTCATGGCGGTGATGGTCGTCGTGGCTCTCGTGGTGGAGCAGCGAGCCGACAATGAACCCGTCCAGCAAGTGGTGGTGACCACCACCACCGAGACACCAAAACCCCTCCTGCCGCCTATCACACGTGACCTCACGGAAGGTGTGGAAGGTGAGGACGTTCGCAATTTGCAGATTCGACTCGCCGAATTGAAGTTCGCGCCGGGGCCAATCGATGGCATCTATGGTCGCGCCACGGTGCAGGCGGTGTGGGCATTCGAAAAACTCGTCATGCAGGTACCACGCGAAGACGCCACCGGGGTGGTCACTCCTGCGATGTGGGAGGTCATGCGTGGTGACGTGCAGATTCTTCCTCGACGTCAAGCCGATACGCCACGACACGCCGAGGTGTACTTGCAGGAGCAGGTCATCGTCACGTTCTTGGCAGGCAGGCCGACCCTCATCTCCCACATGTCGAGTGGTGACGGGAAACCGTGGTGTGAAGAAGTGGTCATCGACCCGGGTGAGCCAGGAAACGACAGCCCGGAGCAGATCGAAAAGGGTGAGCAATTGAAGATTGGTGTGTGTGGAGAATCGGTAACTCCACCAGGCATCTTCACCTTCTACCGACGATCAACCGGCACTCGTGAAACAAAGCTTGGCACGCTGTACAACCCGGTGTATTTCAATGCGGGCATCGCGGTGCACGGCGCAATCCTGGTGCCATTGAAGCCCGCGTCACACGGCTGTATTCGTATTCCCATGTCGGTGGCAACGCTGTTTCCTTCGATGGTGCAATTCCGAGATCGCATCTACGTCTTTGACGGCATCAAGGAACCCGAGGAGTACGGCTCGCCGTTACCGCCAGCCGATCGACCCGACCCGAACTACACCACGGTGCCGACTTCCACCACGGTGCCCGTGGCTTCAACGTTGCCGACGGCCACCACCGTGCAATCGGGCGCGAGTCTGCCAACCTCCACCTCGTTGCCGTGACA
The DNA here is from genome assembly GCA_040401775.1 of Ilumatobacteraceae bacterium. Taxonomy (GTDB): domain Bacteria; phylum Actinomycetota; class Acidimicrobiia; order Acidimicrobiales; family Ilumatobacteraceae; genus F1-60-MAGs027. The sequence goes on from JBBANV010000068.1 coordinate 3,575, forward strand.
CCATGGCAACAGCCCGTGCTCTCTCGCGTGACACGATGGTGATATGACATCCGCTGAACGTGTGTCCTACGACGAGTTCGGACTCTTTCACGAGAACATCGCCGAGTATCACTTGCAGGTATCGCCGCAGCCGCAGGTGGCCCGTGTCGTTACGACGCTGGAGGATGGCCGTCATGTCGGCGCATTGCGGTGGGGAAGCGCGGCACCGAGAGTCGTTTTCGTGCATGGCAGTGCACAGAATGCGCACACCTGGGACACGGTGTGCTTGGCGCTGGGCGAACCGATACTGGCGGTTGACCTTCCTGGTCATGGGCACTCGTCGTGGCGCGATGACGGTGACTACACACCACGCGCACTTGCATTCGACATCGCAACCATCATCGAACGATTGGCGCCACACGCCGAGGTGGTGTGCGGAATGTCGCTTGGTGGTCTCACCACGTTGGCGCTCGCGTACCAACGACCGGATCTGGTCTCGCGACTCATGATGGTGGATATCACACCAGGGGTGACGCCGGAGAAATCGAAGTCGATCACCGACTTCGTCAACGGTCCGCAGAGTTTCGCCAGCTTTGACGACCTTCTTGCAAGGACGATCGAACACAATCCCACCCGCAGCAAAACCTCCTTGCGCCGAGGAATCCTGCACAATGCGCGGCAACTCGACGACCTCAGTTGGGCGTGGCGATACGACCGACGCAGCCACCCACGCCGCGAACCCGGGACCAGTGTTGCTGCCGGCATGTGGGAAATGATCGAACGACTCCACTGCCCGATCACGTTGGTACGTGGTGGAGCTTCCCCGGTCGTCGACGATGCCGACGTCGCGGAATTGCAGCGCCGTCGTCGCGATGCGGTGGTCCACGTGGTGGATGGCGCTGGTCACAGCGTGCAAGGTGACCGTCCGCTGGAACTGGCCGCCTTGTTGCGACACGAACTCAACGCGTCACGTACGTAGCGCTACGACTCGGTGCGCTGACTCACGCTCACCTAGCGTTGCGAACATGACGCGTCGGTTGGGTCGCCCATGTCAGAGCGACGCAGAAGACACGCGAGTTCGTATTCTTCGCGAGGCACGATTGGCCTTCACCACTCGCGGCTACGACAACACCACCAATCGTGAAATCTCCGCAGGTGCGGGTATCACTGCTGCCGCGATCTACCACTACTTCCCGTCGAAGGTGGACTTGTTCGTTGCCGTGTTCGAAGACGTGCAGGCCAAGGTATACGACACATTCGATGCTGCGGTTGCACGCCACGACACGTTCCTTGAGAAGTTCGACGCCTTGTTCGACACCATGATGGATCTCGGGGACGAGGATCCAATGCTGGCAAGCTTCGTGGTCGGTGTGGTGACCGAAGCCGAGCACCATCCGGACTTGCGTACGGCACTGCGTGCGGTTACCCCACGTAATCAGATGTTTTTGTCCGAGCTCTGTTCCGACGCCAAGTCGCGCGGCGAACTGCCCGAGTCGCTGCCCGTGCAAACGGCAGTCGACGTGATTGCCGGTGTCCTTGGTGGGTTTGCTCGACTGTCGGTGACGGTGCGTGATCGTCAACGCTTGCGTTCGGTGGCCAAGGTGTACAAGAACATGGCACGTAGCGCACTGTCGCCCGCAAGCGCCTAGCGCGTGGGGGTGCGTGTGCGCATGGTGTCGGCAAGCGAACACGCGAGCCCAAACCACACCAAGACAAAACCCACGAATCGAGCAGAGTCGAGTGGCTCGTTGTAGATCAACCATCCGAGGAGGAAGTTGATGACCGGCACCAAGTACTGCAGCGGCCCGATGATGGTGAGCGGTAATCGAAGTGCTGCGTGTGCAAAGAGCAAGAGCGGCACGGCCGTAATGAGGCCGGTAACGAGCACGAGCAGGAACTCGATCGTGTCGGCGGTAGCCGGAATGCCTGCATCACGCGAGAAACTCCACACCAGCAGCAGCACCGCAAGTGGCATGAGAACGATGGTTTCTGCGGTGAGACTTTCCACTGGGCGCAACGGCACCTGTTTCTTGAGCAGCCCGTAAACGGCCCACGAAGCCGCGATTGCGAGGGCGATGAACGGTGGTCGTCCGTAGGAAAATGTGAG
>JBBANV010000069.1:0-5589 GCA_040401775.1 Ilumatobacteraceae bacterium
CCGTACCAACTGCTGATGTATACATCGTCGACGACAACAGTCCCGACGGCACAGGGCAGCGAGCAGGCGAACTCAGCATCACCAACCCACAGATTCATCTGATAACCCGTAGTGGCGAGCGAGGATACGCCGCGGCCAGTCGCGAAGGGTTGGTGCACCTCGCCAACAATGGATACGACGCCATCGTGACCATCGACTGCGATCTTTCGCACGACGCTCGAGTAATTCCCACGATGCTTGCACGACTCGAGTCTGGGGCCAGCGTTGTCATTGGGTCTCGATATGTTCCTGGGGGTGGCGTCCGTAACTGGTCGGTGACGCGTCGCATCCTGTCGCGGTTGGGAAATTGGTATACGGGATTCATGCTCGGGGTTGGTGTCCACGACTGCACTTCCGGCTTTCGTGCCTATCGCGGCGAGGTCATTAGGTCGGGCACCATTGCCAACACCACCTCCAACGGTTACGCCTTTCTCACCGAAGTGCTGTATCGCCTACGGCAACGCGGAGTCACACGTTTTGTTGAAGTGCCAATTGTTTATGAAAACCGAATTGCAGGTGAATCCAAGATGAGCAAGACCATCATCAGCGAATCGATGCGACGGGTGACGGGCTGGGGATTCGAGCGACTTCTCCGACGCTGACACCGATAGGCCGGCTGTCTACAACAGATCGCTGCAAGGCAAGAAAGTAGTCGTCGTTCGGCAACATCCGTAGGCCCGCGGCGGTGGCATCCAGCAAGGCGGCAACGTCGCCTCGTGATGTTGCAACCTCTACCGAAAGTTCGATGGCTCTGGTCACCAGCCAGACCACGGTGGAGGTGATTCCCTCGGCGTCAGCCCAGGCATAGGAGCAGTCGGCGAAAGGAAGTGCACGTACGAGCATGAGCGCATCAACGAGTTCGTCCATCGCGGTAGGTGATCGAGTTGTATCAGCCACGAGAAGCGATTCGCGTAGCAAGTCAACGTCCGTAGTGATGCAACCATCCACGATGAGGCGGTGCTTTGTCTCGCGTCGAACCGCCTCCTTGAGTCCACAACCCGACAGCCCCCGGCGTAACTCCGAAAGCACGTTGTGGAATGTTGCATCCTCAACATCGACCTCCCAGAGTGCGGTGCGAGCGCCCGAGACCGTGGGTCGGTCGCGATGGAAGCACAGCCAACACAACAGCTCCAACGACTTGGCTTTTCGAAAACGCACCTCCGATGATTCATTCACCAGCACTTCAACCGGACCAAGTATCCGCACCATTGCACGTGGTGTTGACACGGCTGGTGCCTCTCCTATTGGCGCTCGCGTATCCCCGTCGTGTCCACTGGCGGCAGAGTCGAGCAACGTCATCTCTTGAACCATGATTCGAAGATCAGCAGCCTCTTCGGGAGTCACTCCATAGGGCAGAAAGTACTGATCCTGTGAATCGATATGCCATGCGTATTCCGTGCGAACGATTCGCGTGACCCGGGAATGACGCTCCGACAGCCTGTGTTCACGCTCTTCTAAGTCACTACGTCCAATGATCACCGTGACGCCATGCGGTGGCAACGAGTCAAATTCATTTGCCACATTTCGCGCTACCACGAAGACCGCGGCATCCGGTTGGTCCGTTCGTAGACAAAGTGCGAGAGCGCATGCTTCTGTCGCATCCCGGGCAAAGACGATGTTGTCTGTCTGCAACACATCCTTGCGCTCGAATCCACACAGCACTACTTGTGGCTTCCCGAGCCATGGCGCCAGTGCAATGGTATTGAGAAGGTGTCGCAAGACAGTGACTGCTTGAGCTTCGGATGCTTCGACCGATACAACATCACCCGGGCTCACGGAGATGTGAATCATTTGTGAGCCACATACACCAACGGGTAGCAGCATCGCTCCCGTCGCAACCTGCTGGGTACTCCACTCTCGTGAACGTTCGAATACCGCGGTGCCGCGGGACAGAGCCGAACGACTCGGCTTCTTCAGTCGGGCAGTGACGGGTGCATCCCGTAACAGTGCAGCTCTTTCTCGTTGGACGTGTGCGGCAACTCCAACGGCAAGGCCTGCGGAAGCCAACGCTGGGAGCGTCTCCGACGCACCGCGCACGGGCTCGGGGGCATTGTCACTCGCTACCAACTCAGTTGTCGCATGACGCTCGGTTGTTGTCCTTGTGGCCGAAACAACACCAAGAAAGAACAGCAAAGCAATGCGAACCTTGTTCAACCGACGATCTGACGTGACACCATGCAGCATGACTTTCGTTGCCTCACGAGACAACTGAACGATGACCAGCCCTGTTCGAACACCCCACGCAACGATGATGAGCCAAAGAAACGCCAAGAGCGCCGTCGTCAACCGTTCTCGTGATGTCACGAGAGCATCGTCGCCCCACATCTCGCGTATACGTGTGACGAGACGTGCCGGATCCTGGTGACTCACCAACAGGGCAAGGACCGATGCTCCCAAAATTGAAACCGACAGAGTTGCCTCTCGTGCAGCGCGATGACGCAATGTCGTTGGTCTGGAGGGCGACTTCGTCACTCGTCCACCACCTGGACCTCACGTGTGGATGCAACCACTTGGTCTTTCACCCCGACGAGCGACAACAGCGTCATAGGGACGATCCGCACCACAGTGACTTCGACGGAGAGGCCGTCGATCCGCACGTTCCCGACGAGATCGTGTTGCGCCAGGTACCGGTGTGCAGCAGCACTTCCTGCCTGTGGATCGATCCGCTCGTTCCCGAGACGTATGTCGATGATTTCTTGAGCAGCAGCACGAGCAGCATTCGCCGTGTGATCATCAAGTGCTGCGCGTTGTGACACCAATCGGGCTCCGTCAAATACCAGTGCTGAAAGTGCAATGAGCCCGGCAAAGATGCTGACCACGAAACCACTCACGAGTCCACCCGCCAGCGATCCACCACTTCCGAAGATGTCGCACTCAGCACCCGAGGTACTGGTGCCAGCAAACTCAGGCCGCTTCGGTCAAGAACACACCTCAGATCCACCTGCACGACCACAGGATCAATTCCCTGCACCCTGTTGACCTCCACCCCTACCGATTCGCAGGCCAACCCGTTTTGCAACATGTTGTCGAGCGCAACGGTCCGCGCAGCCTCATGCATGGCACGTGGTTGAACGAGTGACGCAGCACGTGCCGCATGGTCGGCGGCGGCCACCAAGCGTATGTGGGCGGTGCCAAGACGACCGACATGCACCACGAGCAAGATGAGCAGTACCAACACGGGGGCAAGAAGAACTGCCTCCACGCTGACGGAGCCCGCATCAACCGTCCTGCGACGCATCATCGATCGTTGTAGGCGACATATCGTTCGCGAGGGACGGTCACTTCGCGCGACACGTGCTCGGCAAAGACTGGAACCGCTCTCGGTAGTGCCACCCAAATGCGCACGGTCACCTCTTCGCCGGAAGAGGCGACGAGGGGTGGTGCAGCCAATCGCGCTCCAACCGAGGTTGCGGCCGACGATATGACCACCAACGCCTGCTCGGGTGAAGCACCGTGACGTGCAGCGGCCATTGCACCTTGTGCCGCTACATGATGCGCGACGTTTGCCGCATGCATCACCACCGCAGCCTGCACCACCAACAACACCACGAAGATCAGTGCAGGAACCACGAGCACGGTCTCCATCGATACTTCCCCGTGGTCAGTGCGTTTCCTAGTCAAGATCGAGGGAGTTGGCCTTGTCACGAACCCGACTGGTGATAGTTGCGCCGACAAACAATGCAAGGGCAATGAGTGCAGCAGCCATGACCACCGTGGTGGCGCTGACTTCGCCGCGATCGTGATCCGCGGCAAGCGAGGCACGAAGGCGCATTACGTAGTATTCCCAGAGTTGGCGTGTGTTGGACATTGCATGTTCCTTTCGTTTTGTGTGATGAATTCGAATGCTTTTGACTTCTTGCGTTGCTGTGTGCCGTGATGGGAACCACGGCGATGTTTCGTTACATGGTCATCACCACCGTCTGCAGGGCGGGATACCCAAGGAGGACCATGAATCCAACGAAGAGCATCATCACCGGTACACCCATGCGTTCGGTAGCAGATTGGGCAAGTGCCTCCACCTCCGCAACTTGCCGCGAACGCATGGAGTCGGCTCGCGCAGCCAGGGATGAACGGATTCGGGCACCGTGCTCACCCGACAAATTCATACTCCCGGCCACCTCCACTACTTCGCTGATCGACCAGCGGGTTCCGAGAGTTCGTAATTCACCCCATGGTGATCGCCGTGACAAACGAGCTCGGGTAAGGCACGTACGTAACGTGCCGAACGCCCACCCATCTCCCGCTTCTGCAGCAGCAATCAGGGCGGTCTCCATTCCTGCTCCACCAGCAAGCAACACGTTGACCAAATCCAAGTAGGCCGAGAAGGCGTGCACGAAACTCCGTCGCCTCGCGCGAGCCGACGCTCGCAACAGGGTGACAGGCAACAGGAATCCCACAAACCCACCAATGAACATGGCAGCCGCCACCATGACGCCGTGCCCCGCAATCGACATCAACGTGGAACTCATCGCTACGCCCAGCACTACCCCCAGCAGCTGACGAGCCACCAAGTCGGTTGGAGTCCAGCCAACGATGGCAAGATCGCTCGCGTGAGCTCGTGCCGTGCGATCCTGAACGGCTACACGCCAGGTTCTCATCAAGCGAACGGCATGGCTACGCAACTTCGGACCCAGCGATGGAACCGCTACGAGCGCCAACCCAGAACCCGAGATACCACCCATGAGTGCAGCAAGCGCGATCATGGGCGAACCTCTTCACGACGACCAACGAACCGATCGGGTGCGACCACAATCGCCAAACGCTGCATTGCAAGGAGTGCACCAAAGAACACCAGCACTACTCCGCTCAAGACGATCTGACCCTCTGCGGACCGATACGGTGCCAGATACTCCGGACTCAACACCACCAGTCCACCCACGAACGCCACCACTACCGATGCAATGATCCGTACAGCGCTGCGCGTACGTGAGCGTCCAACCCAAATTCGGGTGTGCATACGTGCCTCATCACGGGCGCACGAAGCCAAGTGGCCAAGCAACGCACCAAGTTCGCGTACTTGTCGGGTGGCAGCCGTCGAAAGCGCCGCAACAACGAAGTCGGCAGTCGGATGATCAACGTCCCGCGCGAATCTCGACAATCCTTGGGTCACGGGTGCATAGGACATGGTGGCCACCAGCCGTTCGAGTGGCTCACGTAGCGCGGCTGGTGCATGTGCTGCCGTGGCAATGATGGTTTGCTCCAACCCATTGCTTCCCGCCAACGTGTCGCGTAGTTGCTCAGTCCAGACCGCAATTGCATCGACAAGGGCACGCTCGTCACGACGTTTTCCATGGCGGTGCACTGCGACACTCGCCATCGTTGCAACTGCGGCAATCGTTGCGGCAGCAAACGTCCAGCCTGTCAGCGCCCAGGTAACGACCAACACCACCCCTGCAACCACGACGTGGCGGATTGATCCGGGCCTGGATTCGTTGGAGATGTGAGTGAGTCGCAATGTGCCACGCCACGCAGCTACGAGTACGAACACTCCAAGACCGACGACGGATCCCGCGACTACGGCAGCAATCAGCACGTTCATCTTGACGTTCC
>JBBANV010000070.1:0-1296 GCA_040401775.1 Ilumatobacteraceae bacterium
TACAACGCGCGGGCGTACAACTCGTGCACATCGCCACGAGTTGGATACTTCGCTGTGTTCAAGATGATGAGATCGCGCAATGCATCCTGCGTGAGGTCGGCGATGTTGTCACTGGTGGCTCCCAACTCGCGCAGTCGCTTGTTGGTGCCCACCGTTGCCGACAACTTCTCGACGGCCGCAATGCCTGCCTCGGGATCGTGTTCGGAACCCAAGGCCTCACCCACGTCGGCGTAACGCTCGGCTACGACGTCGCGGTTGTATCGCATCACGTGCGGCAACATGGTGGCCAAGGTCTGGCCGTGCGCCTGGTGCAACTGCCCGGAGATCGGGTGACCGGTTGCATGCACGAGGCCGAGTAGCGGACCCGACGAGAACGCACGACCCGCGAGATGCGAGGCCACTTGCATCTGCGCACGCGCTTCGAGGTCGCTGCCGTTGGCGACTGCCTTCGGCAACCACTGACCCGTCAAACGAATGGCGTGTAGCGCGAGAGCGTCGGCATACGGGTTCGACCCTGCCGACGTGTAGCACTCGATTGCGTGGGTCAGCACGTCCATCCCGCACGCAGCGGTACCACGAGCTGGCATACCAACGGTGAGCGTTGGATCGAGAAGAATCGCCACTGGCGCAACGGTCGGGTTGCTGAAGGTCAACTTGCGGTGCACCTGCGGGTTGGTGAGCGTGTCGGTGATCAGACCTCCACCATTGGTTTCTGATGCCGTTCCCGACGTGGTGGGAATGGCGATGGTGGGCAATCCGGGTTTGGAAGCCTGTGCTTTCGGCGCAAGGGTGCCGAAGTCGATGCGGTCGTTGGCGTCCAAGTTGGGGGCGAACGCCAAATGCAGATTGTCGACGCCATTCGGAGCTGCGAGCGCGATGTACTTGCCACAGTCCATGACCGAACCGCCACCGATGAACACCACCACGGTGCCATCGATACCGAAACGGTTGAGTGCAGCAACACCAGCAGCAACATTCACATCCGTCGGGTTCGGTGAAACTTCGTCGAACACGAAGGTCTTTACGCCTGCTTTCTCCAAGTTCTCCACGATCGGAGCAACGATTCCTGCTCCGCGCACGCCGTGGTCGGTGACGATGAAGGCCTTTTGACCGCGCTTCATCACGTGTTGTGGGAGTGACGCCGCAACTCCCGGACCCGACACCGTTTCGGACATGACGGCGAGGTTGAACATTCGCTGTGCGGACACCACGGGGCCCGTCGTGCGTGATGCTTTGGTCGGAGCAGCCTTCTTCGCCGCCGCAGCTTTCTTGGCCGGCTTCTTCTTGGCCGGCTTC
>JBBANV010000070.1:1396-5540 GCA_040401775.1 Ilumatobacteraceae bacterium
TCTTGGCCGGCTTCTTCTTTGTCGCCTTCTTGTTGGTCGACTTCTTCTTCGCCGACTTCTTTACGGACTTCTTCTTTGCTGCCATGGTGCTTTGGTCCTCCCTGGACGACTACAGGTGCTCGCACCCGTAGCGGTCACGGTAGCAAAGCAATCACGCCTCAGGATGGCCCGGAAAACCTCTGCGTTTGCTGGTCGTACTCGGTGACGGGTTGCTTGTCGTCTTCGAACCGACTGATCTCCGCGCGGCCGACCACGTGCCAGTGCACTTCGTCCGGACCATCGGCCAATCGCAGGGTGCGTTGGCCTGCATACATGCGTGCCAACGGAGTCCACTGCGAAATCCCGGTGCCACCGAAGATCTGGATTGCTTCGTCGATGATCTTGCACACTCGCTCGGGCACCATCGCCTTCACCGCACTCACCCAAATGCGAGCCTCGGCATTCCCCATGGTGTCCATTGCTTTTGCGCCACGCAACACCATGAGGCGCATCGCTTCGATTTCGATTCGAGCCTTGGCGATTGTTTCGGTGTTCTTGCCCAGTCGTGCAATGGGTTTACCGAACGCTTCGCGCGACAACCCACGACGAACCATCAATTCCAACGCGCGTTCAGCCGCGCCGATGGACCGCATGCAGTGGTGGATTCGCCCGGGTCCGAGTCGTACTTGGGAGATCTCGAATCCGCGTCCTTCGCCGAGCAACATGTTGCTGGCCGGCACGCGCACGTTGTTGAAACGAAGATGCATGTGCCCGTGCGGTGCGTCGTCCTCGCCGAACACTTCCATCGGTCCGAGAATCTCCACTCCGGGCGTGTCCATCGGCACGAGAATTTGGGAGTGGCGCTTGTGCGGCGGCGCATCGGGGCTCGTGAGCAGCATGCAAATCATGATCTTGCAGCGAGGATCACCCGCGCCGGAAATGTAGTACTTCTCTCCGTTGATGACCCATTCATCTCCGTCGCGCACCGCACGACATTCGAGATTCTTCGCATCGGACGATGCCACGTCGGGCTCGGTCATCGCATATGCCGAGCGAATCTCGCCGTTGAGGAGCGGCTTCAGCCATTTTTCCTTCTGCTCCGGCGTACCCACGCGCTCCAGCACTTCCATGTTGCCGGTGTCGGGTGCACTGCAGTTCATCACTTCCGAGGCGATGGGGTTCTTCCCCAACTCCACCGCGATGTACGCGTAGTCGAGGTTCGACAAACCCTCACCGGTCTCGGCATTGGGCAGGAAGAAATTCCACAGCCCGGCTTTCTTGGCTTTGTTCTTCAGTTGCTCGAGGAGTTCGAGCTGGCCCTCGCCGTAGCTCCAACGATCGGCACGACCTTCACCCAACTCGAAGTACTTACGGGTGACCGGTTCGATTTCCTCGGCGATGAACTTCTTTACTGCCTCGTACAACGGCACGGCTTTGGCCGACATTGCGAGGTTCATTGCATCATCGGTGGCGACACCCGAATACATACCAGGACGAGTCATGCGCTCACCCTAATCGTGACGATTCCAATACGCTGTGCCGAGAGTTGCCACATGATCGACCCGAAGCTGAAGCGCGCATTGGGTCAAGCCGCGAAGGGCGTGGAGGTCGTTGCTGCTTCGCACGACGGCGTCACGCGTGCCTACACCTCGCACTGGGTAACTCAGGTCTCCTTTGAAGAACCGATCATCATGGCGAGCGTCTCCCCCAAGCACGACACCTACCCACTGATGAAGGCGAGTGGTGAGTTCACCGTGTCGTTCCTTGCCGGCGACCAGGTACACATCGGGCAGTACTTCTCGTATCCAGGACGCAAGTTTCACTACATCGCACCTGAGTACCTGACGGTGGTCGAGGGTCGACCCGTCGTACCCGATTGTCTTGCGTGGGTGCACGCACGCATCTTTCAATCGATGCCCATGCGCGACCACGAATTGATGTTCGCCGAGGTCACGGAGTACGGCTACGGGCGCCTGCGCGAAGCGCCACTCGTGTATTCCTCCCGTCACGGTTGGCGTGTAGCCAACGACAAGGCACGAGCACCGGGAGAGAGTCCGCGTGATGCATTGCTCGCTCGACTTTCCGCCGCGGGCTTTGCTGCAGTTGCTGACGAAGATACCGATGACGAATAATGCTGCATAGCATCACCGCATGACCTCGCCGTTCGATCTCGCCGCCGAAGCGGCCACGTTTCTCCGCAATCGTTTCGGCGGCAAGCATGACATCGTCGCCGTGCTCGGTTCGGGTTGGGCCGATGCCATCGACATGCTCGGCTCGGGTGAACGTTGCCCGATCGGCGACGTCCCCGGATTCAAGAAGCCATCGGCACTCGGCCACGGTGGCGAGGCGGTGTCGATCACCATCGGCACGTCGCGCGTACTGGTACTCACCGGTCGCACTCATCTTTACGAAGGTCACGGCGTTGCACCGGTGGCGCATGGTGTTCGCACGGCTGCCGCGCTCGGGTGTCGCATTGCCGTGATTACCAACGGTGCCGGCGTGTTGCGCGAAGACTGGAAGATTGCCGAACCGGTGATGATCAGTGATCACATCAACTTGACGGGGCACTCCCCACTCACCGGCGATAATCCGCCAGAGCCGTTCGCCGGGCGATTCGTCGATCTCACCGATGCCTACAGCAAACGCCTCCGTGCAATTGCCAGTGCTGCGGTGCCGATGAACGAGGGTGTGTATCTCGGCCTACACGGACCGCATTACGAAACACCAGCAGAAATTCGGGCTGCCCGTAGCTGGGGTGCCGACTTGGTCGGCATGTCGACGGTGCTCGATGTCATTGCTGCACGACACGTTGGTCTCGAGGTGCTCGGCTTGTCGTTGCCGACGAACCTTGCGGCAGGAATCTCCCCGACACCTCTCTCCGGCGAGGAAGTCATCGCGGTTGGAAAGCGTGCAGCATCACGTGCAGGTGCCGTATTGCGGGACGTGCTGCGGGCAATCGACGCCGCAGGCTGACGCGCCAAGCGCCGCGAACTAGTTCGGCATCCCCGCCAGGATTTCGCGCGTTGCCGACGCTCCGATTCGCGTGGCACCAGCTGCAATCATCGCCAACGCCGTCGATGTCGTGCGTATGCCACCACTCGCCTTCACGCCGATGCCATCTCCCACCGTCTCACGCATGATCGCAACGGCACGCTCGGTGGCACCACCGGCTTTATGGAATCCGGTACTCGTCTTCACGAAGTCCGCCCCACCGGCAACGGCAGCGTTGCATGTGGCACGAAGTTCGTGATCGCTGAGTGCGGCCGACTCACAGATCACCTTCACTCTCACGCCGCGTCGAACGGCATCCACCGCACTCCTCACCGCACGCACTTCGGCCTGCACTTCAACCCACCGCGCGTCGCGCACCAGCCCGAGGTTCACCACCATGTCGACTTCGTCGGCGCCACACTCCACTGCAAGAGTCGCTTCTTGTGCCTTCATCGCTGCTGCATGGGCACCCGATGGAAAGCCGACAACGGTGCACAGCGCCACGTTCATCCCAGTCGTGCCAGTCGATGAGGCCAATGTTCCTGGCGGCAACGGCAACCACGAGGGCGAAATGCATACCGCTGCCACGTTCCACCCGACTGCCTCTCGACAGACGGAGAGCACCTCGTCGTGCGTTGCTTCGGGTGCCAGCAATGTGTGATCGATGAAGCGCGCCAACTCGCCAGCGCTTCGCGGAGTCATATGTTCCGAGCGTACGGTGGTGGATGGACGGTGTTACGGTCAATGGCATGATCCGAGTCAGCGTTTATTACCCATCTTCCGAAGGCGCAACCTTCGACCACGACTACTACCGCAACAAGCATGTGCCACTCGTACAGAAAACGTGGAACCCGGTCTCCGTCACCGTTGAGAAGGGCGTCAACGGCCCGCACGTCGCTGCCATCCATGTGGCGTTTGCATCCATGGACGAATTCAATGCTGCGTTGGGTTCACCACTCACTGGAGATGTGATGGCCGACGTTGCGAACTACACCAACATTGCACCAGTAATGCAAATCTCCGAGGTCGTGTCCTAGAGCACCATCTTCGAGAGCGCCCTCGATACCGACGGCTACTCCACCCGCATTCCGGAGATTGCTCGCGCAATCACGAGTTGTTGGATCTCGGAAGTTCCCTCGAAGATGGTGTGAATCTTCGCGTCACGGTGCCAGCG
>JBBANV010000071.1:0-5449 GCA_040401775.1 Ilumatobacteraceae bacterium
TCGGTTCCACGAGGGGGCGGCCCGAAAGGGCCGCCCCTTTCGTTTTGTATCCACTCCCCGCCGGGCGAGTCCCTGCACCATGTACGCCGGACACGGCGGCTCGTATACGTCGAGTGCGTTATGCGGTGAAGGCGTCGTAGCCGTCGCGCTCGAGTTGGTCGGCCAGCTCCGGTCCACCACTGGCGACGATTCGTCCCTTGGCAAGGATGTGCACGAAGTTGGGCTTCAAGTCGGCAAAGATGCGGCTGTAATGCGTGATCACCAACACGCCCAACTTGCGCTCGTTGGTGAGGTCCTCCACGCGTCGCGCACAATCACGTAGCGCGTCGATATCCAATCCCGAGTCGAGCTCGTCGAGCACGACGATGCGGGGGTCCAACATGGCGAGTTGCAGGGTTTCGTTTCGCTTCTTCTCCCCACCCGAAAAGTCGACGTTCACGGCGCGATGGATGAGTGCTTCGTCCAACCCGATTCGGGCGGCTTCGGTCGCAATGCGCTCGGCGAGTTGATTTTGATTGCTCCCCCGCTCCGCGAGTGCCTCGTTGAGCAGTTCGTCGATGCCGACTCCGGGGATCTCGGTTGGGTACTGCATCACCAAGTGGAGTCCGGCAAGCGCACGCTTCCACGTTGGAAGTGATGCAATGTCGACATCGTCGAGGGTGACGCTTCCCTGAGTAATGGTGTAGCCGGGCTTGCCCATGATCGCTGCCGACAGGGTCGACTTCCCCGCTCCGTTGGGGCCCATCACTGCGTGCACCTCGCCCGAACGAACGGTGAGGTTGATGCCATTCAAAATCTGTGTGTCGCCCGCCTTGGCGTGGAGATCACGTATCGAGAGCACGCTCACGGCTGGGCTCGCTTCACTCGAGGGTCTGGCGATGCTGCATGCATCGTGGGTTGATCGGAGATGAACACGTCGGCACCACGAACTTCCGCCACGAACACGGGTACGGGCTGCGTGGCGGGAAGCGTGCTTGGCACGCCGGTTTCCAAACTGAATGCACTGCCGTGGCGAATGCACGACAACTGCTTGGTGTCGCAATCGACATCACCGTCGGCAAGCGCTACATCGGCATGGCTGCAGCGATTGCCGATGGCGTACACCTGATCGCCGATTCGCACGACTGCCACGATGTGCTTGCCGACCTCGAACTTCGCTGCAGCACCGTCGGCCAAATCGGTCAGTGCGCAAATGCGATGCATGGTCATGCTCGCGCTCCGGCTTTGCTTGCAGCGCCGCCGCTGACATCACCCAGCAACTTACGACCGACTTTGTCGCGCAAGGCATCGGGTTGTGCTGCTGCCGGCAGGCGATTGATTACATCAGCGAAGAACCCGAATACCACCAGGCGCTCGGCGATCTCCGGACGAATTCCGCGGCTTTCCAAGTAGAAGCGCTGCTCGTCGTCGATGGGGCCAACGGTGCTGGCGTGACTGCACTTCACGTCGTTGGTTTCGATTTCCAGGTTCGGCACGCTTTCGGCCCACGAACCACTGGAGAGCGTGAGATTGCGGTTGGTCTGGAACGCTTCCGACTTGTCGGCATTGTCGCGAATCTTGATGAGCCCGGTGTACACGCTCTTGGCCTGATCCTTCACTGCACCTTTGAACAACAAGTCGCTGTGCGTGCGCGGAGCTGCGTGGTCTTGCAACGTACGGAAGTCGTGCATCTGCGTGCCGTCGGCGAAGTACAACGCAACTTGTTTCGCCGATGCACCTTGACCAACCAATCGAACCCCGGCACGAATACGCGCGTAGTCACCACCGAGTGCAATGGTGGAAGTGGAAATGGTCGAGTCGCGCTGGCCGAGTGCTCGCTGGTAGCCGATGAGCCATGCGTTCGCTCCCAACTCGTTGATTGCAACGTAGGTGACACGGGCGGATTGTGCGGCACGAATCTTCACCATCGGCACCACGAGCGAGCGGCACGGGTCGTCCGAAACGAAACGCTCCACCACGGTGACTTCGCTGTTCTCTGCTGCGTCGATTTCCAACGATGGGAAGCACACGACGCCTGAGTCGTGCACGTTGTGGGTGATGAGAACTGGATCGGCAACCACCTGACCGCGAGAGGTGCCGACTCGCACCGCACTGCCGTGCGCGGCAACTCCAGAGGCATGCGGCCCGCCCAGGGCTGTGTGCTGTGCGTGCAACTGCTCGAACACGTCGGCGGGCTCCACCGATACGTCGTCGAGCGACAACTGCATGTCCCGCGAAACGATCGACTCGTCCCCCGACACCGTGGTGGCGATGAGTCCTGGCGTGAACGAGCCGAGATCGAGTTCACCGATTCGGCTGTAACGCCAGAGTTCCTGCTCAGCGGTAGGCAGCACGACGTCGGAGTTCATGGACATGTCGTCTACTTCTTGCGCTTCTTGTTGCGCTTGAACTTCTTCGGTTTGCCGCGCTCCAATTCGCTCACCACGTCGGGGGCGATGGCGTTGATGATCGACTCGGCCTCACTCAGGATCGCTGCGGCACTGCCGTCGTCCAGACTGGACGGTGCCTCCGGGGCGGCACCAGTCACGAGCGTGCCGTGGGTCCAGCCCACGTCCATGGCTCGACGGTCGAACTTGGGGCACTCGGCTGGACAACGCCACGGAGCCTCGGGCGCAAGACCCAGTTTGCAACCCCGCACGGTGTCGCCGTTCTTGTAGGTACGACTTTCGAAGTGGCGACAATCGGTTCGCATCGACATGACTGAGGAAACGGTAGTTCGTTGAGGCTGCAGTGGGTTCAGCCCACCGAACCTTCCATTTGCAGCTCGATGAGACGACTCCACTCCACGGCGTATTCCATCGGCAACGTGCGAGTAACCGGCTCGATGAACCCGTTCACCACCATGCCCATGGCCTGCTCGGGGGTGAGTCCGCGACTGGTGAGATAGAACAACTGCTCGTCGGCAATCTTGGACACGGTTGCTTCGTGACCAACTTGGGCGTCGCGCTCGCCTACTTCCATGTACGGCAGGGTGCGGCTTTCGGAGTCTTCGTCGAGGATGAGCGCATCGCATTGCACGTGGCTCTTGCAGTTGGTGGCGCCTTCCTCTACGCGAACCAATCCGCGGTAGGTAGTGATGCCGCCGTCCTTGCTGATGGACTTGGACACGATCTTCGACGACGTTTCGGGCGCAGCGTGCACCATCTTGGCGCCGGCGTCTTGATGCTGACCGGCACCGGCATACGCAACCGACAACACCTCACCCGTGGCTTTGGGGCCGACGAGATACACGCTCGGGTACTTCATGGTGAGTTTGGAGCCGATGTTGCCGTCGATCCACTCCATGTGTCCTTCGGTTTCCACGCGCGCGCGCTTGGTAACCAGGTTGTACACGTTTGGCGACCAGTTTTGAATGGTGGTGTAGGTGACGTGTGCGCTCGGCTTCACCACGATTTCCACGACGGCCGAGTGCAACGAATCGTTGGTGTACACGGGAGCCGAGCAACCTTCGATGTAGTGCACTTTGGATCCTTCGTCGGCGATGATCAACGTGCGTTCGAACTGTCCCGCGTTCTCGGAATTGATGCGGAAGTACGCCTGCAACGGCATTTCGCACTCCACACCCGGCGGCACGTAGATGAACGAACCGCCCGACCACACCGCGGTGTTGAGCGCGGAGAACTTGTTGTCGCCGGGCGTAATCACGGTGCCGAAGTATTGCTTCACCAAGTCGGGATACTCGCGGAGGGCGGTGTCCATGTCGCAGAACAGAATTCCCTGCTGCTCCAAATCCTCACGATTGCGGTGAAACACCACTTCGCTTTCGTATTGCGCAGTGACACCGGCGAGATACTTGCGCTCGGCTTCGGGGATACCGAGTTTTTCGTAGGTGGCCTTCATCTGCTCGGGCAGATCGTCCCACTCGCTCACCTGTTCGGTCGCGGGCTTCAAGTAGTAGTAGATGTCCTGGAAGTCGAGATCCGGCATGTTGACCGCGAACCACTCGGCCATGGGCTTTTTGTCGAAGGTGTTGAGAGAACGGAGACGCATCTTGCGCATCCACTCCGGCTCACCCTTCCACCACGAGATTTGCTCCACCACTCGGTCGTTGAGGCCCTTCTCCGGGGTGAAGGCATATTCGACGTCGTCGCTCCAACCCAGGGAGTATTTGGAGAGGTCGAGGTCAAAGCTGGTCATCGGTAATTTCTCCTACGCAGATAGTAACAATTATCGGCCTGCACCCCACCCCCGAGGGCTGTGGCGCACGGCGCACCGACACCTGCGGCGCGGTCCTTTCTGGCACGGCGCACCCCCGCGATGCAGTCGGGGTGAACAGGCGTAGCGTCGTTGCGTCGTATGGAGCGCTTCGGACTGGTCGGACTTCCCAACGCAGGTAAGTCGTCGCTCTACAACGCTCTCACCGGATCCAACGCGCTGGCTGCTCCGTATCCGTTCGCCACGAAGGATCCCAACATCGGCGTGGCAAAGGTGCTCGACCCTCGTCTCGATGCGTTGGCGAAAATGTCGGAAAGCAAAAAAGTGGTGAATGCCACCATCGAAGTGGTCGACATCGGTGGCTTGGTGGAAGGCGCGAGCAAAGGTGAGGGCCTCGGCAACAAGTTCCTTGCCAACATCCGCGAAGTCGATGCAATCGTGTTCGTGCTCCGCGCCTTCGTGGACGACGACATTCCCGGACCGAGCGACCCTCTCGAACACTTACGCGTGGTGGAGCTGGAGTTGGCACTGGCCGACCTGGAAAGTGTGGAGACCAAACTCGGCAAGATGAAAAAAGCTGCGCGCATGGACAGTTCCATCGCCGACGAAGTCGAGGCGTTGGAGCGCGCACAAGTGTTGCTCGCCGAAGGTCGGCCGTTGTATCGCGCCGGAATCTCCGAAGCGGACCGCACACTGTTGGCACCGCACTTCTTGCTGACGGCGCGTCGCGTGCTTGCAGTGGTGAACGTCGCCGAAGACGCACTCGACACGATTCCGGCCCATGTTGCCAAGGTTGCAGCCGAATTGGCTCCCCCAGGTTCGGCCAGCGAACACGAGGTGGAAGTGCTGGGCATGAGCGTGCAGATCGAAGCCGAAGCAGCCCAACTGGTTGGACAAGATCGCATCGACATGCTCGAGGCACTCGGCTTGGGCGAAGGTGCTCTGCCCCGTTTGGTGCGCTCGGCGTACCACCTGCTTGGATTGCGCACGTTCTTCACCACCGGCGACAAGGAGTCGCGAGCATGGACCTTCCACGCCGGCGCCAAGGCCCCGGAGTGTGCCGGCAAGATCCACACCGACTTGCAGCGCGGCTTCATTCGCGCCGATGTGATCCACTGTGATGAGCTGTTGTCGATCGGCTCGTGGTCGAAGGCGCGCGACGTGGGCAAACTTCGCGTGGAAGGCAAGGACTACGAAGTCGCCGACGGCGACGTGATGGAGATTCGCTTCAACGTATGACCTCGACCAATGCGTGGCTGGTTGCACAGGGCCGCGTGTTGGCAAGTGCCACCGT
>JBBANV010000072.1:0-5278 GCA_040401775.1 Ilumatobacteraceae bacterium
GCATCGAATAGTCGCGCATTGCTGCGCCCAGCGCATGAGCAAGATCGCTTGGAATGTAGGAGTCCTCACCCACTTCGTGCGACAAGAAATCGGCGGCCCGTCCGTGGAGCCATGTTCCCGCAACGGCCGCGTCGTTGGTGTCCATACCTCGTGCAATCAATGCACCGATGATGCCGCTCAGCACATCCCCACTTCCGGCTTTGGCAAGCCCGGCATTCCCCGTGGGGTTCACATGCACGTTGCGACCACGCTGCGCCACGAGCGTGCCAGCACCCTTCAACACCACGGTTGCGGCTGTCATCGCGCACAATTGCTCGACGGCGGCGAGTCGGTCACCCTCCACACGCTCGCGATGATTTTCCCAGCCCAACAGTCGCGCTGCTTCGCCAGCGTGTGGAGTAATCACGTGGTTCTCGGTCAGCAGAACGAGGAGCCGCGGTTCACGAGCCACGGCATTGAGAGCGTCTGCATCCAACACCATGGGCACATGGATCCGTTCCAGCAATTCCCCGAGCCAAGCTTCGACGCCATCGCCGAGACCAGGTCCGATGATCACCGCGTCTACGTCGCTGCCCGCATCGACGAGCATGACGAGGTCGGCTTTCGTCAGTTGCGCCTGCTCGCGGTTGTTCGTGCAATGCAAAATTGCCGTGGGCACGGCGGCGGTCAACTCAGGAGCTATCGCTCCAACGGTTGCCACGTACACATAGCCACAGCCGGTCCGCAGTGCGGCCTCTGCACACAATGCCGCGGCGCCAGCCATGCCTCGAGAGCCGGCGATCACCAACACTCGACCCATTCGGGACTTGTCGGTGTCGCTCGAACGAACCGGCAATGGCGGCCACATCATGTTGTCATCGTGGCCGGTGTTGTCACGGCCGACGTTGTTGCAGTAGGTCGGTGACGACTAGCGACGGCGGAAGTTTTCCGCGAGGTTCACCAGCAGTCGTGTTCCATGCGCGGTGGCACCGCGTTGCAGCCATCCCGAATCGGTTTCCGACCACATCGGACCCGCGATATCGAGGTGCGCCCATGGATGACCGCCGGTGAACTCGTCCAAGAACAAGGCGGCGGTGATGGCCCCTGCTTCGCCTCCGCCGACGTTCTTCATGTCGGCGATGTACGAATCCAGCATCCGGCGATACGAACGCTCCAGCGGAAGTTCCCATACGTCTTCATCGACGGCCTTGCTGGCGTCCTTCACCTGGTCGATGAACCGTGCGTTGTTCCCCATGACGCCGGACATCTTGGATCCGAGCGCCGCGGCACACGAACCGGTGAGTGTCGCAATGTCCACGATGGCGTCCGGCTCCTGCTCTGCAGCCAACGACAAACCGTCGGCCAAGATCAAGCGGCCTTCGGCATCGGTGTTGTGGATTTCCACCGTCTTCTTGTTGCGCATGGTGAGCACATCGCCCATCGCCATCGCGCTACCCGAAGGCAAATTGTCGGTGCACATGAGGTACGCCGTCACTTGGTTCTTGCAGCCGAGCGCCTTCAAGGTGCTCATCGCCGACAACACCGCTGCGGCGCCACTCATGTCGGCCTTCATTTGCGCATGCGATGGATTGCTCGGCTTCAGACTGATGCCACCCGAGTCGTACATGACACCCTTGCCCACCATGATGAGGTGAGGCAGCGACGACTTCTTGCCTTTTCCGGCCGACTTGCCCTTCAGCACCGACTTGCTCGGACGGTACGACAGCTTCACCATGCGAGGTGGGTTCACGCTGCCGCGGTTGACGCCGATGATGCCACCGCATCCCATGGCGAGCAACTTGTCTTTGTCGAACACTTCCACCTTCAACCCGGACTCTGAGGCGATGAGTTGTGCGCGATCAGCGAACATCTTTGCGGTGAGGTGAGCAGGCGGCATGTTGGCAAAATCGCGTGCCATGCACACCGCTTCGCCGATGACCGTGCCGCGACGCGATCCGTTGGCGGCAGCGCCGAGTGCCTTGGCCTCCACCACCAACACCGCCGACTTCAATTTCGATGCAAACGACTTGTCCGACTTGAGCGCGGCATAGCGATGTGTTGCGAGCATCAGACCTTCGGTGACGGCCTGGGCCACCTCGGCGCGATCGTCGCGACCGACCCCTGCCAGCGTGGTGGAGAGTGATGCGTGCTTGCTCGCTGCGCGAGCCAGGGCTGCTGCCGCGTTGCGCAGATCGTGTGCAGTGGCGGAGTTACCTTCGCCGACGCCAACCGCGATGAGCGTTGCCTTCCCACTCGATGGCACCACGAGGGTTTGTCCGACTTTGCCTTCGAATCCGGCGGCGGTGAGCTGCGAACGCGAAACACCGAGTTCGGCCGGCACGGCCTTGTCGGAAGTGACCGGAATACCAACCGCCTCGGCAGTCGGGGTTTCACGAGCAACAGTGACAACGAGTTGAGAATGTTTCATGCTGGCAAGGCTAGTTGGCAGCCATCGCTACGGTTCGTCCGCGACATCGCCGCGAGTAGTTAGTCGGCAACGCTGCGAACGGGCAACGACTCGCCCTCTTGCCAGCGGGCCAACGTCCACAGCAAGTCGCTCAGGCGGTTGAGATACGGCCCTGCCTGCGATGGTGGTGGCGCTGCAGAGAGTGCGTGACGCTCCGCGCGACGAGCCACGGTTCGTGCCACGTCCAAGAGTGCCGCAATCTTGTTCTGTCCCGGCACCACGAACTCCGACGGTGGGGTGAACTTCTCGTCGAGCGAGTCGATCATGTTCTCCAACTTCACCACCATGTCGGCAGTAACGCGCGACTTGCCATCGGTGAGTTTGTGGCGGTTCTCGGGAAGCGTGGCCAGCTCGGCCATCAACACCCACAAGTCACGCATGATGTGCACGAGCGCATCGTTCAACTCGTTCTCGCGACCAAGTTCGGCGCGCACCAGACCGAGCACCGCCTGCGCCTCGTCGACCGCACCGTAAGCGCGTGGCAATGCCGAGTCTTTCTTCACTCGACCGCCGTAGAACAACCCGGTGGTGCCGTCGTCGCCGCCGCGGGTGTACACCTTTTCACGAGTCATGAAATAGTCACGCTACTTGTCTTAGCCTTAGCCCGACGATGCGAGCCACCAAAAGACCCGGGTATCTCGAGACCGTCAACGAACGTGTGGTGGTGTTCGATGGCGCATTCGGCACCTACGTGCAGGACCAGAACCTTACGGCCGACGACTTCGGCGGGCAACACCTCGAGGGGTGCAACGAGCTGCTGGCGATCACTCGCCCGGACCTCATCGCCAAGATGCACGAGGACTTCCTCAAGGTCGGTGTCGACGCCTTGGAGACTGCAACGTTCGGATCATTTTCCACGGTGCTCGCCGAGTACGGCATTGCCGACCGCGCGCATGAGATAACGCTCGCAGCCGCGCGGATCGCGAGGGAGGTCGCCGACTCGTTCGAAAGCGACGGACGACCCCGGTACGTGGCCGGCAGCATCGGGCCCGGCACCAAGTTGCCCAGCCTCGGACACATCTCGTTCGTGGATCTTCGCGACACCTACGAGGAGCATGCGCGTGCACTCATCGAGGGCGGTGTCGATCTTCTCCTGATCGAAACGTGCATGGATCTCCTGCAAATCAAGTCCGCGATGCAGGGCGGCCGACGTGCGATGAAGGCTTTGGGTCGCGAAGTTCCCATTCAGGTGCAAGTCACCATGGAAACCACCGGTCGCATGTTGGTGGGCACGGAGATTGGTGCCGCCCTCACCGCATTGTTGGCGATGAAGCCCGATGTGATCGGTATCAACTGCGCAACCGGTCCGGCGGAAATGCAGGAACACCTGCGTCATCTCTCGCAGCACTCCCCGATTCCCATCAGTGTGCTGCCGAACGCGGGCTTGCCGAGCGTGGTGGATGGACGAACGCATTACGACCTCACCCCGGCACAACTCGCCGAGTTCCATCGTCACCATGTGCAGGACTTGGGCATTCGAGTGGTGGGCGGTTGTTGCGGTACCACGCCCGAGCACCTACGCCAGGTGGTGGAAGCGGTGCGAAACATCACGCCGGCCCGCCGCGAGCCGGTGCAAGAACCGAGCGTCACCTCCCTCTACTCGCCGGTCACCCTCAAACAGGACAACAGCGTGCTGTACATCGGCGAGCGCACCAACGCCAACGGTTCGCGTGCCTTCCGCGATGCCATGTTGGCCGGCGACTGGGACACCTGCACGAAGATGGCCAACGAACAAATTCGTGAAGGTGCCCACGTGCTGGACGTGTGCGTCGATTACGTCGGACGCGATGGCACCGCCGACATGGCCGAAATCGCCGGTCGCTTTGCCAGCCAAGCCAGCGTGCCACTGGTAATCGACTCCACCGAGCCACAAGTGATGGAAGCCGCACTGCAGCTGGCGGGTGGGCGATGCATCTTGAACAGCGCCAACTTGGAGGACGGCGAAGAAACCGGCCGTCGAATGGACCGCATCTTCTCGCTTGCTCGCGACTACGGCGCAGCGGTGATCTGCTTGCTCATCGACGAGCGCGGGCAGGCACGCGACGTGGAGTGGAAGATGCAGATCGCCCATCGACTGCACAAGATCGCAACGGAGCGATACGGATTGTCCGCCAGCGACCTCATCTTCGACCCACTCACCTTCCCACTCACCACCGGAGACGCCGATCTTCGCCGCGATGGCATCGAGAGCATCGAGGGAATCCGACGCATCAAGCAGGAGATTCCCGGAGCCCTCACGGTGATGGGACTTTCCAACGTGAGTTTCGGAATCAACCCTGCTGCGCGCCAGGTGCTGAACAGTGTGTTCCTCGACGAGTGTGTGAAGGCAGGGCTCGATGCCGCAATCGTGCACGCCAGCAAGATCCTTCCGCTCGCCCGCATCAAGCCCGAGCACGTCACGTTGTGTCGCGACATCATCTTCGACAAGACCACCGACGACTACAACCCGCTGCAACTTCTGCTGACGGCGTTCGAGGGTGTCAAATCCACCAAGCAAGAGAAGCCCGACCGCAGCGGCTGGCCGGTGCAACAACGGCTCCGTCAGCGCATCATCGATGGCGACCGCGAAGGGCTCACGGCCGAGCTCGACGAGGCACTCGCTGCCGGACTGAAGGCACTCGAAATCGTCAATGACGTGTTGCTCGACGGCATGCGCGAAGTGGGCGAATTGTTCGGTTCGGGACAGATGCAACTGCCGTTCGTTCTGCAGAGTGCCGAAACCATGAAGATGGCGGTGAGCCACCTCGAGCCGCACATGGACAAGGTGGCGGGCTCCACGAGCAAGGGCAAACTCGTGCTCGCCACGGTGAAGGGCGACGTACACGACATCGG
>JBBANV010000073.1:0-1343 GCA_040401775.1 Ilumatobacteraceae bacterium
GCCATCAAAGACGAGGTGCAGAAACGTACCGATCGGCAAGCCAAGCAGGAGTTTGCGATACGGCTTGCGCCCGAGTGACACCAACATCACCAGCGCCAGGAGAACGATGCTGGTCACCACCGAATGCATCAGTCTCCAGCCCGTCGGCCAATCGATGATGTCGGGCAACACCGCGCCAGCTGCAAGTAGTCGGTAGTCGAATCGCGGGTCCTTGAACACCCAGGAAATCGTCAGGATCGCAGTGGCAAGAAACCAGAAGAACATCTAGACCGCTAGCAAGCAGCCGCAATACGGGCAACGGGCGTCGGTGGTATCAGCGACGTTTTTCATCTCCGCTTGTTCCTTCACTGAGAGCGACGTGCGACAACCCCCGCAAGAACCCTTCGCGATTTCTGCAACGGCAGCGCTCGACATCCGACTTCGAACCTGGCTGTAGAGCGCGAGCGTCTCACCATCGATTCCCGCAGCTAGCCGCATTCGCTCCTCGTTGGCAGCAGTGACTTCTGCATCGACTGCGGCTACTGCTGCGGCGAGCGCGGCTGTGGCTTGTGCAGCGGCAGTTTCCAAGGCCGGAATGGCTGCACGTGATTCGGCGATGCGTTTGTCCAATGTCTCGCTCTCGTCGAGCAACAACAATTCGGCATCATCCAGCGACGAATGCTCCCCTGCAACCCCGGCAATTTCGTGTTGCAACGCTTCGGCTTCGCGCACCGCGATGACGGTCTTCAACTGCGCTTCGTACTTGGCTTTCTTGACGTCCAATTCCTTGCCGCGTACTTCGAGGCGATTGATCTCACCGGTGATGTCGCCTTGTCGCTTCTCGAGACGTTGCAACTCGGTGCGCGCCGCCTGCAACGCTGCCGAGGACGACGCGGCAACGGCCCGCTCAGGCAACTGCGCCTTGCGATGCTCGAGCTGCACGATGCGCTGGTCCACCACCTGCAGCGGGAGCAACGATCGGAAATCCACGTTGTTCAGCCTCCCACGACGGTGGTCTGTGCCCAAGTCGGCACACCCTTGTCGCAGTCGTACACGATGTGACCCGCAATCGGCACCGAAGGCACCGGCGCATACGGGTTCTTTTCCGTTGGGTCGATGGTGGTCGCGGTGGGGAGCACCGACACCACTACCGGCGCAGGAACCGTGACGGGCGTGGTGCCAGCCGCGGGATCGATGGTGGTTGTCGTGGTGGTGCGACCTGGGGCGAGTGTGGTGGACGGCGAAGGTGGCACACCGGAGATCACCTGTGCCACGCATTCCACGCCGGGCAAATAGAGCCGTGTCGGTCCGCGTTGTGGCGCGAGGAGCGCTTGCCACTGCTCGTCTTTCTTGGTGCCCCAGTC
>JBBANV010000073.1:1443-5259 GCA_040401775.1 Ilumatobacteraceae bacterium
CCCAAGTTGGCGATGGTTTGTGCACCAGCGGCCATGTCCACCACGCTGAGTTCGTTGGCACCCGTTGCGAGTGACGCGTACGGATACACCGGGTACTTCTCGGGTGTCAGCCATTCACTGGATGACATTTGGTAGATGCGATCCACCACACGGTTGAGTCCCACCATCTGCGACAGCTTCGCATAGGCACAGTTGATCGACAGCCAGGTCATTC
This sequence comes from Ilumatobacteraceae bacterium, assembly GCA_040401775.1. Classification (GTDB taxonomy): domain Bacteria; phylum Actinomycetota; class Acidimicrobiia; order Acidimicrobiales; family Ilumatobacteraceae; genus F1-60-MAGs027. The sequence goes on from JBBANV010000073.1 coordinate 1,658, forward strand.
GACGCAGCGATCCAACCGGCTCGCTCACACCATTTGTCACCACGAATGGTTCGTCGATGTTCTCCGGGTTGGGCAGGGTGCACGGCAACGTGCCATCGATGAAGTCGTCGCTCTCCACGCCAGCCTCCAGCGCGGCGGCAAGGATGAACATCTTCACGCTCGAACCGGTTTGACGGCGACGCATCGCGAGGTTGACCTCGTTCTCCCCCGCCTTGAACGGTTTGCCACCCACCATCGCTCGAATCGCCCCCGTCGCGTTGTCCACGGTGACCAGTGCGGCTTGGGCGTTCACGCTGTTGTCAGGCATCAACGTGACTGCCTCATCAGCCGACGCCTGAACTTCGCGATCGAGGGTCGTGTAGATGCGCAGACCACCGCGGAACAACTTGGCGTACCGCTCCTGATATGTGGCGCCGAGGATGGTGGTTTGGTTCAGGAGGTAGTCCTTCACCAACTCGGTGAAGTGCGTTCGCTGCACCGGCTCGTCGGGCCTGCTGCGAACACCGGTGGGCAACACGTCTGCGGCACGTCGGACGATTTCATCGTCGGTGAGAGTGATGAATCCTTCGTCCCGAACACGTCGCAGTGCCGTGACGAAGCGTGAGAGTGACAATGATCGGTTGTTGATCGGGTCGTACGCCGATGGCGCGCGTACGAGGCCGACCAAGAATGTGCCCTCCTCGATGCTGAGGTCGGAAACGTCCTTACCGAAGTACACCTCGGCGGCAGCCTTGATGCCATAGGCGTTGTACCCGTAGAAGTTGGTGTTGAACCAACGCTCCAAGATTTGGTCCTTGGTGAGTTCACGTTCGAGCAGGATGGCGTAGCGCATCTGCAGCAACTTGTACCGCCCGTCGCGTGGCAACGTGGCGAGCAACTCGTTCTTCACCACCTGTTGGGTGATGGTGGAGGCGCCGCCCGAAGAACCTTCGTTGACATTGGCAATCACTTGTCGACCAACCGCGCGAAGGTCGACGCCTCTGTGCTGACGGAACGTGCGATCTTCGATGGACAACAGCGCATCGACGACGTGTTGCGGAATCTCCGAGATGAGGGTCTGCTGGCTGTTCTCGGCTTGGAAGACCCCGATCTGTCGTCCCTGCGCGTCGAACACCACACTGCGTTCGGCCAGACCGGTGAAACCACCCACTTTGTAGAGCGAGATGGCCGTCTCGTCGTGGGCGTTCAACATGCCCCACACACGGGGTGCCATGCCAGTAACCAGGGCCGACACCAGCAGGGCTGACAACAGCACGGCGAGGACGAGTCGCAACGACCACATTGCTAGACGCACGTGCCCTTCACGCTACTTGCTAAGGTCCTGCGGGTGACCAAACATCGTCCTTTCCGCTTCGGCGTTCAAGCATCCACCGCTCCATCCGGCAAGGCGTGGGCCGACCTCGCGCGACGCACCGAAGACCTCGGGTACGCGGTGCTCACCATGCCCGACCACTTCACCGATCAACTCGCTCCCGTTCCCGCAATGACCGTTGCTGCGCAGGTGACCAAAAACCTGCGCGTGTGTGCGTTGGTGTTCGACAACGACTACAAGCATCCCGTGGTGCTCGCCAAGGAGCTGGCAACCATGGACGTGCTGTCCGATGGGCGTATCGACATCGGCATCGGCGCGGGTTGGATGCGCACCGACTACGACCAGGCCGGCATGCAGTACGACACGCCGGGTGTGCGCATCGATCGCTTCGTCGAAGGTCTCAAGGTGATCCGTGGATGCATGGCGGACGGAGCGTTTTCCTTCACCGGCACCCACTACAAGATCACCGAATACAACGGACTCCCCAAGCCACTGCAGCGTCCGTGCCCACCAATCTTGATTGGTGCCGGTGGCAAGCGCATGTTGGGAATTGCCGCGCGTGAAGCCGACATCGTGGGTATCAACCCGTCACTCGCCCCGGGTGCAGTGGGCCCAGAGGTGATTGCCGACATGTCATCGCAAGCAGTTGCCGACAAGATCGCCATCGTGCGCGAAAAGGCCGGTTCGCGGTTCGGTGATATCGAATTGAACATTCGTACGTTCCTGGTCAATGTCACCGACGATGGCAAGGTTGCCCGCGAGAAGCTCGCCAAAGGCATGGGTGTGGATGCCGCGTTGATTCACGACTCCCCGTTCGCGCTCATCGGACCACCCAACGAGTTGATCGAAACGTTGATCGCGCGTCGAGAGAAATTCGGTTTGTCGTACGTGATCGTCGGCGGCGACGATGTGGAAGCGTTCGCACCCGTGGTGGCGGCACTCGCCGGTAAGTAACTACGCGCCGGGAACGATGGCTCGGCGCAACGGGCGATCCCACCCGCGCTGCCCCGTCGGCTTGGGGCTCGGCCACAAACGTGGACCCATTTCCACCATGCCGTGATGCGTGTTGTAGTCACCAAGCAGGTTGAGGAACGGAACCGCATCGAATGCATCTGCGCCACGCACGCCTACACCCTTCCACGCGCCAGTCGCCAGCAACTCCAACGCCACCACCGGACAAATCGCGGTCTGCCACAACACTGCCTGCGACCCGTACTCGCGCATGGTGGTTTCGTTGTCGGCCACGTGATACAGGTACACCTCGCGCGGCTCGCCGTACGAAGTACCTTTCACCCAGGTGCCGGCACACGTTCGCCCATGCATGAGGTGGCCCAATTTTGCGGGGTTTGGCAACACGGCAGCCAACACGTCGCGGGGTGCCACCGAGGCATCACCAACTCGGATCTTTTCGGTGCTGTCGAGGCCGAGGTACGCGAACGTCTTCAACCAGTCGATGAACTCGGCACCGAGTGAGTACTTGAACGTCACACGGTTGCATTCGATTTCACGCGGAATCAAGAGCACTTCTTCGTGCTCCACGTTCACGCACTCATACGCGCCGATGCCCGCCGGAAAGTGGAACACTTCTGGCTCGCTGAAAATTTCGGTGGTGAACAATCCACGAGTCTTCTCCCACACGATGGGCGGGTTCAAACACTCTTCGATGGTGGTCCAGATGGAAAATGTCGGTGCAAAGTCGAATCCGTCGATCGACAGATTGGATCCGTCGCGTACACCGATTTCGTCGATGGTGTCGAAAAGGTGATCCGCCGCATACCGAGCGAACACGTTCGACAAGCCGGGCTCCACTCCCATGCCGACGAGCGCCAAGAGGCCGCGGTCGCGCCACAGTGGGTCGGCGGCAAGCTGGGCGGCACCAAGTGGCTCGCCAACTTCGTTGTACGGGTTGGTTGGGTGCGGTTTGGACAGGTTCATGGCCATGTCCACGTAGGTGCATCCCGCCTCGAACGCCGCCTCGAAAATCGGGTCGTTCAGACGTGGGTCGCACGCATTGACGATGATGTCGATCTTGTGGGCCTTGGCCAACGCCACGATCTCGGCCTTGTTGTTGGCATCCACCTTGGCGGTCGAAAAGCGGTCGGGGTTGTCGAGGTTCTTCAGGGCGTCAATGCAACGTTGCTCACTGATGTCGGCCAGCACGAAGGCATCGAAAAAGGTGCGGGACTCGGCGATGGAGGCCATGCTCGCCCCTACTCCGCCGGCGCCGACGACGAGAATGCGACTCACGAGTGGGGTTCCTTGGGTACGTCGGATGCGGGGGCATCCGAGA
>JBBANV010000074.1:0-5122 GCA_040401775.1 Ilumatobacteraceae bacterium
AGTTGGGTGACTCGTGCGTGATGGTTACGTCGTGTGGGTGACTCTCTTCGCGACCAGCGGTGGTGACCCGCATGAACTTTGCGCGACGATGAAGCTCGGGCAGCGTTGCAGCCCCCACGTACCCCATGCCCGAACGCAATCCACCAACCAGCTGGTACACCACATCAGCGAGTGAACCCGCGTACGCCACTCGACCCTCGATTCCTTCAGGAACCAACTTGTTGCGACCAGCGCTGCCACCACCGCCCTGAGCCGATCCGACACCACCGCCCTGTGCCGAACCGTAACGATCGGCGCCGAGCCCCTGCATCGCGCCGAGCGAACCCATGCCGCGGTAACTCTTGTACCGACGACCTTCGAAGAGTTCCACCTCGCCGGGTGCTTCGTCCGTACCGGCGAACAAACTGCCGAGCATCACCACACTGGCACCAGCCGCCAAGGCCTTCACCAAGTCGCCCGAGTACGTGACTCCGCCATCGGCGATGGCAGGGATACCGAGCTGTTGAGCACGCTTGGCTGCAAACCGAATCGCTGACAACTGTGGCATGCCAGCACCGGCAACCACACGCGTCGTACAAATCGACCCGGCTCCAACACCAATCTTCACGGCATCCGCGCCAGCCGCGTGCAATGTGTCAACACCGCTCTCGTCCACCACGTTGCCTGCTACCACCGCCAACTCCGGCCAACTTGCTTTGATGCGTTCGATTGCCTTCACCACGCCCAAGGAATTCCCATGCGCGGTGTCGATCACCACTGCATCGGCACCAACTCGAACCAGTGCGTCGACACGACGTTCCAAATCTTCTCCGACTCCGACAGCAGCAGCCACCTGCAGACGACCTGCAGAATCACGAGTCGCGTTGGGAAACTCTTGTCGCTTCATGATGTCCTTCACGGTGATGAGTCCGCGGAGATGCCCCGTTTCATCCACCAGAGGAAGTTTCTCGATGCGATGCTTCTGTAGCAATACTTTTGCTTGCTCCAACGTCGTTCCTTCTGGTGCTGTCACCAGGTTCTCACTCGTCATGAATTCACTCACCGGTCGTTTGTAGTCCTCGACGGAACAAAAGCGCACGTCACGGTTCGTGAGAATTCCTACGAGGACCCCCTGACTGCTGGTAATCGGCACTCCAGAAATCTTGAAGCGATTCATCAAATGTTCGGCGTCGTCCAACGTGGCGGTGGCAGGCAACGTCACCGGGTCGTCGATCATCCCCGACTGCGAACGCTTGACCTTCTGCACCTCCGATGCTTGATCTTCCACGGTCAAGTTGCGGTGCACCACGCCAAGCCCGCCGCAACGCGCCATGGCAATTGCCAATCGGGCTTCGGTAACGCGATCCATCGCCGCAGATACCAATGGAATGCTCAATTCAATGTCACGGGCAAACACGGTGGAAGTGTCGGCTTGATCGGGCAACACGTCACTGAACCCCGGCACCAACACCACGTCGTCGAATGTCAGGCCTTCAAAACGTGTAAAGAGTTCGTCCATAGGCAGACGCTACTCTCACTGCAACCGCCAACTTTCTCGAATTGACAAAAAGTTAGTGGCGAAAGTGACGCTTGTCCGTAAACACCATTGCGATGCCGTGTTCGTTTGCGGAAGCGATTGATTCATCGTCGCGCTGACTTCCACCTGGTTGCACGATCATCGTGACTCCGGCGGCCGCCAACACATCGGGGCCATCGCGAAACGGAAAGAACGCATCACTTGCAGCTACCGCACCCCTTGCGCGATCACCAGCGCGAGTGCACGCGATGCGGGCTGCATCCACCCGATTCTGTTGTCCTGCGCCAATTCCAACGGCTCTCCGATCGCGCACCAGGACGATTGCATTCGAACTCGCCGCAGCACACGTCACCCAAGCCACCTGCGCGTCGCGCCACTGCGCTTCCGTGGGCTTCGTTTCGCTCACGACGCGCCATTGCGACGTGTCGGCAGAGGGAACGTCGTGTTCTTGTAGCAACACTTCACCATCGACTCCACGTATCGACCACCCGTCGCCAAACGGTACGTGAGCACGCAGGATTCGAAGATTCTTCTTTGTCTTCAGCACATCAATGGCTTCGGGCTCGAACTCGGGGGAAATCACTACCTCCGTGAACGTCTCCACCAGTGCCTCGGCAGTCGCCTTGGTCATCGCTCGATTGAGCGCAACGACGCCGCCGAATGCACTCAGTGGATCGCACGCATGAGCGTGTTTGTAGGCCGACTCGATGTCGTTGGTTACCGCAAGTCCACACGGGTTGGCGTGCTTGATAACCACTGCAGCCGGCTCAGCGAATCGGTGCACGAGTGACCATGCAGCATCGGCATCCAAAACGTTGAGATACGACATCTCCTTACCGCCGAGCTGCTCGGCACTACTCCACCAGCTGCGGTCGCCAATGATGCGATACCTCGCTCCGCGTTGATGCGGATTCTCGCCGTATCGCAACGTTGCTTCTCGCTCCAACCGCAAGGTGAGATACTCAGGAAGCGGCTCACCAACCCCGGAAATGCGCCCATTGGCGAACCATGCCGCCACCTGCGCGTCGTACGAGGCGGTCACTGCAAAGGCGCGAGCGGCGAGGTCTTGACGTGTTGCTGCACTCAGCGCACCATGCTCACGCAATTCTGCAATAACCGGGGCGTACTGCGACGTGTCGGTAAGGACGGCAACTCTCGCGTGGTTCTTGGCTGCGCCACGCACCAGCGACGGACCACCGATGTCGATCATCTCGATACCGGGATTGGAAGAAAACGGATACAAGCCCACGCACACCAGGTCGATTGGCTCGATGTTGTGACGCCCCAAGTCATCGAGGTGCTCGGTGTTGGAGGTATCGGCCAGGATTCCGCCATGCACTGCGGGGTGCAACGTCACCACGCGATGTCCGAGAATCGCCGGGTACCCCGTCACGTCCGCGATGTCCACCACGGGTAATGAAGCGTCGCGGAGTGCCTGCGCCGTGCCGCCGCTTGCCAGCAAATCCCAGCCGAGTTCGTGCAGCGATCGCGCAAACTCCGCTATCTCCGCTTTGTCATAAACGCTCAGAAGCGCACGTGGCACGTGCCGAGTCTGACACAACATCCCCCGTATTCAGAAACAGTGCGAGTTGGATTCTGAAACGGCTTGGAGCAAGTAGCGGGTTACGTAATCAAGCGCTTGGTCATCACACGAACGCTCAACGTTCCCGTGATTCCCGCAAACACCACCAGTGCCAGCACATGCCAGAGCGACGACCAAGAGAGAGAGCCAAAGCATGCATCACGCACCAACTCGATGCAGTGGAACACCGGGTTCACATTGCTGACGGTGCCGAACCACTTGGGCAACCCGTCAATGGGGAAATACGTTCCGGAAACGAACAGTAGAGGCGTCAAGAGCGCCGACTGAAAGTACGAAAACGAATCGATCACCTTCACTACTCCGGAAATGTACTGACCCAAGAACGTAAGTCCGAGTGCCGAGATAAAACAGATCAACGGCACCAACAACATGGTCCAGCGGGGCGTCAGGCCGAAGGGAATCGTCGCCAACATAGGCACGGATCCGTACACCGCGGTTCGCGCCGCCACCCACGTGGCCTCACCCACCATCAACTCCGCAGTCGTGGTGGGTGTGGAGAGAATGCCGTCGTACACCTTCTGAAAGACACGCGCAATAAACGTGTTGTACATGCCAGGAAATACCGAACTAAACAACACCGCGGTAGCCACCGCGCCAGTACCGACGAACACCACATACTTCATGCCATCGATCTCGTCAACGAAGGCACCAACACCAAGGCCAATGGCAAACAGGAAGATCAGTGGCTCCAGAATTGCTGTGAACGTTGTCCCAGGCCAGTAACGCTTGAAGATGATCAACTCACGCGTCCAAATCGCCGGCAGCGAACGAACATCGAACTTAGCCATCGAGGGACTCCCCCGTGAGCAACACGAATACATCCTCGAGGTTCGTTGGTCGACGCGACAGACGGCCCCATGAGTCGAGCAACTCCGCTGCCGTGGTCTCCACTCCCAACACCGAGATGCTCAACCCGGCACGACGCGACTTCAAGCCAGCACTGGCGGCCTTGGTTGCAATCTCGTCGAGCACCTCGGTTGGCCCGAAGTACTCGACTGCTTCCAAGCCCACGTATTGCTCACGAAGTTGCTGTGGAGTACCACGGGCAATCACCCGCCCATGGTTCACGATGGCGATGTCATCGGCAAGACGCTCGGCTTCCTCGATGTAGTGAGTGCTCATCACGACGGTGACTCCGCTTCGCCGCATTGCGTCGATGATCAACCACAAATCGCTACGAACCTGCGGGTCCAAGCCGACCGTCGGCTCATCGAGCAACACCAACTTGGGCGAGTTGATGAATGCTCGTCCGAGGAGAAGCCGTCGACGCATACCGCCTGAGAGGTTGGTCACTCGTTCGTTGGCGCGATCCGTGAGTTGCGCCGTCTCCAACGCCCGGGCAACTGCAGCCTTTCGCTCGGCGCGTGGAACTCGACACAATGCGGCCCAGAGCGAAAGATTCTCCCGTGCCGTTTGCTGGTCGTCCATGTTGTCTTGTTGTGGACATACCCCCAACAGAAAACGTGCATCGCGAGTCTGTGTGGCGACATCGAAGTCGAGCACGGAGATCGATCCGCCGTTCAAGCCCGTTTGCCCGGTGATCATTCGCATCAAGGTTGTTTTTCCTGCGCCATTCGGCCCCAACAGTCCCAGGCAGGTACCCGGCTGCACATCGAGCGACAAGTCGTTGACTGCTACGAAGTCACCAAATCGCTTGGTCACGTTTCGGACTGCCAGCGCTGGTGATGACGGCACCTGCTCAGGCTAGGTTGAGCGCATGAAAATTGGTGTACAAATCCAGCCACAAGCAACCACCGTTCAATCAATGCGCGATGCATGGAAACGCGCCGACGATCTCGGTGTCGACAGCTTGTGGACTTGGGACCACTTCTATCCATTGTTCGGCGACCCCGATGCCGAGCATTTCGAGTGCTACACGTTGCTTGCCGCAATGGCAGCCGACACCAAGCACGCAACCATCGGTGCACTGGTGACGTGCTACTCGTACCGCAATCCCCAATTGCTCGCCGACATGGCTCGCACCATCGACCACATCAGCAACG
>JBBANV010000075.1:0-1330 GCA_040401775.1 Ilumatobacteraceae bacterium
ACGCTTGCGAGATCTCCCGTGGCGCAACACGCGTGACCGCTGGGCGGTGTTGGTGAGTGAGGTGATGGCGCAACAAACGCAGGTATCACGAGTGATACCCAAGTATCAAGCGTTCATGCGCGAGTATCCCACGCCAACCGCGTGCGCTCAAGCGCCACTTGCCGACTTGCTCACGTTGTGGAGTGGCCTTGGTTACCCGCGACGATGCAAGAACTTGCACGATGCGGCACGCGCGATGGTGCGGTCGCATGGCGGCAGCGTTCCCGACGATCTCGACTCGCTGCTGGCGTTGCCGGGGGTCGGGCCATACACCGCACGGGCAGTACTGGCATTCGCCGATGCACACGACGTTGCCGTGGTGGACACCAACGTGGCGCGTGTGTTGGCGCGAGTTGCGAATCAGCCGCTGTCGGCACGCGCCTCGCAGGAACTCGCCGATCGTGTGCTACCCAGGGGGCAATCGTGGGAGTGGAATCAAGTAGTGATGGATTTCGGCGCACAAATGTGCACGGCTCGCAACCCACGATGCGATGAGTGTCCGATTCGTGCACATTGTGCATGGAACGGCGGACCTGATCCCGCTCGCGCGAGCGCGCTCACCAGCAAGCCGCAAGCACGATTCGAGGGCTCCGATCGTCAAGCCAGGGGCTTGCTGATGAAGACCCTTGCCGAGCGTGGCGTGAAACGGGATGATGTCGTCCGCGTGATGAACCTGAACGGTGATACTTCACGTGCAACGCGGTTGCTGGAGTCGTTGGTGCGCGACGGACTCGTGGTGGTGCACGACGGCTGGTGTCGTCTGCCGTAATCGGTGTGACGCCGCACCTCTGCGTGCTTAGTTGGCAAGAAACTGGTGTCGCCTGGCTGGCGAGAAACTGGCGTCGCCTAGTTGGCGAGAAAATCAACGATGAGTCGGTTCACGCGATCTGGTTGCTCGACGTGTACGAAGTGTCCGGCATTGGAGACGTACTCGAAGCGAACGTGGGCTGGCGCCGTTGCTTGGGCGGCCTTGGCGACCTCGATTCCGATGCATCCACAGTCCTCGCCGTGGATGTACAACATGGGTTGTGAAGGAAACTCGCCGCCCATACGTTGCTGAAGGGCAGCAAGTTCCGGATCGCGCTTCCCGTCGCCCAACGTGGCACGGTAATAGCCGAGCGCAGCCTGCAGGTGTTCGGGGTTGCGTAGCGCGTCCTTGACGCGAGGGAGATCTTCGCTGGCGTCGTAGCCGGGTGACCATTGCGACCACAACATGTCGATGAACGCCAAGTCGTTGGCGGCCACCACATGATTGGAGAGTGCGTGTTGGAAGAAGAACATGTACCAGCTG
>JBBANV010000075.1:1430-4983 GCA_040401775.1 Ilumatobacteraceae bacterium
GGCGCTACCGCGCGGTAACCCCGCTCGGCCAGCACGGGCATGAGGTGGCGCCACGTATGTGGCGAGTCGGGGAAGCCGTGCATGCACAACGCGAGTGGACCGCTTCCGCAGGCGAGATAGGTGAAATCCAGTTCTCCGGCTCGCACGGTTGCGCGTTCAAAGGGCTCGTTTCCTCGCGCTGACGTCGCCATGCAAACGACGCTAGACGAGGTGTCGGGTTTGCGACGAACGTCACCGCCGTGCGACGGGGCGAGGTTCTCCTCGCCGCCTTAGCGTCAGCACAGCCCATGATGAGCGTGACGTTCCACGGCGTGCGTGGCTCCACCCCGTGTCATTGCGATGACACTCGTCAGTTTGGCGGCAACACGTCCTGTGTCTCGCTTCGCGCCGAAGGTGAGATTCCGATCATCTTCGATCTCGGTACCGGATTGCGCTACTTCGGCAAACAAGTGAATGGAACACCAAAGTTTCATGCCGTGTGTCTGCTCACGCACTTGCATTACGACCACACGATGGGTTTGCCCTTCTTCGAACCACTGCTTCGGTCGGACACCACGTTCGAGATTTATGCGCCACGACAACCCGACGGCCGATCGGTGAAGGAGTTGTTCTTGGAGAAGATCAAGCCACCGATGTTTCCCGTGCCACTCGAGCAGTTTGCCGCCCGCTTGGTGTTTCATGAGGTCGGTGACGATGACTTCATGGTGGGCAACATGCAGGTGCGCAGTAGATACGTACCGCACGTTGGCCCAACGCTCGGCTTTCGCGTATCGCACGCTGGCACCACCGTCACGTATCTCTCCGATCATCAGCAGCCCGCCGGTGAGAGGTTCTCACTTGCTGACGGTGCGCGCGACTTGTGCGAAGACGCCGACTTGTTGATTCACGATTCGCAATTCACCGATGCAGAGTTCGCGGAGAAGGGCACGTGGGGACATTCCACGTATGCCTATGCGCAGTGGGTGGCCGAAACCTGTCGAGTCAAGCGTTTGGCCTTGTTCCATCACGACCCGTCGCGTACCGACGCGTCGCTCGCCAGGATCGCGGGCGAGGTTGCATCTGCCGCCAACGTCGCCGTGTTCGCCGCGCGCGAAGGTGAAACGGTGGACGTCGTAACGTGTAGTGCGTGAGCAACGCAGCCACGCCGCCCGTCGACTCCAAACTCTTTCGCTCCATTTTCGGTCACCTACCAACCGGAGTGGTGATCGTCACCGGCAAGGGCCAGTCGGATGAGCCATTGGGGATCACGATCGGTTCGTTTGCCTCCATCTCGCTCGATCCGCCGCTTGCCGGCTTCTTCATCGGTCGCACGTCGCGAACCTGGCCGCTCATCGCCGCACGCGGAACGTTCACCGCCAACGTGCTGAATGCAACACAAGCCGAATTGTGCTGGCGCTTTGCCAAGGATGCAACCGATGGATCGCGATTCACCGGATTGCAGGTGGGAACTTCGGCCAACGGGTCACCCGTACTCCCTGACGTGGTTGCCACGATCGATTGCACGGTGCACTCAACGCAAGTCCTTGGCGATCATGACCTCGTCGTGGGCGCCGTTACCGACGTGCAGGTGCGAAACACGTCGCACCCGTCGATGGTGTTCTACAAGGGCAAGACCGGCGACGCACGAATCGATACATGAACCTTTCCGCGGTTGCCGCGTTCGTGGTGGGAGCGGTGATGGTGTACGCCGGAGTCTCCAAGGTGCTCGCCGGGCGAGCGTGGCCGGAGTCCGCCCGCCGTTTGGGTGTACCACCTGTGGTGGCAATCGGAGTGATGATGGCCGAGGTCGTGATCGGCCTTGGTGTGGTGTTGGGCGACTCTTGGCGTGATCAATTCCTTCTCGTGGCAGCCGGGCTTCTCACGGCGTTCACTGCGCTATTGGCATGGCACTTGCGTGCCGATGAACGTCCTCCGTGTGCCTGTTTCGGTGGTTCCTCGCAACGACCCATCGGGGCTCGCGACATTGTGCGCAACATCGTGTTGCTGGTCTTGGTGGTAGTGGCATTCGCTTCGTAGCCTGAAGCCGTGCGCGTGTGGATCGACCAAGACCTGTGCACGGGTGATGGCTTGTGCGTCGACCATTGTCCCGAGGTGTTCACCCAACTCGAGGATGGCATTGCGTACGTAGTTGAGGACGGAGTGGTGCTCAACGATCCAGGAAGTGCCGGAAGCTTGGCGAACGTACACCACAAGCACATGGGTGCAGTGGTGCTGGCTGCCGACGTGTGCCCGGGCGAATGCATCTTCATCGACACGGCAGACGAAGACGAACGACTCACGTTCGTTGGTGGCGCAACGGCCATCTCATGAAACTGCGCGTCGCGGCCGCCGGGGCAGTGCTGGCAATCTCGGTAAGTACGGCGGGAGCCTTTGCCACTGAACGCGCGGTTGACCTTCGCGTCGAAAGCCCCAACGACACGGTGCTGGCCATCGATGTACTGAAGACCATTCCGATTCAGAACGAGTACACGCGCGGCTACAAGCGAAGCCTCTTCCCACATTGGCGCGACGTGGATGGCGATGGGTGTGATGCCAGAGAGCAGGTATTGAAGCGCGACGCACTCGGATTACCGCAAGTGGACCCGTTCAGGTGCTTCGTGGTGGAGGCCGACTGGTTGTCGCCCTACGACGGAAGGAAGACAACCGATCGCACCGAAGTGGACATCGACCACACGGTGGCGCTGAAAGAAGCCTGGGATTCCGGCGCTTGGCAGTGGACGGCCGAACAGCGTCTTGCCTACGCAAACGACACTTCCGATTCCCGCACGTTGATTGCGGTGTCGTCGTCGAGTAATCGATCGAAAGGGGACAAGGACCCCTCCAACTGGATGCCACAGTTGCGGGGTTTCTGGTGCACTTACAGCGCCAATTGGATTTCGGTGAAGGCGCGTTGGGGAATGTCGATGGACCAAAGCGAGTGGGGACGACTCAACAACGTGCTCTCCGATACGTGTGCAGGCACCACCATGCGTGGTTGGAACCCGCCAGCAACAGCCACCATTGCCCCGTCCACCATTGCGCCATCAACGACTCGCGCAACGACTGCAGCCAGCACTCCTTCATCAACTGCGGCAACCACACGTTCCACCACCGCGACGGCTGTGTCGGCAACAACCTTGCCGACATCCACCACGCAGGCATCGGACGGCTCGCTCGCAACGATTCGACCCGGCGCGTTTTGCACACCCGAGGGCGCATTGGGTACCTATGGCGGTCGTACCTATGTGTGTTCGAAAACCGACGCAAAGGGCACGCCCTACTCCAACGGCTCAAAGCGGTGGCGTCAACAGACGTAGTTGACTCCACTACCCTTAACGCCTATGTCCAAGAAGACCAAGAAGCGCAAGGCGCGCATGCGCCGCTCCAAAGCAAATCACGGCAAGCGTCCCAACATGGGCCGCCGCTAATCGCTCTGAAGTAACTCCAGTCGCTCTTCTGTAACGCCTCTGACGCGCGTCGTTGCGATCACCATTGGTGGTCTCATTGCGCCGTGGCATGACATTGGGATCGTAAGTGCGTCACTCGGTGACGTGTCGTTGCACATCGACGAGTC
>JBBANV010000076.1:0-4641 GCA_040401775.1 Ilumatobacteraceae bacterium
GGTAGCGTGAATGCATGAGTTTGTGCGTCGTTGGCGACTTCGCATGGGACGTGCTCATCCGCACCAACAACGAAGTGTTGAAGGGTGGCGACTCGTTCGGCGAAGTACTCCTCCACCCTGGCGGCAGCGCAGCCAACGTCGCAGTGTGGGCCCGCCGATGTGGGTTAGACACCCACTTCGTGGGCAAGATTGGTCGCGACCGACTCGGCGATCTTGCGCGTGAGGACCTCGAACGAGAGGGTGTGGTTCACCACTTCATCCAAACCGATGCACATCTCACCGGCAGCGTGGCGGTGTTCGTGGATCAAACCGGTGAACGAAGCATGGTGTCGGGTCGTGGTGCCGACTTCTTCCTTCTTCCGCAGGAACTCCCGAAGTCGATCATCAATCGCACCAACTATCTGCATCTCACGGCATGGTCGTTCTTCACCGATCCTCCGCGAACTGCAGCTCGGTTGTCGGCTGAGATTGCGCGCGCCAGCGGCAATCTCATCTCCTTCGACCCTGCGTCGTTCCAGATGATCCAAGAGATGGGTGTTGCCACCTTCTGGTCGTACATCAAAGACCTCGGCATCAAGGTGTTCCTGCCGAACTACGAAGAGGGTCGGGTGCTCACCAACTTGCTGGAGCCCGCCGACATTGCCGCTGCACTCGCCGATCAACTTTCTGGCGCCACCATCATCCTGAAACTGGATGCTGATGGTGCTCTGGTGCACCACGACGGCACCCAAACCGTCATCGCTCCCGCCACCAACAACTTGGTGGACGCCACGGGTGCGGGCGACTCATTTGCCGGCGCCTATCTGGCGCACTTCTCCAAGCATGGCTCGGTGATTGATGCGGCGCGTTTCGCCACGCGCATTGCAGCGTGGGTCATCGAACATCTCGGCGCTCGCCCAGCAGGCGACGCGTCACTGGCGCGAATCATCGCCGCCAACTAGGCGTGGAGGCCGTCGACTGCTTCCTTCACGTCCTTCGCGTCGTTATGGGAATGCGTAAATCCGAGACGACGCTCTTCTTGCACCGTGTCGCTGGATCGAAACGCCACGATGTACGCGCGACGGCGTGACGCCGACGAGTTACCGCCAGAGCCATGCAGCACACCCTCGCAGTGCACGGTGATGTCACCTCGCTTGATCTCCACCGGCGTGGTGGTTTCACCTGGCTTGAGGTCGGTCACCAGGGTGTGGCTCGCCTCACGATCGCCGTGCAACGGCCGATGCGGGCGCACTGGTTCATGTTGACTGCCGGGGAGAAATTGCATGCAACCATTGGCAAGTGTCGAATCATCCACCGCCAACCAGCACGTTGCGGTGCGTCGGTCGGGGGTGTCGATCCAATAGGCCTGATCCTGATGCCAGGCAAACACCGCGTCGCTACGGAACGGCTGCTTTGCCAACAACTGGTCGAAGTCGATCACCATGCCGTCACCGCACAGTTGTCGCGCAATTGACGCTGCCCTCTTTTCGAACAGGTTGCCCTGAAGCGACGGTAGGTACTTTCGCGGCAGCATCACGTTGACGATTGCGTACGACGATGGGTCGGTTCCGAACTCACCCGTCGTCATGTCGTTGAAGTCACGGCCCTCCACGCTGATTCTTCGTTGCAAGAAGGCGTCGTAGGCGTCGTCAATCACCTGCATCTCAGTTTCCGACATCACGCCGCGAAGGTGCACGTACCCGTCGCGACGAAAACGCTCCAACTCCTCAGGCGTGACGACGTAGACGTCCCCTTGACGGCGCTCGGCCATCTCACTCATGCTCTTTGCATCCTTTCGGTCATGCTCGCTGATTCTCGCTCGGTGTTACTCCATCGGGTGGCAGACGTTCGCCGCGGGGCAAAGGGAAGTACTTGTGATGCCACGCACCCGTGACTTCGTAGATGGCAGTACCACGTTGACCGTCGCTGGTGGTCACCAACATTTCACTCAATCCGCCACCGAGTGAGTTCGGCTTGCCCGGGTTGAATGCGTCGTAGCGCTGCGCCCAACGACCGGTGGCATCCACGTTGATGCCACGTCCATTTTCCAAAAGGAACGTCACTCGACCAGCTAGACCATGCACCTGTTCGCCATGTCGTTCATATGACGTGGGGTTGTTGGCTGCGTCCAGCCAGGTGAGATCGTGGCGAAACTCGCGCACTGCTACGGGGTCGCCGCCGTCGCTCGGCGAGAAGCACCCATCGGTATAGATGCGTGCCCCATTCGGCAACTCCCAACACCACACCGCCAACATTCCTTCGGGGATGTGAATGGCGAGCCACATCCACATCGGGCAGCGCGAATGGGAACGAATTCCCCACGAGTGATCCCGCTGACCCCACCAATTGTTGATCTGCTTGGTCTCGCCGTTGTGCGTGACGGTGCCGTTGTACCAACCACTCTGAAACATGTGGGACTGATCCCACACCACTTCATGGCCCGCTTTCATGGTGCCGCGTCGCAACTGGTACGGCTGCACCCGAGCGGTGTACGTGATGTCCATCTCAAGTGGCACCATGTTGGGCGATTCCGGCGAGCTCGTGGCGCCCGAACCTCCGCCGACTCGCAAGCGAACTTGCTTGCGTGGCTCGACGATGTCGATCTGTACGGGGCCGACGTTCCAGTTGTCGTGGTCGCCGTCCACATGGCGCGCGTGGCGTGCAAAGAGGGGCGTGCTTCCCCATCGGCCCAATTGGAGCGAGTCCATCTCGTGTCGTGCCGGAAAGTTGGCGAGCGTGAGGATGTACACGTCGCCCAATTGATCCGTCGGGTGCATGACGAAGAACAGGCTCTCGCGCCAGTCGTGGTGATGCATGACCGTATTGCGAAAGGGCTCAGGAATCTGATGCCCAAATCGTTCGTCGGCGGCGTCGTAGCGACCCATACGCCTAGTTTCGCACAGCTTCCAATGAGTCGAGGTCCTCGGCATGCTGCGCATGTCGGTTGGCCATGGCGAGGAACATTTCATCCCCGCGCTCGGTCTGCTTCACGATCATCGAAGCCACCACCGCCATGACGTAGCCAGCAAACGTGAAGCGCCGGTACTCCAACCACGCCTCTTCGAAGGCGAGCGTGATGTTGTAACCGCGTAGTCCCTCCACCCAACGTTGCACCAGCGCGCGTTCATGTGCACGACGAGCATCGGTGGTGAGCCCCGCACCAACGAAATACGCAAGGTCCTGCGCGCCACACGCGTGGGTGACGGTTTGAAAATCGACCACGCCGACACCGGCATTGCGAAACAACAGATTGTCGAGTCGAAAGTCGCCGTGCACCACCGTGCGGTGCGGAAGTCCGCGACGAAAGTACCCGCCCGAATCCCGCATGAACTCCTCACCGACGTGTCGCGCGGAGCGCGAAAGCCGGTCTCCGTATCGCTGCATGAAGCCCGGGAAGACTTGTTGCATGAGCGCCTGGCTGCCCGAGCGATCCTTGTCGGTGCTCCGGTTCAGCCACGGCAAGGTTGCGAGAAACGGCGAGTTCCACAACGGACCATGCAGCCGAACGAGTTCATCGACGCATGCTTCCGCTTGCGCTGGGGTGCAGCCGGCAATTTGATCGCCTTGCTCACAGGGTGCAAAATCTTGGAGGAGCAGCAGGAACTCGTCGGAGGTTTCGTCGCGCTCCACGTGGAAGCATTGCGGTGCTCCAACGTCGAGCGCATCACGAAGATCTCGATAGAACGACGACTCCACTTCGTAGCAACGTGTCGCCTTGCCGGTGGCACGACTCCGCGGGTCGCTACTTGGGAACTTGGCGATCATCGTCGAAGGCACATCACACAACTCGCTGAAGGTGAGATGAAGTCGTCGAGACTCCGACATTTGTCCCGTGCCGATTGCTTCCTCGCGCACCGCGGTGATGCGTGCTTTGCCAAGATGTGGCGCCAGTACGGCGTTGAGTTGCTCGGCGGAGGGAGAACCGCTGGATGCAAGCTGCTCGGCGGAGGGCACCGCCTTGGTCTACACCGTTTCGGGTTCGCGCGACAAACGGGCAGCGACACGCCCGATTTTGTCGATTCGGGCAATCACTGCCTCGCGAGCCTTTTCGCCCTCAGGCGACAGACCCGACACATCTTTCACCTTCCAGTGACGCAACACCACTGGTTCGAGAATCTGCTCGTGGTGAATCTTGAAGTCGTAGATGCCGGCATTGGCAATTTGTTTGGCGAGTTCGTTGAAGTTCGGAATTCCCGTTCCGGGCATCGCGAAGTTTCGAACTGCTCGCTCGATTCCAATCATCATGTTGGATGGATCGGCTTCGAGTGCCGCCGTCGCTAGGTCGCGGTAAAACAGGAAGTGCAAGTTCTCGTCGTTGCCGACGCGCAGCATCACATCCTGCCCTGCTTGATCACCGATCAGTTTTCCGGTGTTGCGGTGCGCAATTCGTGTCGCAAGTTCCTGCATGGAGAGATACGCAAGCGCTTCGAACAAATCATCGGGCGCGGGTACTTGGGCACCGCGAACCTGCTGCATACGCGCGCGCTCGAGTTCCACCGGGTCGAGGGCGCGTGTCACGGTGAGGTAATCGCGAATGGCGATGGAGTGTCGACCTTCTTCGGCCGTCCAGTTGCGAGCCCAGGCGCCATATGCGCTGTCGCCACCGAAGATGGTGCTGATATCCCGCGTGTAATACGGCAGGTTGTCTTCGGTCAGCAAGTT
>JBBANV010000077.1:0-4586 GCA_040401775.1 Ilumatobacteraceae bacterium
CACATCGAAGGAACGCGGGACTTCGTGGATTGCGAGAACCGCACGTTGCCCGTCGAAGCACTCCACCGTCCGGTGGATGCGCGGCCCGTGGTGGAAAACCGCATCAGCCTGTTGATCGACCTCCGCGCACCGTAAGTCGCTAGCGCTTCGTCAGCGGCGACGAACCCCGCGGCGCACTTCCAGCGCTAGCGCTTCGTCAGCGGCGCCCATGCAAGCGCGAGCACCTTGGTGCCCTTGTCCACGAAACGCACCGTGGCTTCGGCCTTTTCGCCGGCGCCATCCAAGTCGATGATGACCCCTTCACCGAACACCGGATGTACGACGTCGTCGCCGATCGAAAAATTGTGCGACACTTTTGGTTCGCGAACGATCGGGCGCAGGGCTTCGCTTGCCGACGATGTCACACTTCGACCACGACCGCGAAAGTCCGGAACCGGGGTTCGAGACCAATCGGTTTGCTCGCGAAGATGTCCGCGGCCTTCGTCGGCGCCCGTGTCGACACTGCCCTTCCGATCGAGCAAGTCAGCGGGAATCTCATCCAGAAAACGTGATGGTGGGTTGTACTGCCGCGAACCGTGCAACCCTCGACTCCACGCATGGGTGAGATACAGGCGTCGCTCGGCACGCGTGATACCCACGTACGCAAGGCGGCGTTCTTCCTCCAGTTGCGTCGGGTCGAGCAACGTACGGCTGTGGGGAAACACTCCCTCTTCCCAACCCACGATGAAGACCGTCGGAAACTCCAAACCCTTGGCCGAGTGCAGGGTCATCATCATCACCTTGTCGTCGCCTGCAATCTCGTCGGTATCGGACACCAGCGACACCTTCTCCAGGAAGTCGTTGGCATCGGGGAATTCCTCCGCAGCACCGATGAGTTCCTCGAGGTTTTCGATTCGGCCCTGCGCTTCGTGCGTGTCTTCGTTTCGCAACTCGGCCAGGTACCCGCTTCGCTCGAGCAGCTCGCGCAACAGGTGGGCCGGGCCGTGCTCCACATCTCCTTCGAGCGAATCGATCAACGTCAAGAACTCGTTGATGCCGCGTAGCGCTGCGCCACCAACGCCTGCCGATGCCGCACGTCGTAGCGCCACCGATAGCGCCAGACTCTGCTCCTTGGCGAGTGTCGACACCTTGTCCAAGCTCGTATCACCGACGCCACGCTTGGGCACGTTGATCGCGCGACGGATGCTCATCTCGTCGGCCGGGTTCATCACGCAGCGCAGATACGCGATGGCGTCCTTTACTTCCTTGCGGTCATAGAACTTGGTGCCACCAATTACGCGATACGGAACGTCACCATCGATGAGGAACTCTTCGATCACGCGGCTCATCGCATTGGTGCGATAGAAGATGGCAATTTCCCGCCAATTGACCGCTTCATGGCGATGCAAGCGCTTCAGCTCGGAGATGACGAATCGTGCCTCCTCGTCTTCGTCCTCGGCGTAATAGCGAACGATCTTGTCCCCCGTACCGACCTCGGTCCACAACTCTTTCGGTTTGCGCTCCACGTTGTTGGAGATCACCGCGTTGGCCGCGTCCAGGATCACTTGCGTGCTGCGATAGTTCTGTGCCAGCACCACCGTGTACACATCCGGAAAGGCGCGTTCGAACTGCAGGATGTTGCGGTAGTCGGCGCCACGAAAGGCATAGATGCTCTGGTCGGTATCTCCCACCACGCAGACGTTGTGGTGTTCGCGACCCAGCAACAGGACGATTTCGTTCTGGGCGAGGTTCGTGTCCTGAAACTCGTCCACCAGCACGTGCTTGAAGCGATCCTGGTACGCGGCAAGTACTGCAGGGTGGTCACGGAACAGATGCACCACGTTCACCAACAAGTCGTCGAAATCCATCGCGCCTGCACGCAACAAGCGATGTTGGTACTCCGTATAGATCTCCGCATACTTCGTTTCGAATGGGCCGAATGCGTCGGCGGCTGCACCCGACGGATTCACCAACTCGTTCTTCCACAAACTGATTCGCGCTTGGGCACCCTTCGATGGAAACCGCTTGGGGTCGAGATTCAAGTCACGAATGATCTGGCCCACCAAACGCAAGGAGTCGGCGGAGTCGTAAATGGTGAAGCTCTTCGGATATCCCAGACGATCGGCGGTTGCGCGAAGAATCCGCACGCATGCCGCGTGGAACGTGCTCACCCACATTTTGTCGGCCACCTCACCAACGAGCGTCTTGACTCGGGCCTTCATTTCTTGCGACGCCTTGTTGGTGAAGGTGATTGCGAGAATGTTCATCGGATGCACACCCGATGCAATGAGGTGCGCTACTCGGTGGGTGAGCACGCGGGTTTTTCCCGAACCTGCCCCTGCAATGATGAGTAGTGGACCACCGTTGTATTCAACGGCGTCACGTTGGTCGGGGTTGAGTTGCGTCAGGTCGAGGGCGACGCGCTGATCGCTGGTCACTTCGCCCGCGCAGACGCGCGCGACCGTATACGAATCGGCAACGATCGCGGACCACGCACCTGACCCACACTCCACGTCACTGCGGCGGGGTCGGCCAGTTCGAACTCGGGGAATCGCTCGACGAATACTTCGAGAGCGATTCGAACTTCCATGCGCGCCAGGTTGGAACCAACACAGCGATGAATGCCCAAACCAAATGCGGAGTGGCGGTTGATTTCGCGATCGATCAACACCTCGTCAGCGCGATCGAATTCGGCTGGGTCACGATTGGCTGCCGGGAACGGAAGCAACACCCAGTCGCCCTGTTTCATCGGACAGCCGCCGATCTCTACGTCCTTTGCAACCGTTCGCGCCATGGTGACCGGTGCGTACGCACGCAACATCTCTTCCACTGCCGTGGGCAACAGTTCGGGCTCACGCACCAGTCGGGCGAGATCACTCGGAGTCTTGGCGAAATGCCACAACGACGAACCGATCGCGCTCCACGTGGTGTCGATGCCTGCGATGAGCAACAGCGCAACGGTTCCACGCACGTGATCGGGGTGCAATCGATTGCCGCCGAGTTCGGCGGTGAGCAAGAAACTCAGGAGATCATCACCCAAATTGGCACTGCGTTCGGCAATTCGACGGTCGAGATACGCATCCAGCTTCTGCCACCCTGCCTGGCGAACTTCTTGATCTTCGGCAATGCCTTCGAGCGCCACGTGAATGAAGTCGCGGAACAGTTCGCCATCCTCCAAGGGAAGGTCCAGCATGTGGGCGATGACTGCCGGAGGAATATGTTTGGCGTACTCATCTGCAACATCGACTACATCGGCGGCACCAAATTTGTCGATGAGACCATGACAAAAGGCGCGAGTCTCTGCTTCCATCGCCGCGATCTTCTGTGGCGCAAACGCCGGCAGCAATACGCGACGTGCATGGTGATGAAACGGCGGGTCGGACGTAATCGGCGGCGCGCCACCATACGGTCGACTCTCGCCCGTTGGTTTGATGCGCTTCACGACCACGTCTTCGGAACTGAAGTGCTCGGTGTCGTAGGCGATGGCACTCACGTCTGCATGGCGAACGGGCAACCAGGTTCCGCCGTATCGGTTTGAGTGTGCAACCGGGCAACCTTCGCGCAGTTGTTGCCAAATCTCCGGCGCATTGGCGTTGTATGCCGGATGCATGTGGTCGAAATCGGTTTCCCAGTTGGCGATGGGGTCGACGAGCGACTCATAGTGCGCATTGCGGTCGTTGAGTGCCGGTGCGTGGTTTTCGTGGGTGGAGGTCATGGCTGCAGTTTCTCTCGTAGGAAGTCAACCACGCGCACCACACCTTCATCCTGACGCTGCTCGGTCAATACCGAATGGTCGCTCTTGGCGGTGGATGCGAACTCCACGGCGATGAATTGCTCACCGAGCAGTTGGCGCAGCGCGGCGAAACGGTCCCCAACGAGGCGATCACCGGTGTATCGCAAACCGAGAACTTGGCAGCCCTCGACTGCGCGACGCTGAACGGTAAGTTCATCATCCGGCGACAAGTTGAGGTCGGCTGAGCGCGACTTTCCGAATGCAAACGGCAACGACGGTTGCGAAAGCACCGGGGCGATCATCACGTCGTCAAGCATCATGCCGAGCGCGAAGCCGCCACTGAAGCACATACCGATGGCGCCAACGCCCTTCCCGCCAACTTCGCGATGCAACTGTTTGGCCAATGCGCGCAACCAAGAGATGATTGGTGACGTCTTGCGAAGCGCCATGGTGGTGAACTCGCGCGAAACACACACCTTGGCCGCCGAAGAAGCCATGTACTTGCCATCCGGAGCGCGCCCCACTTCGCCAACCAGCAGTGGCATCGCCACGGTGAAACCTGCAGCGACGACTTCTTCGGCAAATTGCATCACCTTTGGGGTGATTCCGGGAATCTCGTGCACCACCACCACGCCGGGGCCGGTGCCCTTGCGGTACACGTCGTGGGTGAATCCTGCCGCTGAAAAACTCTCGCACTTCCATCCGGCGTCGATTGCGGCGTTCGTCACGACTTCAAACTAATTCAGGCGTGTGCCGTGCGCCGACTCGAGTGCGACGAAGACAGACTCGGATCCTGATACGAACGACGTGGCTATTTGGGGCGCCCGACACCGAGCACACGCGTCCACGTGACCGAGCTGATCTTCACCACATC
>JBBANV010000078.1:0-4510 GCA_040401775.1 Ilumatobacteraceae bacterium
GGCTTCTATTACTGGTGGCCGAAGATGTTCGGCAAGATGCTGAACGAGCGTTTGGGCTCGTGGAACTTCTGGCTCATGGTCATCGGCATGAACATGACGTTCGGCCCGATGCACATCCTCGGGTTGCAGGGTCAACCCCGTCGTATGTACCAGTGGACCGAGGCGCGAGCCGGTGAGGGATTCTTCAATCTCGGATTCTGGAACCTCATCGCGTCGATTGGTTCGCTGATTTTGACCGTCGGTGTGGGCCTGTTCCTCATCAACATCGTGGTAACTGCGCGCAGCAAGGTGCGCGCCCCACTTGACCCGTGGAACGCCCGCAGCCTGGAGTGGATGACCTCCAACCCACCAAAGGAACACAACTTCGATTCCATCCCGCATGTACACCATTTGGATGAGTTCTTCCACCGCAAGTACGAAGAAGACTCCACTACCCACACGATGCGTGAAGTGGCATCCGCCGAGGAAGTACTTGCGGAACTCGAGCGCAACGCCGACAAACACATCCACATGCCCTCGCCGTCGTACTGGCCATTGGTGTTGGCTGCCGGCATGCCGGTGGTTGCACTTGGAATCATCTACTCGATTCCTGTTGCAATCGTTGGTGGGTTGATCATGTTGTACGCGATGTACGGATGGGCATTGGAACCGGCTACGGCACCAGAGAGCGACTTCGATTCACCGTCCAGCAACGGCCATGCCGTAGGAGCATCACATGGCTGAGTCCGCCACGCACGACGCCCACGTCACGAGCACGGGGCTTTCCAATGTGAAGCTCGGGATGTGGTTGTTCCTGGGCTCGGAGTGCTTGTTGTTCGGTGGGCTGATCTCCACCTACATGTTATATCGCGGTCGCGTTTCCAACGGCCCAACCCCGGAGCAGATTTACGACATTCCATTCACTTCGGTGAGCAGTTTCGTCCTGCTCATGAGCTCGCTCACGATGGTGCTGGCGGTGTCTGCAGCACACAAGAAGGATGACCGCGGCACCAATTTGTGGTTGGCGATCACTGCGCTGTTGGGGGCCACCTTCGTTGGTGGTCAGGTATATGAATTCACCGCCTTCTACAACGAAGGTCTCGGCTTCACGACCAGTTTGTTCGGTTCCAGCTTCTACACGCTCACAGGGTTCCACGGCGTGCACGTGACCGTCGGCATCATCATGTTGATGGCACTGGTGGCAATCAACAAGCGCAGCAAGGTACCCGGTAGCAAGGCTGAAACCGTGGAAATGATCGGTCTGTACTGGCACTTCGTCGACATCGTCTGGATCATCATCTTCACCCTCGTCTATTTGATTCCGGTCTGATGCGATGACCACCGACACCACTCACGACACCGCAACTTCGCATGGCAGTGACCATTCGACGGAGCACGGAATGTCCACCCGTGGCTACATCAACATCGCCTTGATCTTGGCCGCAATCACGGCGCTGGAGGTTTCCACCTATTACGTGGACTTCGGGCCCTTGTTCCTTCCGTCGCTCCTGATCATGATGGTGGTGAAGTTCTTTATCGTGGTGAGTTACTTCATGCACCTGAAGTTCGACAACAAGCTCTTCAGCTGGATGTTTTATGCCGGCTTGTTCCTTGCGGTGGGCGTGTACGTCGCCGCGCTGGCCACCTTCCACTTCTTCATTCGCTGATCTCGACCATGCGGTCGCTCTCGATGATTGCCGAGTCCGCCGACCTTCTCGTGAGCCCCTGGCGCTTTCAGGCACATCCCGAAGTGTGGATGTTGGTGCTCTTCGTCGTTGGTGCCTGGTGGTACGCAGTCCGGTTCATTGCACCCCATACGCCGGAGGTGCGCGCCGGTGCGCCGGCGGTGACACGCCGGCAGGGCTGGATGTTTGCCTCGGCCGTTGCGATGCTGTGGTTGGCGAGTGACTGGCCGATTCACGACATCAGCGAGGAGTACCTCTACTCGGTGCACATGTTCCAACACATGGCTCTGTCGTACTTCTTGCCGCTGTTGGCGGTGCTTGCCACACCAGTGTGGTTGTTTCGAGCGGTGCTCGGCTCCCCACGCGTAGGTCGCGTGATCCGGTGGTTTGCCAAACCAGTGGTGGCGGGATTCGTCTTCAACATCGTGGTGATCGTGACACACATTCCAGCGATGGTGAATCAAAGCGTCAACAATCCATTGCTGCACTATTCGTTGCATGTCGCCCTGGTGACATCATCGGTCCTGATGTGGATTCCCGTTGCAGCACCGGATCCCTCGATGCGAGTCGGATACGGCGGGCGGATGGTGTACTTGTTCCTCATGTCGGTGATACCGACGGTGCCCGCGGCGTGGCTGACCTTTGCCGAAGGCGCGGTGTACAAGCACTACGACATTGCAGTGAGGGTATGGGGACTGTCCGTCACCACCGATCAGCAGATTGCAGGAGCAATCATGAAGACGGGAGGCTCCATCTTCTTGTGGAGCATCATCATGTTCTTGTGGTTCAAACGCTTCATGGGTGGATACGGCAGGCAGCAGAGCTATCGCCGGACACCAGAGAAAACACTCACCTATGACGAGGTGGCACGGGAATTCGACCGCATTCCTGCAGCCCAGGAACCGCTACGCGAATAAGTGACCGTCTAGCTGTCGAATCGGAAGAGCCGTGACGCCACGATCGGCGCAATGACGGCCCAGCCAAGCAAGTCCAGCCACACACCACTGCCCGAGGCGTAACTGAACCATGCATCACTGGTGATGCCACCCAGCGAGGTATGCATGGCCTCTGCGAGTGCACCAGAGGGAAGGATCCGCGCCAGCATGGCCATGGCGTCGGGGAGTTCGTCAATCGGAACGATGATGCCACCCACTGCAAGGAGTGCCAGGTACAAACCGTTCTGTGCAGCGAGATTTGCCTCGGCACGCAGACGACCAGCAAGAGTCAATCCGACTCCGGCGAATGCCGAAGTGCCAAGCACGATTGCACCGACGAGTTTCCACCATGTCACTGCACTGGGTGACCAACCCATGAATGATGCAATCATCAGCAGTACGGTGATTTGAACGACTTCGACGATGGCCACGGACGCAGCCTTGGCCCAAATGAGTCGCTCACGACCAAGTGGCGTTGCTCCGAGACGCTTCAGTACATGGTACGAACGTTCGAATCCGGTGGCAATGCCCGTACTTACCATTGCGGTGGACATGATCGACAATGTCAGCACCGACGACACCAAGCGCGACAACGACACGCTGTCCGGCAATACGTCGACATTGCCGAAGAACACGAGGATGCCCACGGGAATCACCATGATGAGCAGGAGCTGCTCGTAGTTGCGCAGCAACGTGGTGAGTTCCATTCGGGTTTGGGTGACGACCAACTTCATCGTGTGACCTCACGTACGACGTCTTCGAGCCGTCGATTTCCCGCGCAGAGGTTCATCACGGAGTCATCCAACACGACTTTGCCGTGATGCAACACCACCACGTGCTGTGCTACTCGCTCTGCTTCATCGAGATCGTGGGTGGCGAGCACGACACAGCAACCTTGTGCGGTCAGTCCGGCAATGATCCCTCGAATCATTTCGCGGCCATCGAGGTCGACACCAGCAGTGGGCTCATCCAAAAATGCGACATCCGGGTTGGCGGCAAGCGCCAGGGCAAGGGAGAATCGTTGACGCTCCCCACCCGAGAGTCGTCGCCATGTGGATGATGCTCGGTGTTGCAGTCCCACCTGTGTGAGGAGATGTCGTGGGTCAACCCCTCGGTCGTACAGTCGGCAGTAATGACGAACGAGCGACATCACGCGGGCACTTGGTGCAATCCCTCCATCTTGCAGCATGACCCCGATTCGGGCTCGCAGTGAATTGTCGATTTCGGTTACTTCATGTCCCAACACGCGTAACGAGCCGCTGGTGGGACGGCGAAGGCCTTCGCACGCCTCCAGGGTCGAGGTTTTCCCTGCGCCATTTCGCCCGAGCACTGCGGTGACCTCACCGTGTCGTGCCACGAACGACACCGAATTCACCGCTGTGATGTCGCCGTAGCGAATCACCAGGTCTCGCACCTCGAGTGCCGTCGTGGAGAGTGGCGAATTCACTACGAACACAGTAGACATCGGACTCGTTCCACCGCGTGCAGCACTAGCCTTGTCGGGCGTGATAGATGTCCGGTTGTTGCGAACACAACCCGACGCAGTGCGCACTGCACTGGAGCGACGCGCCAAGCCCGAGGTGCTCGATCAGTTGGATCATGCCATTCGTCTTGATGTGCGGCTTCGTGACATTGTGACGGAGCGGGACGCGGCCCGGGCACGAATCAACGAGCTCTCGAAGGAAGTAGGAGTTCTGCGTCGGGAGAAGAAGGACGCCGAGCCACTCATGGCAGAGAGCCGCACCCTCGGCGAACGCGAGAAGGCGCTCGACGAGGAGTTTGCCCAAGTGGAAGCCGTCCTGCGCGACGTGATGCTCCGAATACCCAATATTCCGCATCCCGAGGTGTCCACCGGTAGCAACAGCGATGACAACAAGGTGATGCGCGGGCCTCTACAGATGCCGAATGCCT
>JBBANV010000079.1:0-4483 GCA_040401775.1 Ilumatobacteraceae bacterium
TCGCACATCAACGAAGTGGTGTTCCCGGTGGAGGCCGCCAACGGCATCGGACTGTCGCCCGACGGCACCAAGTTGTACTACGCCGAAACCCATGCCGCGCGTGTGTGGGTGCGCGACATCGTGGAGCCCGGCGTCGTAGCCCCGGTAACGCCGTTCGACACGCACCACTTGCTGTGGGCTTCACCCAAGTTGGTGTACCTCGATTCTCTCGCGGTTGATGGCGACGGCAACGTATGCGTGGCCACGATCGCGCCTGTGGGTGGTGTAACGGTGTTGAGTCCTGCTGGCGAAGTGGTGCGATTCGTGGAGTCGGGCGACGTGATGACCACCAACATCTGCTTTGGAGGGCCGGGACTGCGAACCGCTTACATCACCCGTTCTGGTCTCGGCGATGTCGTGGTCGTTCCGTGGGCGAGTGCCGGATTGGCGCTCCACCGCTGATCGCTCTCGTAGCCTGAATGCGTGGCATCGCGCTTTTACGTCGAAACGTTGGGATGCCCGAAGAACGAAGTCGACTCCGAAAAGTTGGTGGGAACCTTGTTGGCGCAGGGACTCACTGCCACCGATGACGAATCTCAAGCCGATGTCGTGGTGGTGAACACGTGCGCGTTCATCGAAGAAGCGCGCAAGGAAAGTATCGACACCATCTTGGCGTTGAGCGAGCGTCGCAAGAAGGGCGCTCGCTTGGTGGTGACCGGCTGCATGGCCGAGCGCTATGGCGACGAACTTCGCGCCAATTTGCCGGAAGCCGACCAGATCGCAGGCTTCGGCGTCGCGATCGAGTCCGGCGTCGCAGCACCTGCCACTGCCGTCACCTTGGGCAAGAAGCCCGGGATCGCCGTTACCGCACAGCCGGTGCCATCGTTCGACCTGTTGAATCTTCCACGCCCTGCGTCGCGCACGCCGTGGGCCTACGTGAAGATTGCCGAGGGTTGCGACCGCAACTGTGGGTTCTGTGCGATTCCTTCGTTCCGTGGGCCGCAGCGCAGTCGTGACGTTGCCAGCATCCTGCGCGAGGTTGACGAGCTGCAGGCAAAGGAAATCGTGCTCGTTGCACAGGACTTGGCCAGCTACGGCAAGGATCGCCCGGAAGAACTCGGTGCCGGTTCCATCGTCGACTTGGTTCGGCAGGTATCGGCGAAAGTGCCTCGCACGCGACTGTTGTATTTGTACCCGAGCGACCTGAGCGACGAACTCATCGACGCCATCCTCGCCAGTGGAGTGCCGTACTTCGACTTGTCGCTGCAGCACGTGTCGAAGCCGCATCTACGTCGTATGCGCCGCTGGGGTGACGGCGAGAGATTCCTCAAGCGCATCGCCGACATTCGCACTCGCGAGGCCGACGCAACGTTCCGCAGCAACTTCATCGTCGGTTATCCGGGCGAAACCGAGGACGACCACGATCAACTGCTCTCGTTCGTGCGTGAGGCGTCGCTCGACTGGTGCGGCTTCTTTGAGTACAGCCCCGAAGAGGGCACCTACGCAGTGAACCTGCCCGACCAGGTGCCGGCGGGGTTGATGCGCGAACGCATCGCCGAGCTGCGCGAGCTGCAGGACGCCATCACCGCCACCAAGCGCGACGAGTTGATCGACGCATCGGTGGAAGTGCTGGTGGACGAGCCCGGCGTGGGTCGTAGCCACCGTGAGGCACCACAGATCGACGGCATCATTCGTGTGCCAACATCGCTGGCGGTGGGAAGCTTTGCAACTCTGCGAATCGCCGATGCTCAGGGCCCCGACCTGGTGGCTGAGGGGGCCGATGCCAACGAGGGCTCAGCGCAGGGAGCCAACCATGCCGGTTGATCCAAACGCCCTCATCACATGGGCCAATGCCGTCACGGTGGGACGCATCGTGGTGTCGCCGCTGTTGTTCACCATGATTCCCGTCGAACCAGGTGGCTCGTGGGTGGCACTCGGCGTGTGGTTCGTGTTGTGTGCCAGCGACGGCATCGACGGCTATCTGGCGCGGCGACACGGAATTACACGAAGTGGTGCGTTTCTCGACCCGCTCGCCGACAAGGTGCTGGTGCTTGGCGCCATGTTCACCCTGGTGTCGCGCGGCGTGTTCTGGCTGTTGCCGGTGATCATCATCGCAACGCGCGAGGTGATCGTGAGTGTGTATCGCGTGGTGGCCGGCGCAAAGGGTGTGTCGATGCCCGCCAGCCGAACGGCAAAGATCAAAACGCTCAGCCAACAGTTGGCGGTTGCCGGTGCGTTGATGCCGCTCACCTTCGACGAACGTTGGATCTGGTTGTCGCTGCTGTGGCTGGCGGTGGGACTCACATTGTTGTCCGGGGCACAGTACGCATGGAAAGCCGTAGCCACTCGAGGGAGGCCCGCCAGTGCGCTGTGACGTCGTTGCCGTCGGCACCGAGCTGTTGCTCGGGCAAATAGTCGACACCAATTCCTCGTGGTTGGGCGAGCAGCTCGCAGCTGCCGGGCTCGACTCGTGTCTGCAGGTGAAGGTGGGCGACAACCAGGCGCGGATCGTGGCCGCGTTGCGATCGGTATTGCGCGATGCCGATGCCATCATCGTGTGCGGTGGGTTGGGGCCCACCCACGACGACATCACGCGCGAGGCCATCGCCGAAGTCATGGGTGTGGAGCTCCGGCTGGACGAGGTAATTGCCGATCGAATCGCGTACATGTTTTCGAGTCGCAATCGCAAGATGAGTGAGAACAACCTTCGTCAGGCCATGGTGCCTGTTGGAGCGACGATTATCGAGCAGAAGCGCGGCACTGCCCCCGGGCTCATTTGCCCCGTTGGCGACAAGGTGATCTATGCCGTACCCGGCGTGCCCTATGAATTGCACGAGATGTACGAACGGGCGATTCTTCCGGACTTGTTGGCGCGCTCGGGCGAGCAGCGAAAGATCGCCTCGCGAGTGTTGCGCACGTGGGGCGAAAGCGAGAGCGGTCTCAACGAGCGGCTGCAGCCGATCATCGACGAACTCGACAAGGTGGGCAATCCCACGCTCGCGTTTCTCGCCAGCGGCTGGGAGGGCATCAAGGTGCGCCTCACCGGTCGCGGTGCCGACACCGCCGAAGTCACCGCATTGCTCGACACGTGGGCCGAGCGCGTTCGCTCGGTGATCCCCGAAGTGGTGTTCGGATACGACACCGACACCATGGAATCGGTGGTGCTCGACCTGCTGCGCAAGCGCAACCTCACCATCGGTGTGGCCGAATCGGTCACCGGCGGGTTGGTCGCTGGTCGCCTCACGGCAACTGCCGGGGCCAGCGATGTGATGCGCGGCGGGGTGGTGGCCTATGCGAGCGAAGTGAAGTTCGACGTGCTTGGTGTGCCGCAGGGTCCCGTGATCAACGAAGAAACCGCCCGTGCGATGGCACTCGGTGTGTGTAGAACCGTCGGCTCATCGGTGGGGTTGGCGTTGACCGGCGTTGCCGGCCCCAGCGAACAGGATGGCGCCAAAGTAGGCACACTGTGTATCGCCGTGGCGATGCCCGACGGTGTCGCAAGTTCCACCACGGTGATGTTGCCCGGAGATCGAAAGACCATGCGTGAACTTGCCGTGATCTCCGCGCTCAACTACCTGCGCCAACTGCTGCTGCGTGCCTAGCTCCCCCAGGGTCTATATGACGACGTTGCGAGAGGGTTGGCAGCTTAGAGTTGTTGAATTGGTATCATTATGATACCATATCGATATGGCAATGACACTTCGGCTCAGCAAATCCGAGCAACAGGAACTCAAGCGAACTGCTAAGGCATGTGGAATTTCAATGCAAGACGCTGCTCGTACGGCAGTCCGCGAATGGATCGTCCGTGTTGATCACAACAGCCGTGTAGATGATGCAGCGGAACTGATCTTGAACGTTCACGCCGATGCAATTCGACGGTTGGGTGAGTGAAAAGGCCTATTCGTTTTCTCGATCTCGAAGATGTTCTGAGTTTGGGGCGTCGTCTGCTGGGTGATCCAGTTCCCATTCGCGATATGGGTCTACTCAATTCGGCAGTCCTTCGACCGCAGACCACCCTGATGGGCGAATACGCGTATCGGGATGTTTACGAAATGGCTGCTGCGCTGCTGCAGTCGATAGTGGGAAACCATGCGTTGATTGACGGCAACAAGCGTCTGGGGTGGCTATCAACTGCAGTCTTTCTGGAAATCAATGAGGTAGCGGTGAGTCGTCTCAGCAATGATGAGGTGTACGACTTTGTGCTCTGGATCGCTTCGTCGTCGCCATCGCACGGTGCTATTACTGATCGGCTCCGGACGCTTTTGTCTTTGAGGTCTTGACCCCAGCCGAGTCTCGTTATTGCCGGTTACAGCGGAGATGACGTCGGGGCACAATAAGAAAGGCCCCGGTCTTTCGACCGGGGCCTTTCCATCCACCCCGAAGGGTGGGAGAGTGCGGGAGCCTTAGGCGGCTCGGTAACCCTCTGCGTTCGAGCGAGCAATTGCGATGCCCAAGATGATCAAGCCGTAACCAGGCTTGGCCAACACGTCGGCAATGGTGTAGC
>JBBANV010000080.1:0-4254 GCA_040401775.1 Ilumatobacteraceae bacterium
CACCACCTTGGCGAGTTGCGCATGTGATGCAACTTGCTCTTCCGGAAGCGGCTGCTCGATAAGCAGCAGATTGAAGGCGTCCAATTGAGCCAAGTGCTTCGCATCGCTCAATTCATAGGCCGAGTTGGCATCCACCTGTAACAGCAGGTCGTCGCCGAACGTGGTTCGTACTGCGCGAACGGGATCGATGTCGAAGCCCGGCTCGATCTTCAACTTGATTCGCAGGTAACCATCATCGATGTAACCCTGCACCACTCGGAGGAGATCTTCGATGCTTGGTTGAATTCCCACCGACACGCCAGAGCGAACCCTTGTTTGCGTGGCACCAAGAAAGGTTCCGAGGCTCACTCCGTCGCTACGCAGTTGAAAGTCGAGCAATGCAGTCTCCAGCACCGCCTTGGACATGTAATGACCGCGAATGTCGCTCACCGATTTGGCGAACGATTGCGCTGTGGTATCGGGCTGGACGAGCGGCAACAGGAATCTCCGCAACATCGCCTCACAACCATCGACGTATTCGCTCGAGTACATGGGCTCACTCATCGCCACACATTCACCCCAGCCCGTTACCCCATCTCCGGACACCTCTATATAAAGCAGGTCACGAGCGGATTCCACTCCAAAGCTGGTGCGAAATGGCGACACCAAGTCGATGTGGGCGCGACGCAGACGGATTTCCGAAATCATGCTCGCACCACCGCGTAGCTGCCATCGTCCATGAAACCCGCAACCTTCCACTCGGCGGAGAATGCCTTGCGCAAGTCTGCCCGCTGTCGGGCGCGCCAGGACTGAGCCTCGCTGCGATCAGAGACACGGAGTGCTTCAATGTCGCCGGGCGTTGGGATCGTCCACTCGGCCGCTATCACCGGGGTACCGACTGGCGGCACACCACCGCAGCCGGCCACCTGCCATCGCACCATGAGACGATCCGTGTGCTCACCTCGATTGAGTCCGTCGTTGATCGATCCGTAGAAATCTTCGTGGTACTCCGTGACCTTGGCTCCGAGTTTGACGAGGTTGAAATACGCATTGCGACGCACCAATGGATCGAAGGTCCAGGTGATGGCTTGCAATCCGTGATCGTTGGCCCAATTCCATTGATGTCGCTTCAAGGCTTCACCGACTCCAGTGGAGTTGTGTGCTGGGAGCACCCCAGTGACATGCGAGTGAAGGGTCGCATCCGCGCCGAGGAATCCCCAGCTTGCACCGACCAACTCATCACCCCGCCACGCCAGGGATGCGTACCCACCCGCATGCACCGTGGCGATGATGACCTCGTTGGGCACCATACCGTTGATCCCCCAAACCTGGTCGAACAGCGAGCCAGCAAGTTCGCAATCGCTTCGAGTGTGCGCAGTCACGATTCGCACGACCGAAACGCTAGTTCGCACCCGGTGACGACCCACGCGGGTTCGCATCTCCCCCACCCGCTGCGCAAGTATGTAGCCATGCCAGTTCAAGTCACCGTCGTGGACCACCCCGTTGCCCAAGAAGCACTCACCAACTTGCGTGATCAAAACACCTCGAATCAAATCTTCCGTGCCGAGATGCGACGTTTGTCGCTCGTCGTGGTCACCGAGGCCACACGTCGCATTCCCACGAGCGCCCGAAAGGTAACCACTCCGCTTGCCACCACCGACGGTGTACAACTTGCGAGCCGTCCCGTGTTGGTGCCTATCTTGCGCGCTGGTCTTGGCATGTTGCCCGCTGCCATGGAACTACTGCCGGATGCCGATATCGCCGTTGTTGGCGTCCAGCGCGATGAGGAGACGCACGAGCCGAGCGAATACGTGGCAAAGCTTCCCACCAACTTGAGTGGTCGCACCTGTGTGGTGCTCGACCCGATGCTGGCGACAGGTGGTTCACTCGCCCACGGCTGCAAGATTCTCGTGGATAGAGGCGCAAGTGACACCATCTTCGTCGCGTGCGTACTCGCGGCCCCAGAGGGAATCAAGCACCTCGAATCCACAGGGATGAATCTGCACATCATCACCGCATCGATCGACAGTCACCTCAACGAGCATGCGTTCATCGTGCCTGGTCTCGGCGATGCAGGTGACCGCCAATTCGGCCCACCAAACTGACCCGCATTCATCCGCCGCGGTACTGCTCAACAGCGAACGAACGGGTCCGCTCAAGAAACGAGCGCCCCCGCCAAGAGACAACGACGGTGAAGGGGTACCCCGTTGCCTCCCGGCAGGAAGCGCTGCGTGATTCGAATCGTGCGTGGAGCAGTTCTCAGCTCCCGATGACGTCACCGTTCTTACGTGTAATCACGATGGTGCAATCGCGTGGTACGGGACCCGTCGCACCCGTGAACGGTTCAGGAAAGTTGGAGACCTTGGGGTCTCCATCACCTGGATGTTGAAGGTTCACGAACATCACATCGCGAGCCGGTGTCACCGCCACTCCCGTAACTTCACAGCCCTTCACACCTGTGAAGATTCGTTTGAACTGCTTGCTACCCGCATCGGCAACCAGCATCTGATCGTTGTTTCCGCCGGGTTGCTCACCATCGGTCTGCACGAAGACGCGACCATCTTTGTCAGCCCAGATTCCGTCGGGTGAGCCAAACATCTGACCAGCCGAGTCGGAGACATTGGCTGCCAGAGCAAACATGTCCCACGAAAACGTGAGGCCCGTGTGCTGTTTGGCATCGCGCCAGCGGACGATATGACCCCACTTGTTTGCCACGGTCGGGTTCGATGCGTTCACACTTGCGCGGCCAGTGGTTCCACGTTGAGTGTTGTTGGTGAGTGTGCAGTAGACATCCCCATCTGGACCAACCGTGATCCACTCAGGGCGGTCCATCTTTGTGGCTCCCGCGAGGTCGGCCGCCATTCGCGTGTACACAAGGATTTTGTCCAGACTCCAACCAGCAAGTGCGGGATTGCTGGTACTGAGTTCCAACCAATCGCCGGTACCGTCGTCGTTGAATCGAGCAACGTACAGGGTGCCCTCATCGAGCGGGCTCTTGCCTGCTGCAACCATCTTTTTCCAGTCGGCCGATGAAACGAACTTGTAGATGTAGTCGAAACGCTCGTCATCACCCATGTATACGACGACGCGGTTGTCCTTGCCTACGACCACCTCTGCCCCCTCGTGCTTGATGCGTCCGAGTGCAGTTCGCTTGATCGGCTTCGACTTGGGTTTGTTGGGATCTATCTCGACTACCCAGCCATACGTGTTCTCTTCATTGAAGTACGCCGGGTTGGAGAGATTGAATCGGCCGTCGTACACGTGCCATCCGTAGCCGAACCCCGAAGCGGAAAATCCGTATCGTGCTTGTTCCGGAGTTGCCTTCCAGGTGGAGACGGTAGAGCCGAAGT
The DNA here is from genome assembly GCA_040401775.1 of Ilumatobacteraceae bacterium. Lineage (GTDB taxonomy): Bacteria > Actinomycetota > Acidimicrobiia > Acidimicrobiales > Ilumatobacteraceae > F1-60-MAGs027. The sequence goes on from JBBANV010000080.1 coordinate 3,330, forward strand.
AGCCGTTGAAGTTTTCTTCGCAGGTGAGATACGTGCCCCACGGCGTGTAGCCATTCGCACAGTTGTTCAGCGTGCCGAGTGGCTGAGTTCCGGCATTGTTCTTGATCAACATGCTCTTTGCTGCTGGTCCGGAGAACTGCACTGGCGTATTCACCGTGATTCGGCGATTCTTTGTGCTCTTCTTCATTCGCCACGTCCGACCTTTTGCCTCGATTTCCACTACTGACACACCGTGTGCCGCCTGTGACAAGCGCACTTCTTCAAGGCTCGTGAAGACGGCTTTGCCCGTCAGATGGGTATTGGTGCCGTACTCGTGATTGATACAGAGCATCCCACCCTTTGCATCACCGAAGTACCACATGCCATCGTGACCGATTCCGATACTCTGCTCCTGCTGCTCGGCCGTAAATCCGGCGTAAGCGAACGATGTGCCACTGCCGTCCAGTTTCTCGCGCCACGGCAGAATCACGTTGTAGCGATACTCCGGAGCGATTGTTGGCATCGGACTCGCCTGCAGTGGAATCGATGTGAAGTTGATCTTTGGTTTTCTGGTTCTTGCATTGACAAGTCCACGTGAGTCAATGGAATCGGGTTTTACCCCGGCCTTGGCAAGACTTCCAGCGAAGAACGTGAGTGCAGCACCAGCCAGACCTCCAACGACGACGCTGCGCCGCGAGATGTTGGCCTCGAGAACGTCCGCGAACGTTCGATTCTCGGAGTGGTTACTACCGATGTCTTCTGAGTCGAAATTCAATGTCATGTTGTTCCCTCATGTTCATGAAAGTTGAGTCGCCGGGAACCAATCGTTGATTCCCATTGCAACGCCATCGATTGATTCGATGACAGAGCAAGAATCCTCCACCCAGGTGACGGCAGGGTAAACATCGGTTTTCGGGGCCTCAGCCGACGAGTGAATTCTCCGGAC
>JBBANV010000081.1:0-3909 GCA_040401775.1 Ilumatobacteraceae bacterium
CGCTAGACGACGCTTTCGCGAACTTCCACCTGCGCGCCAATGACGGCCGCAGCATCGAACCGAACTTCTCGTATTGGTGGCAAGTCAACGCCGTTTGCACCAAGAAACGCCGCGGTTGCGCGGCGCAAACGCAGCACCTTGCCGTGGGTTACGGCTTCGAACGGATCCCCGAATGCGGCGTTGCGTCGAGCCTTCACTTCGCACACCACCAGCACCCGATTGCGCCAAGCAACCACATCGAGTTCGCCACGTGGACAACGCCAGTTGCGAGCAATGATCGTGTAACCCTGCCGCTGGTACCACGCGGCAACGAGATTTTCGGCAAAACGAGCCCGCGCCTGATTCGCGCGCGACCGATTTAGATGTTGTTGCTCGGCAGCTCTTCGATGTTGAGGTCCTTGAAACTCAGCACGCGCACCTTCGGCACGAGGCGAGTCTTGCGGTACATGTCCCATACCCATGCGTCGGTGAGTGTGATCTCCAAGAGTGGGCGCGGGCCTTCGGAAAGCACCCGCACGTCGACAGAGTTGGCCAGATAGAACCGGCGATCGGTTTCGACCGCAAACTTGAACATGCCGACGACGTCTTGATACTCGTTGGCCAATTGCAGTTCACGTTCGGCTTCGTATTGCTCGAGATCGTCAGTGTTCACTTACGACCTCCGCATGCCTGTGTGCAGGACGACGCGCACATCAGCGACGCCCTGTGAGCGAGCAACTTAGTCTTCGCGCTTTTCGCGGATCTTCGCGGACTTGCCGGCGCGGTCGCGCAGGTATCCGAGTTTGGCACGACGCACTTGACCGTGACGCAAGACTTCGACTTTTTCGACCGATGGGGTGTGCAGAGGAAAGGTTCGCTCGACGCCGACGCCGTAGCTGTTCTTGCGAACGGTGTAGCTCTCCGAGATACCCGAGCCCTCGATGGCGATGATGTCACCCTGGAACACCTGAACGCGCTCTTTGTCGCCTTCCTTGATGCGCACGTGCACCTTGACTTCGTCGCCAGGGCGCAACTTTGGAATATCCGTGCGGAGATGTTGCTGGTCGACGATGTCTGTGGGTTTCATAGGGAACTTTCAGGATACGGCAGGCTGGGGAACTCTTCCAACAGACGCTTTTCGGCATCATTTGGCCCACCTCGCTGTGCAATGAGGTCGGGACGTACCGCCAGGGTGCGGTGCAGGGCTTGGGCATGACGCCAACGCGCGATTCGCGCATGATCACCGCTGCGCAGTACCTCGGGCACAGCATGGCCCTCGAACTCCGCCGGCCTCGTGAAATGCGGGGCTTCGAGGAGCCCTCCTTCGAACGATTCACTGGCTGCGGATTCGTCGTTGCCCATCACTCCGGGAATCAACCGTGCGACCGCTTCGACGATCACGCAAGCGGCAACTTCGCCACCGCCCAAAACATAGTCGCCGATCGACACTTCGCCGTCACACAACTCCGTCACTACCCGATGATCGACACCTTCATACCGACCACACAACAACGAAAAGCCTCCGGAGGCGGCGAACGACTTCGCCATGTGCTGGTCGAATCGTTTCCCGCCCGGCGAGAGGAGCAACAGCGGTCTCGGTGGCTGCGCTGCACGAACACTGGCGAATATGGGCTCGGGTCGCATCACCATGCCGGCGCCACCGCCAAAAGGTGCGTCATCGATGGTGCGATGCGCATCGGTGGCATGTTCCCGCAGGTCGTGAACACGTAGGTCGAGCAACGACGTGGTGCGAGCGCGACCCAGCAGGCTTTCGGAACAGAAGCTGTCGACCAACTTCGGGAAGATGGTGAAAACGTCGATGCGCATGGTGGGCATCGGTACTTGCGCCGACGACTCGGTTACCTGTGCGTCGAACCGTGTGTCATGCCGTGCGACGAATCAGTCGTCGAGAAAATCGACGTCGACATCGACGCCGTCTTTTTCGGCAGCGGCACGCACGAGCGCGCGGATGTTCTGCGCGGTGCGGCCACGGCGACCGATGACTCGGCCCAGGTCGCCATCGGCGACGCGAACTTCGAGGATGATGACGCCGTCATCATCGACTGCTTCCACGCGAACGGAGTCGGGGTTGTCGACGATGGAACGAACGATGTGGTCGAGCACTTTGGTGGCAACGGTTGCCTCTGGCACGACGGACTACTTCTTCTTCGGCGACTTGGTGGCCATGAACTCGCTCCACAGGCCACTGACTTCCAGCAACTTGCGCACGCGCTCGGTGGGCAGGGCACCCTTGTTGAGCCACTGCATCACCTTGGCGTTGTCCACCGCGAAGCCCGACGGGTTCTCCAAAGGACGGTAGGTGCCGACGATCTCGAGGAACTCGCCGTTTCGGGCCTTCTTGGTGTCAGCCGCGACGACGCGATAGTGCGGCTGCTTGGTCTTGCCGACGCGGGCCAGACGAAGTTTGACGGACATGTTGCTCCTGACGTGAAATCGATATCCCGAGCGAACCGCCGCGGGCTCTGTGCAGGCTATCGGGAGGGCAGGCGACCGCCAAACTGCTTCATCATCTTCTGCATTTCGGCAAACTGCTTCACCAGGCGGTTGACGTCCTGCACCTGCGTGCCGCTACCGGACGCGATTCGGGTGCGCCGACTGCCGTTGATGATTTGGGGGTTCTCGCGTTCGGCCGGGGTCATGGAGCGAATGATTGCTTCGGTGCGCTTCACCTGATCGTCGCTGACCTCGGCCCCTTTCAGTTGTGCCCCGACACCGGGCAACATACCGAGCACGTTCTGCAATGGACCCATCTTCTTGAGTTGTTGGAGTTGGTCGAGGAAGTCGTCGAGAGTGAACTTGCCATCGACGAGTTTTTTGGCGGCCTTTTCGGCTTCTTCCTTCTCGAATACCTGCTCGGCTTGTTCGATGAGCGAGAGCATGTCGCCCATGCCCAAGATTCGGCCTGCCATGCGATCGGGGTGGAACTGTTCGAATGCATCGAGCTTCTCCCCCGTTGCCGCGAATGCGATCGGCTTGCCGATGACTTCCTTCACCGACAATGCAGCACCACCGCGGGCGTCGCCGTCGAGCTTGGAGAGAATCACGCCATCGATGGCAAGGGTGTTGTTGAATGCTTCCGCAACGGTCACGGCATCTTGACCCGTCATCGCATCAACGACGAGGAACGTGTATCGCGGCGCAACGGTTTCGCTGATGCGGCGAACCTGCTCCATCATCTCTTCATCGATTGCCAAACGTCCGGCCGTGTCGACGATCAAGACGTTGCGACCGAGGCGACGCGCTTCTTCCAGGCCGAGACGGGCGGTTTCCACCGGGTCGCCGGGCGCACTGAACACGGGGACGCCGATTTGTTGGCCGAGCACACGCAACTGCTCCACGGCTGCGGGTCGCTGCAGGTCGGCACCGACCAACATCGGTTGTCGACCTTGTTTCTTGAACCACGCCGCCAACTTGGCGGCACTGGTGGTTTTTCCCGAACCTTGCAAACCCGCCATGAGCACCACGGTCGGCGGCTGACTTGCGTAGGTGATCTTGAGCGTTTCGCCACCGAGGAGCGCGACGAGTTCGGCTTGCACCGTCTTGACCACTTGCTGCGCTGGGTCGAGCACCTTGGACATCGCTTCGCCGACGGACTTCTCGCGGATGCGTGCCAGCACATTGCGCACCACGGTGACGTTGACGTCGGCCTCCAAGAGAGCCGTGCGGATCTCGGCGAGAATCTCGTCGACGTCGGCTTCGCTCAGACGTCCGCGATTGCGAAGTTTGCCGACTACAGCACCAAGACGGTCGCTCAGCGAGTCAAACATGAGAACGAGAATCTACCGCTGTACATCGCTGCACCCGCCGTGCCAGTCGCGCATGGCCGTGCCAGTCGCGCGGCGAATCGAATTTATTCGTCGAAGAGGGCGTCGACGAACTCTTCGGGGTCGAATGGCGCCAAGTCGTCGA
>JBBANV010000082.1:0-3873 GCA_040401775.1 Ilumatobacteraceae bacterium
CAAGGCACGGCCGAGGGTCACTTCGTCGGCATATTCCAAGTCACCACCCACGGGTAGCCCCATTGCCAACTGCGTCACTTTCACCCCGAGTGGTCTGAGGAGTCGTGCCAAATACATCGCAGTGACATCACCTTCCGTATTGGGATTCAAACACAGGATGACTTCCTTGACGGCTTCGGGCTCCAGGCGCAACAACAGTTCGCGCACCTTGAGATGTTCGGGACCGGTGCCTTCGAGTGGATTGATCGCACCCAACAAAACGTGATAACGGCCCCGGAACTGGCCGGTCTTTTCCAATGCCACAACGTCTCGTGACTCCTCCACCACACAGAGCGTGCTGGTATCACGACGGTCATCGGCGCAGATATGGCAGAGCGACGACTCGGAAAAATTGAAGCAGCGCTCGCAGAAACGTACCGACCCACGAGCGTCCTCGATGGCACGAGTGAGCTTCTTCACTTCTTCAATGTCGGTTTTCAGGAGATGGAAAGCGATGCGTTGTGCAGACTTCGGCCCAACACCTGGTAGTCGGGCGAGAGCATCGATCATTGCCTGCATCGATCGCGAATATGCAGACGCCACGCTGCTTACTCAGTTCTGCGACGTGTCGACGATACGTGCGCCTGGGAATTGTTTGGCAATCTGGTCGACTACCGACTCCACTGGTTGGTTGTCGTCATCCGCAAGTGAGAGGTCATCGGCACCGTTGTTTTCGATTGGAACATTGGAGCGTCGCGATGTTGGTGACGTGTTGCCCGACGCACTGTTGGAGGATGTACGCGATTCCTGGACTCGAATATCAAGCGTTACCGGGCGTCCGGCAGCCGCGCTGAGTGCTGCGTGGACGTGATCCTTCAACTCCAAGCACTTCTTCTTGTGCATGTCGCTCGGGGCTGACACCACCAGCGTGTCGCCTTCTACCGCAATGACTTCCACGGCGGAATACAGCGCTCGCTGTGTTGCTTTAAGTGTGCGGACCACGCCGGGCCAGGCTGCAACAAGATCGCCAGTAGGTGCAGGTGCAGAGGCCGAAGTTCGTGATGTGGACGGCGTCTGCGAGACGGACGGTGCCGACGGTGTTGGCGGTGTTGAGCCTGTAGTCGGTCGCGTAGATGTCGAGCGCGACGGCGCAGCCCCAACCAACTTCGGACGGGGAATCGGCCCGGTGACATCGCGCGGACGTGCGTTGCCGGACTCCAATCGTTCGAGGCGCGCCAAGAGCGACGACGTATCGTTTGCCACCACGTTGCTGGCAAGGCGTACCAGGGTTACTTCCAACACCAAGCGTGGGTCTGGTGCACGACGAATGTCGACCAATGCTTCACCCAACACCTCGATTGCACGCACCACCGAGGCGACTCCGTAACGTGCCGTCATATCGGCGGCGACATGCGCATGGTCTTCGGCAAGTTGCACCAACTGTGGCGCCATCGACGACAGGAACATCTCCCGCAGGAAGCGCACGAGTTGCTCTGTGAACGCCTTCGGGTCGTGTCCGCGTTGCATCGCGGCCCCCACTTGGGTGAGCACAGCGGCCGCATCGTGATTGATGAGCGACTCGATGACATCCTCGGGTCGCACGAAAACGTCGGCCTCGCCGCCGCCGGCTGCGATGAGTTCGAGCGCCGACAGCGTGTCGCGTGCCGAACCACCTCCCTGCTCAACGGCTTGTCGGATGGCTTCCGGGGTGACGTCCAACTTGGCATCTTGCACCACGAAGCGCACATGCTCTTCGATGTCCTTGGCGGGCAACAATCGAAACTGCAGATGCTGGGTCCGGCTGCGAATGGTTTCGCTTACCTTTTGCGGATCGGTGGTGGCCAACACGAACACCACATGTGGTGGTGGCTCTTCCAAGGTTTTGAGTAGTGCAGCTTCGGCACCGGCGCTCAGCATGTGGACTTCGTCGAGAATGAAGACTCGGTGGCGGCCGGGGTTACCCATGGCGGCACGTTCGATGAGCTCACGAATGTTGTCGACGCCGTTGTTGCTTGCAGCGTCGAGCTCGAGTACGTCGAAACTGGTACCGCGCTCGATTGCCAGGCATGCGTCACACTCGCAACACGGCTCACCTTCATGCGGATTCGTGCAGTTGAGCACCTTGGCCAAGATGCGAGCTGCGGAGGTCTTTCCCGTACCTCGTGGACCGGAAAACATGTACGCCTGCCCGCCACGGTCGTTGGCAACGGCATTGCGCAAGGCACGAACCACGTGTTCCTGCCCTTTGAGCTCGGCGAATCGTCGCGGTCGATAGCGGCGATACAGCGATTGGGTGGCCATTTCGTAGCGAGCCTACCCTTCGGGTGAGCGTGGTCTTCGGTGCGACACCAACGACGCGCTCCTTGGGTACCGTAGAGACACGCCCATGCGTGGAGTTCTTGTCCCTTGGCGGCGTGCCGTACTGACGCCAGTGCTTGCGATGCTCGCCGGCGTCCTCATGCTCGCAACCCTGGGCGGATCGGCTCATGCCGCATCCACCATTCCCAACGAACTCATCTCATCTAATCCGCAACCAAACGCCACGGTCACCGTGGTGCCGACACAACTTCAGCTCATCTTCCGCAACAAGTTGGATGCCGATGATGCAGCAGCGCTCGGAGTGTTGTTGCGCTGCGACGGTGTCACCGTGTCGCTCGGCGCACCAGTCATTGCGGTGGATGCTCAAACGGTGTCTACTCCGCTTGCGTCGCTGCCGCCGGCCGGGCAATGCACGGTTACGTGGGTAATCAATCGCAACATTGGCAGCCTCGGCACCTTCAACTTCACGCTCCTCGTGAATCCACAGACGACCATCGCTGGCGCACCTGGAGCCGACGGGGCAACACCAACCACCGTGGTGGGAGAAATCGTCTCGGTCACCGCCACACCTGAACCCCGATTCGGATTGCTGCTCGGTCTCCTGAGAATCGTGGAATACCTCTTCGTCATTTGTGTATTTGGTGGATTGCTCTACATCGTCATCGGCTGGCCGGAGGGTTTCGAATACGACACCACGGAACGGTTCTTGCGCCTGAGCTGGTTTGGTGCTGTGGCAACGGTGTATCTCGTCGTGACACTCCAAGCCGCACGTGCGAGTGGTGACTCGTTCATTGCATCACTGAATCCATTCTCCTGGTTTGGTGCACTCAATTTTGCGTTCGGTTTCATCTTGCTGCTTCGATTCGCGTTGGTGCTCGCTGCGGCGTGGCTGGTTTTCACTCCGCGCCGAGTGCTGGCACCTGAAACACAGGTTCCTGCGGTGTTGTTCTTGTTGGCGATGATGTCCTCATACGGCCTGACTCGTATCGGACAAAACCTGTCGGTACTCACCTACGTATTCAGCATCATCCACGTGTGGTCGATGGGTCTGTGGTTGGGCGGTCTTGCATTGCTTTCACGCGCAGCACTTGCGGGACCTGGTGAACGCGATCTGGTGGATGCGGTTCGTTACTTCGCCAAGATCTCTGGGTGGCTGATCGTCTCGACGGTGTTTACCGGGCTCGTGCAGGTGTATTTGATGGACGGCTCGGCAATCTTCACCAGCAGTCACGGTCGACTCAACGTGCTGCAACTCATCGTGGTTGCAGTCATGGTGTGGATCATGCTGCTGCTGCGGAACTTTGCAACTGGTCGATTGCGTTCAGAGAAGCGCCTCACTGCGAAAATGGCATGGCGACTTCGTCGGGCAATCACCGCCGAAATCGTGGTGGGAATTCTTATCTTGGCGATCACGTCGTGGGCCGTGTCGATGCGTCCACCACAAGCAGTCGCGAAGCGCTCGGCACCAACCGCGAACTATCTGTATCGAGAGGAATTGAAGAACGACCGCTTCCATGTGGTGCTCTCGCTCACGCCTTTGACCACTGGAGCAAATGCCATGCGTGTGGAGTTGCT
>JBBANV010000083.1:0-3638 GCA_040401775.1 Ilumatobacteraceae bacterium
GCACTGATCAGGCACCTTCATGATGCAAATGCCAGCCGAGTTCGCTCCCCACGAACGAACCGTGATGTGCTGGCCGTCTCGACAGGATTTGTACAACCATCGACTTGGTGACGCCAAGCGCGCGCATGCCACGGTGGCCAAGACCATCTCCGGATTCGAACCAGTCACCATGATTGCCAACGCCGCCGAAGTTGCCGAAGCGGCGGCGCTGTGCGGTAGCACGGTGGATGTCGTTGCGCTGCCAATTGACGACTCCTGGTTTCGCGACAGCGGCCCGACCTATGTCGTTGACGGCCGTCATCGTGAAGGAACCTGCTGGGTGTTCAACGGATGGGGAAACAAGTTTCTGCCGCACGACAATGATGCCAAGATTGCTGCTGCATGGTTGAGGTCGCAAGGCGACACCGTGCGTCACGTCGACATGGTGCTGGAAGGTGGGTCAATCAACGTCGATGGCGCGGGGACGCTGGTTACCACCGAGCAGTGTCTCTTGCACAAGAATCGCAATCCACAGCTGACTCGTGAGCAAATTGCATCACGACTTTGTAGTGAGTTGGGTCAGAAACGCGTCGTTTGGTTACCGCATGGACTGGCGCTTGACGACGATACCGATGGGCATGTCGACAATGTGGCGGCGTTCTGCGCGCCGAACGTGCTCGTGTTGCAAGGCTGTGATGACGCTCGCGAACCCGATCATGTTCGCTGCGTCGCAAACCGTGTTGCCGCCAAGGAAGCAGGACTGGAGATTCGGGAGATCCCCGTATTGCCATTTGCAACGACCGAAGGGCGTCGCGTTGTGGTGCCGTACCTCAACTTCTACGTCGTGAATGGTGGTGTCATCGTTCCGGTCAGTGGACATGCAGCCGATGACGACATGATGGCGTTGATTGCGGAATGGTTTCCCCAGCGTCAAATCGTCGGCCTTGATGTTGGAGAGATCTTGGCGTACGGCGGTGGGGGAATCCACTGCATTACACAGCAGGTTCCAGCCGTCTAGCGCCCGGCGTTAGACGGGGGCGTCACAGGAACGAAGCGGTAGAACGCGAGTGGGAAGCGACGACCACATGTCGTCGAGCAGTGCGTCGCGGTGTGCTGTGTGTTGGGAACTGTCCCACAAGTTGTTGTGTTGCAGTGGATCGCTGGCCAAGTCGTACAACTCGCCCTCAGTGCCGTCGTGGACGGTTCCTGGCAACATCGCCGTGCACACCCAGCCGTCTCGACAGATGGTTCGCGCGTGAACGATCTTCCCGAACAGCACACTGTCCCACTCGGTGAGCACACGCTCATGCCCGAGTTTGCGAGCCTCGTCATCGTTGGTGGGTAGTCGCTCCGACTCGGTGTAATCCGGTCGCGCCAGACCAGCGATGCTGGCGAACGTTGCAGCCAGCGAAACCAAACCAACGGGTGCCGACACGCGCGCCGGTGCCACTTTTGCCGACTTGGCTGGACTCCACAGCAGCGGCAAACGCATCAGCGAGTCGGTGTGATACGGACCCTTGAACAACAATCCGTAATCGCCCTGCAATTCACCGTGGTCGGTGGTGTAGAGCACGTCGACGTCGTCCCCCCAGCCACGTGAAGCTACGGAGGCAAGAACTCGACCGATGGCTTCATCGATGAGTTCGTTTTCGATGTGGGCCATTGCATTCACTTCGCGCACGTTGTCGGCGGTGAGCGTCTTTGGTACCCACTTCGCTGGCGCTTCGTAGTTGGAGACGAAGGTGCCTTCGTACCACATTCGCCAATGACGTGGCTTTGTATCCAACACCCGCTCTCGCTCGGTGGCGTCGGCGATATAACCATCAGGAAGATCCAAATCGCGCCAATTCACGCGACCAATCTCGGACTTCGGTGGATCCCATGGGTGATGCGGATCAGGGAAACTCATCCAGCAGAACCAATCTGCGTCAGCGGGGAGCGACGACAACCAGTTGATGGTCTGATCAGCGACCCACTCGGTGTGGTACAGCTCGCGTGGTATGTCGTTGTGCTTTACCTGCGGTGCGTTGGTGTCGCCGCCGCCCGCAGCATTCACCTGCAATTGCTGGTCGAGCACTTGGAAGAACATCGCGGCTGCAGCCGGATTCTTCTCTCGCAACCAGCGTGCGTAATGAAACGGTCCCACTCCTCCGTGGGTAGCGAGCGCGAAGTGCTCGAAACCGCGATGGGGGGTCGGCAAGCCATCCTCGCCAACCATCATCTCGGTTTCCAACCCCGCCGAACCGATTCGATTCTCCGCAAATCTGAGGAACGGATCGATGAATGGTTCGAAGTGCGCCTTGCCGATGAGCGCGGTTCGATAACCGGCACGACGCAAGTCGTTGGCAATGCTCGGCGCATCACCAGAAAGCGGAACACCGTTCATCCACACGCCGTGGGTGCTCACGTGCTGGCCGGTCAGCATCGTGCTTCGCGAAGGCATGCACACCACGTTTTGCGGGTGGGCACGATCAAAGACGATGCCATTCTTGGCCAGACGGTCAATCACCGGAGTGCGTGCGACGAGACCACCGTTGCAACCGAGTGCGTCGTAACGCTGCTGATCGGTGGTAATGAACAGAATCTTGCGACCCATTAGGCGGACTCCATCATGTGTTTCAACTTGAGTAGACCTTCGCCTGCGGCACCTGCGACAACGATTGCCAATGCTTCCGGTTCCATGTCGGTGGAATACACCACCGTGGAACCACCATGACCGTCGTCAAGCACATCGCACGTGCCCAAGTGAGACGTGATGCCAGGGTTGCCGACGATGCGGTACTGAAACCGACGCAAGGCATGGTCGTGGGTAACGATGTCTTCTTCGAATGTGATGCCACTTGGCGTCGTCATCCATCGTTTGTTGCCTTCGAGTCGAGAACTGCTGAAGGGAAACCACTCGTGTTGGCGAGCAAGATCTCCCACCAACGTCCAGACGGTGTCAGGGTCACGGTTGATGTGGATGTGGCGACGCACCGAACCCATGCGAGCAATGTAGTGGTTAGTCGAGGCCCCACTCCATGTCGGAGAGCCCGGCACTGACGAGTGCTTCGTTGATTCGTGAAAACGGACGCGAACCAAAGAATCCGTGATGAGCCGAAAGCGGAGAAGGATGTGGCGCCTCAATCACTGCATGTCGCGACGTATCGATGAGTGCCTTCTTCTTTCGCGCGTGTGCACCCCACAACACAAAGACCACGAATGGTTTGTCATTGACTGCGCGAATCACTTGATCGGTGAAAACCTCCCAGCCCTTGCCGTGGTGCGACCCCGCGGCTCCAGCCCGAACGGTGAGTGTGGTGTTGAGGAGCAGTACACCGCGCTGCGCCCAAGCGGAGAGGTTGCCGTGAGTCGGAATGGGGACTCCCACGTCGGTATGAAGTTCCTTGAAGATGTTCACCAAGGATGGCGGAGGTGGAACACCCTGCTGCACGGAAAAGCAGAGGCCGTGGGCCTGACCCGGCCCGTGGTACGGATCTTGGCCCAGTATCACCACTTTTGTGTTGGCGTACGACGTGTGATGCAATGCAGCAAAAACGTCGTCATGAGTGGGATACACGGTGTGATGTGCACGCTCCCGTGCAACGAACGTCTGCAACTCCGTCCAATACGGTTGATCAAACTCGCGACGGAGGAGTGGGTTCCAGTCGGTGGTCATG
>JBBANV010000084.1:0-3416 GCA_040401775.1 Ilumatobacteraceae bacterium
AGTTGTGGTCACGATGACTCGCGAGTTCTCGACTCGCGGGCTGCCGAGGATGGCGCTGCCGTGCGCCGTCGGCGTCAATGCCTGAAGTGTGAAACCCGCTTCACCACCTACGAACGCATCGATGAACTCCCGGTGTACGTGATGAAACGCAGCGGTGACAAGGAGCCATTCGACCAGTCCAAGATCGTGATGGGTCTCGAGGCGGCCACCAAGGGTCGTCCGGTGTCCGAGGCCGACTTGGCCGAACTTGCCGTGCAGGTAGAAGACGCCATGCGTTTGACCGGAGGAGACGTAACGAGTTCCCAAGTGGGTCAAGCCGTGCTCGAGCGGTTGCGCAAACTCGACGAAGTTGCGTACCTACGGTTCGCGAGCGTGTACAAAGGTTTCGACGAAGCGTCCGACTTCAAACGCGAAATCACCATGTTGGAAAAGCGCACGGCTGCCAAGCCACGCAAGAAAAAGTAGAGCCTTGACCGCCGCGTCGTCCAGCACGGTTCGCGGCGGCGATCGCATTGCGATTCGCACGTGTCCATTGTGCGAGGCCGGTTGCGGACTGGAAATCTCGGTGCGCGACAACTCTGTCGTGCGCATTCGCGGCGATATGAATGACGTGTTCTCCAAGGGCTACATCTGTCCGAAGGGTTCCACGCTCAAACAGCTGCACGAAGATCCGGATCGCCTGCGTCAGCCGATGGTGAAGCGCAACGGCACCCATGTTGCGGTGTCCTGGGAAGAAGCGTGGGCCGAAGTCGACAGGGGAATCAATGCCGTCATCGCTGCGCACGGTCGCGAATCCATCGGCGCGTACTTGGGAAATCCAGGTGCGCACAATTTGTCGGCAATGACCTTCAACCGCGTGTTGCTCACTGCCATCGGTAGTCGCCAGCGCTTCAGCGCATCCAGCGTGGATCAAGTTCCCAAACAAGTGTCGGCCGGATTCATGTTCGGCACTCCGGTGTCGGTACCGGTGCCGGATTTGGATCGCACCGACTTGCTGCTGATGCTCGGCGCAAATCCGTATGCAAGCAACGGCAGTTTGGCCACCGCACCCGACTGGCCCGGACGTCTCGAAGGAATTCGTGCGCGAGGTGGCCGCATCATCGTGGTGGATCCACGCCGGAGTCGAACGGCGGAGTCGGCCGACGAGTGGCTGGCAATTCGCCCGGGAGCCGATGCGTTGTTGCTCGCGGCGATGATCAACGCGGTGTTCTCAGCGGGCCGAGCCGATGTCGGAGCACATCTCGCACAACACGTCAATGGACTCGACGAAGTGAAGCACGAACTTGCCGCCTTCACGCCCGAAGTCGTCGAGCACGTGGTGGGCATCGATGCCGCCACCATTCGTCGCATCGCGCTGGAGCTGTGTGACACCGCACGTGCCGCGGTGTACGGCCGCATCGGGACGTGCACGGTGAGCTTTGGCACCACCGCGTCGTGGTTGGTGGACGTGCTCAACGCAGTAACGGGAAACCTCGACGTGGTTGGGGGAGCGATGTTTCCCTTGCCCGTAGCTGCCAGTCCCACCACTCGCGGTAAGCGCGGAATCGGTAAAGGATTCAAAACCGGTCGTGGAAAGACTCGCGTTCGTGGTTTTCCCGAAGCGCTGGGCGAATACCCGGCAGCCCTCATGGCCGAAGAAATCACCACGCCCGGTAGCGGACAGATTCGCGCAATGGTGGTGGTGGGTGGAAACCCCGTCGTCTCCACACCCAACAGCGGCCAACTCGATGACGCTTTGGCGTCACTCGACTTCATGGTGAGCGTCGACATTTATCTCAACGAAACGTCGCGACACGCCGATGTGATTTTGCCTGCGCCGTCGCACCTGTATCGCAGTCATTACGACTTGGCCCTCCTCAACTTCGGGATGCGAAGCGTCGCCAACTACAGCGAGCCGGTGTTCGAGTTGCCGCCCGGGGTTCCGGATGAATGGGAAATTCTCGCCAAGCTCGCCGCCATTGCCCAGGGTCTTGGTCCTGATGCCGATCCGGCAGCGGTGGACGAAGTCACCATTCGTTCGATCATCGAGTCCACCGTTCGCGATGAGTCGTGCGTGATTGCAGGGCGTAACCCCGACGAGATCTACGATGCGCTGAGCAGCCCGGCGAACGGGTCCTTGCGAGGTCCCGACCGTATTCTCGACCTCACGCTTCGCATCGGACCATTCGGGGAGGGGTTCGGCGCCAACCCCGACGGGGTGAGTGTTGCGATGTTGAAGCGTCACCCGCATGGGGTTGATTATGGCGCAATGGTGCCCCGAATTCCCGAGGTGTTGCGTACCCCGACCGGCAAGATCGAGCTCGCGCCACCCGAACTCCTTGCCGACCTGCCTCGACTACAGGCCTCGTTGAACGACGACCCTGAAGCCATGTTGCTGGTGGGACGTCGCCATCTGCGATCGAACAACTCCTGGATGCACAACATTCGGGTGTTGGTGAAGGGCAAGCCCCGTTGCACGCTGCAGATTCACCCGGACGACGCCGCGCGGCTGGGCGTCGTGGACGGTTCTCCAGTGCGAATCACCAGTCGGGTGGGCAGCGTGGTGGCACCTGCAGAAATTACCGATGGAATTCGACCGCGCGTGGTCAGCTTGCCGCATGGATGGGGTCACAATGTCCCTGGAACGCTGCAAAGTGTGGCGCAGGAGTTCGCGGGAGTGAACTCCAATGTGCTTACCGATCACGAAGCCATCGATCCGTTGTCGGGTAACGCGGTGTTGAACGGCATTCCCGTGTCACTCGCCGTCGCGACGGCATAGTCACACGTCGTCACGGCATAGTCACGCGAGCACTCGCCGTCGCGTCTGTTGCGACTGCGTAACTTTTTTGGCGACCCGAAAAAACCACGCAAAAGGCAAATCACACGGCTGTAGGCTGGCTCTACCGGTTGTGGGCGGAACCGCAATTTCGGGCTGTTTTCTACCATCCCTAGTGGTTCAGTGTTGAACGACTATGGTTGTCAGTCCCCCCAGCAAGAGTCCACCGTCCTAACAAATAGTTGAACTAGAACAAGTCCCCACCTACTACGAAAGGCAATGCAATGTCCATCGCACCAGAGCGTCTCTCGATCGGAATCCAGCGTCACTTCACGCAACCTGATGTTCACCCGTACGACATGATCAGTTGGGAGAAGCGCGACGCGCGAATCAGCAACTGGAAGGACGGTTCCGTCGCGTTCGAACAACGCGATGTCGAATTCCCCGAGTCGTGGTCACTGAACGCCACCAACATCGTCGCGCAAAAGTATTTCCGCGGCACACCCGGCACATCCGAGCGTGAAACGTCGCTGCGTCAGGTCATCGACCGCGTCGCCGACACCATCGCCAATTGGGGTATCCAGGGTGGCTACTTCGTCGACGATGCCGAGGCCGAAGCATTCCGCAACGAACTGAAGTACATCCTCGTTACCCAGCGCGC
>JBBANV010000085.1:0-3416 GCA_040401775.1 Ilumatobacteraceae bacterium
CTACTTCGGCAGGCCGAGGACGCGCTCGCCGAGGATGTTGCGCATCACGTTCGACGTGCCACCCATGATCGTGTACGCGGGCGCATAGGCGAGCCCCTGGCTGACGTCGTCCCACAACGTGGCGTAGGGGCCGAACACCTGCGACACGAAATCGGCTACGCGCGCCTCGTGCTCGGTGCAGAAGCACTTGGTGGCAGCCGAGAAACCGGCTGGCGCCTGTCGCAATACTTCGCGAATCACGAGGATTCGCCCGAGCGTGTAGCCGATCTCGATATCGGCGATGGCTTGGCGAATCAATGGGTTCGAAGTGTCGGCACGTTCCCGTGCCATCAAGTACAAGGCGCGGTTGGACACCAGGCGGTCGATACCGCCGCGTTCGTGTTCCAATTGCCGCATGGTTTGCTTGAACGCACCACCTTCGGCGCCAACCAAATTTTCGATCGGCACGCGAACGTCGGTATAGAACACTTCGCAGAAGTGGCGGTTGGTGGTCATGTCGGTAATCGGTCGCACTTCGATGCCCGGCGTATCCATCGGCACGATGATTTCGCTGATGCCCGCGTGCGGCGGACCTTCCTTGCTGGTGCGACAAATGAGGTAACAGAAATCGGCGAGCTCACCGAAGCTGGTCCAAATTTTCTGTCCGTTGATCACCCAGTGGTTGCCGTCGCGCACCGCGGAGGTGGTCAACGACGCCAAGTCGCTGCCGGCGTTCGGTTCGCTCATGCCGATGCACCACGTGGTGTCGCCACGCAACATGTCGGGGAGGAACTGTGCGCGTTGGTCGGCGGTGCCGTAGCCGATGAGCGCCGGGCCCATTTGACGATCAGCAAACCACATACCGGCAATCGGGGCACCGGCGGCGATCATTTCTTCGCCAACGATGAGACGATCGATGGCGGGGCGGCCACCGCCGCCGAATTCGCTCGGCCACGTCATGCCGATGAACCCTTCACGACCCAGTTCGCGCGAAAATTCCTTGGAGTAACCGTTCATCCAACTGTCGTTCGACCTGCCGTAACGCGCGACGGCGTCGGCGGCAAGTTCTTGGGCGCGTTTGCGCAAGAGCACCTGCTCGTTGCTCCACGCAAAGTCCATCGTCAAGTAGGGTACTTGCGTGGCAAAAAAGATAAAAGTCGTAACCCCAGTCGTCGACCTTGACGGCGACGAAATGACCCGAATCATCTGGTCATTCATCAAGGACCGTTTGATCTTCCCGTACCTTGATCTCGAGCTCGATTACTACGACCTCGGCATCGAGTACCGCGACAAGACCGACGACCAGGTCACCATCGACGCGGCCAACGCCATCAAGAAGCACGGCGTGGGTGTGAAGTGCGCAACCATCACGCCCGACGAGGCCCGCGTGAAGGAATTCAACTTGAAGCAGATGTGGAAGTCGCCGAACGGCACCATCCGCAACATCCTCGACGGTGTGGTGTTCCGCGAGCCGATCATCATCAAGAACGTGCCGCGTTTGGTTCCGCATTGGAACAAGCCGATCGTCATCGGCCGTCATGCGCACGGCGACCAGTACCGCGCAACCGACTGGAAGGTTCCCGGCCCCGGCACCGTCACCATGACCTACGTTCCCCAGGACGGTGGCAAGCCCGTGGAGATGGAGATCGCCAAGTTCAAGGGTCGTGGCGTGATCATGGGTATGTACAACTACGACGAGAGCATCCGCAATTTCGCTCGCGCGTCGTTCAACTACGGCCTGCAGCGCAATTATCCGGTGTATCTCAGCACCAAGAACACCATCTTGAAGGCCTACGACGGCCAGTTCAAGGACATCTTCGCCGAAGTGTTCGAGCAGGAGTTCAAGGCCGAGTTCGACAAGGCCGGTCTCACCTATGAGCATCGTTTGATCGACGACATGGTCGCGTGCATGCTGCGTTGGGAAGGTGGCTACGTGTGGGCCTGCAAGAACTACGACGGTGACGTGCAGTCCGACGTGGTCGCGCAGGGTTTCGGTTCGCTCGGTCTCATGACCTCCGTGCTCACCACGCCCGATGGTCGCGTGCTCGAGAGCGAAGCCGCACACGGCACCGTGACGCGTCACTATCGCGATCACCAAGCCGGCAAGAAGACCAGCACCAACCCGATTGCGTCGATCTTTGCGTGGACGCGCGGCTTGGCGCATCGCGGCAAGCTCGACAACACGCCGGAGCTCACCAACTTCGCCAACACGCTCGAGCAGGTGTGCATCGAAGCGGTGGAAGGTGGCGAGATGACCAAGGACCTCGCAGCGTTGATTTCCAAGGACACCAAGTGGCAAACCACGGAAGAGTTCCTCTCGGCAATCGACCGTCGCCTCCAGGAGAAGATGGCCTAGGCCACCACACCATGCGGGCCGTGGTGCTCACCGAGTTCGGCGAGCCCGACGTGTTGCGCATCGCCGAAGTGCCGGTGCCCACACCAGCGGCCGACGAAATCCTCGTGCGCGTGCACGCCACCGCATTGAATCGTGCCGATTTGTTGCAACGTCGCGGGTTCTATCCGAATCCATTTCCGGGTGACTACGACATTCCGGGAATGGAGTTCGCCGGTGAGGTCGTCGCCGCCCCGAGCGGTGCCGCGCACTCGGTCCCGAGCGAGCATGGCACCTCGCATGCCCGCGCCTCGCGCTGGAAGCCCGGCGACCACGTGATGGGCATCGTCTCGGGTGGTGCCTACGCCGAGTACCTCACCATTCCGGCCGCCCAAGCCATGCGCACGCCTCGCGGGATGGCGTTGCACGATGCAGCGGCGATTCCCGAAGTGTTCATCACCGCGTGGGATGCGCTGGTGTTGCAGGGTGGTCTCACACCCGGTGGGCGAGCGTTGGTGCATGCGGGTGCGTCGGGCGTTGGCACTGCGGCGATTCAAATCTGTCGTGCCATGGGTGCCTGGATTGCGGTTACCTGCTCGGGCTCTCGGGCCAACGGCGACAAAGTGCAGGCGTGTCGCGATCTTGGCGCCAACTTGGTGATCGACTACACCAAGGACGACTTCTCCACCGCCATCGCACACGCCACCGACGGCAAGGGTGTGGATGTGGTGCTCGATGTGATCGGTGGCGATTACACCGTACGCAACGTGTCGTGCCTGGCGTTGAAGGGCCGCATCATCCAGGTGGGCACCATGGCGGGGCCGTCCACCAACTTCAACGTGGCGTCACTCATGCCCAAGCGTGCGTCCATTACCGGCACCGTGTTGCGTCCGCGACCGAAGGAAGAAAAGATTGCCGTGTCGCGAGCGTTTGCCGATGCATTGCTGCCCGATTTCGACGCTGGCGTGTTGAAACCGATCATCGACACGCGATTCACGCTCGACCACATCGTCGATGCGCATCGCCACATGGAAGCCAACGCGAACATCGGTAAAATTGTGGTCACCGTCGCGCAGTAGCGCCGAACTCGCCCACACCGCACAGC
>JBBANV010000086.1:0-1386 GCA_040401775.1 Ilumatobacteraceae bacterium
GACGTTGCGAACGTGCCCGCGGAATTGCGGGTCATCGGCACGCTTGCCGCCGGTGACGGCACCGTGTGGCATGTTGGCGCTGGTGAAGCACTGCGCATCATGACCGGTGCGCCGATGCCCGACGGTGCCGATGCCGTGGTGATGGTGGAGGATTGCGAACAGCCAATTCCGGATCGCGTCAAGATCAACAAGTCGGTGAGTGCTGGAGCCTCGGTACGACCAATTGCCGACGATGTCCGCGCGGGTGACACCGTGTTTCAGGCTGGCACCGTGATGAACGCTGCAGGCGCAGGTGTGCTGTCGAGCATGAACGCACGAAACGTATGGGTTCATCCGCGCGCCAAGGTTGCGTTGTTGTCCACCGGTGACGAGCTGGTTACCGATGGCTCACCGTTGCAACGTGGACAAATTCGGGAGAGCAATCTCACCATGTTGGAGTTGCTCCTTGCCGATGCCCAGTGCGAGGTCACCAACCTGGGTGTGATTCTCGACGACGAGGCTGCTCTCGAACGCACGTTGCGCGATGCTGCAAGTACGCATGACGCCATCGTCACCAGTGGTGGCGTGAGCATGGGCGACTTCGACGTCGTGAAGGCCGTATTGTCGCGCATCGCTGACATGCAGTGGATGCAGATGGCAATCAAACCTGCCAAGCCGTTTGCATTCGGGTTGTTGAACGGCTCGGACGCGCAAGACCACCCGCAGCGACGAGTTCCGATCTTCGGCTTGCCGGGAAATCCGGTGTCGTCGATGATCAGTTTCGAATTGTTGGCTCGTCCCGCATTGCGCAAGATGATGGGGCACACCAAGAACTTGCTTCGACCGACCATTCATGCAATTGCCGACGCGCCATTGCGTCGCAAACCCGATGGCAAGACGCACTTCATGCGGGTGTTCGGACACTTCGGTACTGATGGTCGTTTGCATGTGCGCGACACCGGCCCACAGGGAAGCCATCAACTGGCGGCTACCGCTGCTGCGAACGGTTTGGCGATCGTGCCCGACGGTGCCGGTGTGGATGCTGGTGGCAGCGTCGACGTGATACTGCTGGGATAAGCACGTAGGTCGGGCGTAGGCTTTCGCCATGTCGCAATCACCGCAACATTCGCGGTCAGCGTCGGCCAAGCCTGAACTCATCGACTCTTTTGGTCGTACGGTTCGCGACCTGCGCATTTCGGTAACCGATCGCTGTAATTTCCGGTGTACGTATTGCATGCCCGAAGAAGGCATGCAGTGGTTGCCGCGTACCGACGTGCTCACGTATGAAGAAATCGTCCGTGTGGCTCGCATCTGTGTAGAGCGATTCGGGGTGGATGGCATACGGCTTACCGGTGGCGAGCCCACGGTGCGTGCCCACTTGCCCGTACTCATCGAAAAACTAGCTTC
>JBBANV010000086.1:1486-3347 GCA_040401775.1 Ilumatobacteraceae bacterium
TTCTCGCCGGTGAAGGTCAACGCCGTGGTGCAACGTGGGGTGAATGACGATGAAATTGTCGACCTTGCAGCATTCGGTCGCGATAACGGGGTTGAAGTGCGGTTCATCGAGTTCATGCCGCTCGACGCGCAAGGAGGCTGGCTGAACAACGCGGTCGTTGGCCAGGACGAAATCGTCTCCACCATTCACAACGTGTTCCCGCTCGAGCAGATGCCAAGCAGGGGAGCCGCACCAGCCGACCGCTGGCGATACCTCGATGGTCGTGGCACCGTCGGTGTGATTCCCACGGTGACCAAACCGTTCTGCGGTGACTGCGATCGGGTGCGCTTGACGGCCGATGGTCAGTTCCGAACGTGTTTGTTCGCTACCGACGAGTTCGACGTACGCGCACTGCTGCGTGGCGGTACCTCGACACCAGGCACCACCGACGACGCCATCGAAGCGTTGTTGCGTCGTGCGGTGGGCGAGAAATGGGCTGGCCACAACATTGGTCAGGTGTCGTTCGTTCGTCCTCGTCGATCAATGAGCCAAATCGGAGGATGACCATGTCGCAGCCACAACCACAGGAGAGCCTCCATGTCTGATGCACAGTTTTCACACCTCGACCCACTCGGTCGCGCACGCATGGTGGACGTCACTCCCAAGGAGCCCACGCATCGTCGCGCAGTGGCACGATGCAAGGTGTTCATG
This sequence comes from Ilumatobacteraceae bacterium, assembly GCA_040401775.1. Lineage (GTDB taxonomy): Bacteria > Actinomycetota > Acidimicrobiia > Acidimicrobiales > Ilumatobacteraceae > F1-60-MAGs027. Next base: position 2,177 of record JBBANV010000086.1, read on the forward strand.
CAGCCATCGACCACCGCTGCGATCGCCAATCGCGAAGTGAAGAAGGGCGACGTGCTGGCAGTGGCTCGCGTGGCGGGCATCCAAGCCGCCAAGCGCACCAGCGACATGATTCCGCTCTGCCATCCGCTGTTGATCGGTGCCGTCACGATCAACTTCGAAATCGGCGATGCGTGGGTGGCGGTGGAGTGCCACGTGGACACCATCGACCGCACCGGGGTGGAGATGGAGGCCCTCCATGCCTGTTCGGTGGCCGCCCTCACCATCTATGACATGTGCAAAAGTGCCGATCGGGAGATGGTGATCGGTGAGCTCACCCTGTGGGAAAAGTCGGGTGGACGCCAGGGGACGTACCGCCGCGCTGTCCAGTAGGGAGACGGGTACCTGCCGCCAGGCTTCCCCGTAATGCCGCCAGACTCCCGATAATGCGGGGCTAGGTACTGTCATCAAATCGTCATAGACTGACGAGCACCGTATGGGCAACCTGATTTTGCTGATCGTCGCTGCCGCCTGGGCTGCCGTCTTGGTACCCCCTCTCGTGCGTTCCCGCCTCCGAAACTCGCCGACCACCTCGGTCACCCAGTTCCGCCGTCAACTGTCGTCCCTGCAGCGGGATGGTCGTCCTTTACCGCGCGCCGGCCAGCTTCCCCTGGGCTCCATGCGTGCCCCATTGCGTGATGTAGCCCGTCCGTTTGCCCCGGCGGCCCGTGCCATGGGTCGTCCATTGCGCCAGGTGGGCCATGCCACGTCGTCGGTGGTGCGTCCGCGTGGCACCCGCCAGCACGCCCGTTTCGAGGGTGAGTTCTTCGAGCGTGAGATGATTCGCCGCCGCCGTCAGAACTGGCTGCTCGGCCTGGTGGGCACCGCTGGATTGTCGTTGTTGTTGGCCATCGCCATGCGAGAGATCTTCTTCGTGTGGACCTTCACCATCTCGGCGTTGGCCACGGCGGCCTATTGCTACGTGTTGGTGCAGTGGCGAGTGAAGCGCGATCACGAGCGCTATCGCCGTCAGTTCCGCCGCGTCGCCTAACCCCGTCTCGTCATTGTCGCGTCTCTGGACGGGTTCGTGCTCGAGGCTGGGCGGTAGCGTAAGCGCCCGCGGGGCTGTAGCTCAGTTGGTAGAGCGGTACGTTCGCAATGTACAGGCCAGGGGTTCAATTCCCCTCAGCTCCAC
>JBBANV010000087.1:0-1286 GCA_040401775.1 Ilumatobacteraceae bacterium
GAGCGCGAAGAGCACTCGTCCGATGATCATGACGATATCCATGTGATTTCTCCTTGTGTGATTGCTCGAATCCTCGAGCACCCGAATCATACTGTAAAGTAGTTGCGTGCGCAACTATCTTGTCCAACGGCTGGTGCGACCCGGTTGTGGGTTGGGCGGGGAGCTTTCGTGACTCGTTGGCTGGACCCCGTGGAACTTCGAGCCTGGCGGGGCTTCGTACTGAACGCTCGCGATGTGCTGCAGGACATTGAAGCGGATCTTGCGCGATTCGGCATCGATGGTGGGGACTACCAGTTGTTGGCGATGCTGTCGGAGTCTCCGAATCGAAGAGTGAAATTGTGCGACTTGGCAACCCGACTGCGACTGTCGCGAGGCGGACTCACTCGACGAATGCAGGGAGTGTTGAAGAAGGGCTTGGTCAAACGAGTGAGAAACAAGGACGACGGCCGCTCGGCCTATGCAGAGATGACACCCAAGGGTTGGAGTTTGCTCAAGCGTGCAGCGCCAGCTCACGTTACGAGCGTTCGGCATCGCATGATCGACCGTATGACGAAGGATGAACTCGCACGGCTGGCGTCGGCGTTCGAGAAACTCGGTCCACATCGTTAGCGTTGTCGGGATGCCCGACATGCAGATGTTCCCACCCGAGCCCGACTACCTGCGTATCCACACGCGTCGATACGAAGTTCGCGCCTATCACATGGCAGACGACCGCCTCATGCTGCGTGGGGTAGTGGTGGACGAAAAACCAGTCGGGTTGTACATCGAGCAGGATCCCGATCCGTTGTGGATGCACCACATGATTCTGGATCTGGAGATTCACTTTCCGTCTCTCGTCATCCAGAAAGCAACCGTCACCTTTCGGGAGCACCCGCATTTGGGCTGCGTCAACATCGTGGACCATTACAAGAAGCTCGAGGGCATGTCGATAACCCGCGGCTTCAACGCAAAAGTGAAGGAATTGTTCGCAGGTCCACGCGCTTGCACGCACACCACCGCGCTACTTCAGGCGATGGCCCCCGTTGCGGTGCAAAGCATGTGGTCGATGCGTGTGGCTTCGGCACGTACCCGTGGTGTATCGCTCGAGCAATTGGGTGAAGGTCCACAAACAGCGAGCCCGATCAACACCTGTCATATGTGGGAGGAAAGTGGCGAACTTGCCACTGCCGTGCGCGAGGGTCGTGAAATCGAGATTCCGTTGTCGATTTCCAAGCGTCTGCGCACGCTCGGACTGTCCGACGACGTATGGCGCGAATGAGTCGCTCGGGCGCAGTCCACCCATGACC
>JBBANV010000087.1:1386-3219 GCA_040401775.1 Ilumatobacteraceae bacterium
CTCGCGTTGTCGGCGGGAGTGCTCTTCTTCGCCAATGGCGCGACCTATGGCAACTGGATTCCGCGACTACCCGAAATCAAGGACCGACTTGGTGTCACCAACTCCGGCTTGGGTGTGGCGTTGCTCGGCGGTGGCCTTGGTGGATTGGTCGGATCACTTGCAGTAGGTGCCGTGATGTCGCGCGTCGGCAGCCGTCGAATGGTGCTCGTCACCATGACGCTGGTTGCGGCGGCGATGACACTCGTGGCGTTCGTCTCGCAGGCGTGGATGTTGCTGGTGGTGTTGTCGCTCATCGGTTTGTTCGACGTGTGTGCCGATGTGGCCATCAACGCGCAGGGAGTGATTGCACAAGAGCAACTTGGCCGCTCGATCATGAATCGACTTCACGGCATGTGGAGCTTGGGTTTTGCGTCTGGAACCGTGGTGGGTTCACTCGGTGCGGGACTCGATCTTGACCTGCGAGTTCAGGTGGTCATCGTGGCGGGATCGTTGATCGCTGCGGTGTGGTTCGTCGCGCGTTGGCTCGTCAAGATCGATCCGTCGCACCACGACGATGCTGCGGCTGCACCGTCGTCACGTCAACTCGGAGTCATTGCCATTGCTCTCGCAGTGGTGGGTGCCGCGGCAATCGCACTCGAAGGCATGCCCAACGAGTGGGGAGCGCTCATCATGCGTGACGAATTCGGCATCGGAGCCTGGGCGGGATTCGGAACGGTGGCATTTGGTGCGGGAATGTTGCTCGGGCGATTCAGCGGCGACTACGTGCAGAACCGAATCGGCTCGGAGAAGATGTTTCGTCTTGCAATGGGACTGATCTTGTTGGGATTCGCCGCGGTTCTCGCCACCTCGCAGCCGTGGTTGGCGTTGTGCGGACTGTTCGTGTCGGGTACCGGGCAAGCAGTCATCTTCCCGCGTTTGTACTTGTTGGCAGCGCGTGTGCCTGGATTGAGCGCCGGGGCCGGGCTCGGAGCATTGATGGTTGGTCTGCGAATTGGTGGCATGGCCACCACGCTGTCGATGGGTGCATTGGCTGATGCGTACGACTTGCGCGTGGCACTCGCGATCGTTGCCGCAGTGTCGTTCGTGTTGTTGTTGGTTTCCAACGCCGTTGTCTCACGCCGCGTGTAGTACCGTTTTCGTGTGCGAATCCGCAAGTTTGTTACCACCTGTGAAGACATCCGTGAAGAAAACGGTCGTGACGTTGGTCGGCTCGTCCGACGTGCGGTGTGCAGCGCGGTGATCGATAATCCGCTTGCAGGCAAGCCCGGCGCGGATCTCTCGGAGCTCGAAGCGATGGGAGCCGAGATTTCGGGTCAGCTGGCCGAACGTGCCCTTGCCGCTCTCGGCGTGGCTGCGGGAGACGTTACCGCGTACGGCAAAGGAGCAATCGTCGGAACCGCCGGCGAGATCGAACATGCAGCGGCACTCATCCACCCTCGATTCGGAGCCCCGGTGCGAAAGACGGTGGTGAAGGGCGACGACATCATCCCTTCCACCAAGAAAATTGGTGGTCCTGGTGCACACATCACGCTGCCCATCACCAACAAGGACGACATTTGGTCGTTCAACGAGATGGACGCAATCGACGTGTGGATTCCCGATGCTCCGCATGCCAACGAGATCGTGGTCAGCGTTGCACTGGCAGTTGGTGGTCGACCATTCGCCCGAACGAAGAAGCCGTCATAATCACCACGATGCGCAGGCACCCATGAACTTCAAAGCGATGATCCTCCTCACGCGTCGCGCCGACATGACGCACGAGCAATACGAGCACTGGTGGCTCAACGTGCACGTGCCCCTTGCCAAGCAACTACCGGGCTTGCGCGGCGCGAC
>JBBANV010000088.1:0-1227 GCA_040401775.1 Ilumatobacteraceae bacterium
CGTTGGCGGAGCGGAACGTACGGCTGCGATCGCCGAAGTATCCCTTCGCCTTCTTCATGATTGCCTTGTGCTTCTTCTTGGCGTGTACGCCGCGCTTTACGCGTGCCATGGTGTGTGCTCCTTATCCTCGGTGGCTATTCGTTACTGGGTGATGAATTGATCTGGCTTTGAACGTGGTGTTCTCTAGCGCTCGCAGAGCAAACGCTTGATCTTGCGGGCGTCGCCAGAGTGCACGTCGACGGTGCCATCGAGACGGCGGGTGCGTGACGACGGCTTGGCTTCGAACAAGTGCTGACGCATGGCCTGTTGACGGCGCAACTTGCCCTTGCCGGTCTTTCGGAAACGCTTCTTGGCGGTCTTGGATGTTTTCATTTTTGGCATTGCTGTCTCCTGTCGTTGGATTCGTTATGCGGATTTCGTTGAGTTCAAGTTGTTGGTGGATGGGGCTGGCTTCTTGGCGTTGGCAGCGGCTTTTTTGTCCGGCGAGAGCACCATGGTCATACTGCGTCCGTCGAGCCTGGGTTCGGTATCCACCCGTGCGATCGGACCGAGCTGCTCCAACACTTCGTCGAGAACCTTCTTCCCCAGTTCGGGGTGAGCCATTTCTCGACCTCGGAATTGAAGCGACACCTTCACCTTGTGTCCCTCTTCGAGGAACTCGAGCATGTGTCGAACCTTCGTGTCGAAGTCACCCTTGCCGATCTTTGGTCGGAACTTCACTTCTTTCGTCGTGATCTGGATGGTCTTCTTGCGTGATTCTTTCAGACGTTGGGCTTCCTCGTAGCGGAACTTGCCGTAGTCCATGATTCGACACACCGGCGGATCGGCCTGGGCCGCGACCTCGACGAGGTCGAGTTCTGCGGCGCGCGCTCTGGCGAGTGCGTCTTCGGTGGACACGATTCCGACTTGCGAACCGTCGGCGTCAACGAGACGAACCTTTGGAACCCGGATTCGCTCGTTGTACCGCGGCTCATTGCTCGGCGGTGCTATGACTGGTCACTGCTGTTCAAGCGGCTGTGCCTCCTATAGAGATGGGATAAGAAGGACGCTCGGCTCGACTGGCGCAGGTGCGAGGAGGGGCGAGACGCGGCGCACTGCACCGCTGGCGCTCGACCCACACTCACTCACCAACCGCCGTTCGAATCGAACATCCGTTGGAATGTCGTGGCGAGGTGGACTGGCAACCGAAGTTGCCGATCACTTTGCCGTGGCATTGACCGCCGAAGC
>JBBANV010000088.1:1327-3071 GCA_040401775.1 Ilumatobacteraceae bacterium
ACGACTCCACTGCCCTCTCCGACGCTCAAGAAGCACTCGAGGCGGCTCGCCGACGTATCGCCGATGCGCCGGCCCAGGTGGTGGTCGTGAACCATCTCATGGGGTTGTACGAATTGGCGGCCATTCACTTGTCGTCGGTTCCGCCCAAGTTGGACGATGCCTCCCTTGCCATCGATGCACTCGCCGCCCTGGTGGACAAACTCGGTGATCGTCTCGGCGACGACATCACCACGATGCGCGATGCCCTGGCCAACATTCAAATGGTGTACGTGCAGATGAAGTCGAAGGCCTAGTCCTCGTCGTCGTCAGACTCCGCTGAATCGGCCTCCGCCAAGGCCGCGTCCAACTCCTTCATTGCAGAACTGTCCGCAGCAATGCCGCGATGGTGAGCCAACTCATCGATCTCGCGCACCGGCTTGTTCACCGCAGAGAACACCTTGCCCGTGGTGACGGCCTTCAGTTTCTTCTGCATGGCTTCGAAGTGACGCGCAATGTCCTTCAGATTCTTCACGTAGTTGCCCCAGGCCTTACCGAAGTTGGTGAGTAGTCGCAATACTTCGTTGGCGTTCTGTTCCATTGCAAAGCTCGCAGTTGCCTGACGCACCACACCGAGGAACGCATAGAGCGTGAGCGGCGAACACAGCACCACGCGTTTGGCGACGGCGTCGTCGATGAGCGTCGGCTTGTGCTGCTGGATGAAGCCAAGCACACTCTCGTTGGGAATGAAGAGCAACACATAATCGAGGGCGTTGGAATCGGACTGTTGTACGTAGTCGCGTTTTTCCAATTCCTTCACGCGCTCTTCCACGTTCTTGATGAACGCATCCTTCATGATTTTGCGAGTGTTGTCGTCTTGTGCTTCGTGGTACTTGAGGTAGTTCTCCATCGGGAACTTTGAGTCGAGGTAAAGCACGCGATCCGGCGGCAGGAAGAACGTAAAGTCGGGCTTACCACCGGCTTCGAGTTTCTCCTGCATCTCGTAGTTGATGCCACGCTCGAAACCGGCTTGCATCAAGATGTCGACCAGCATCTTTTCGCCCCAGTTGCCGCGACCCTGGGAACTGGACAACACCTTGTTGAGCGCTTGGGTTTGCTGTGCCAACCCGGCGACCGCCGTGTCGACGCTCCCGAACTTTTCCGAATTGATCTCGCGTAGTTGGCGAATCTCGGTTTCAAGACGGCCCATCTTTTCGTCGATCTGCTTCTTGGTGAGATCGATTGCCTCACCAACTTTGGTGGCTGCGGTGCTGATGGCATCCTGGCGATCATCTTTGGCTTGGTCGGCGAGATCGCGCAGAGTTTCGCTGTGTATTTCGCGTATCACGTCACGAATTTCTGCTGCGGTCAAGGTTGGCTGTGCCTGACCAACCGGGACGGCTGCTGGCGCGGCGGGCTTTCGCTGCAGCACCACCAGGACTGCGACCACTGCAATGACGAGGCCTACGGCGAGGCCAATGAAGGTTTCCATGAGTTACTGCTCCTTACGGTTGAGGGGGTGAGGAAGTTGAGTCCACGAGTGACTACGCAAGTGTGGCATCAGGGTGTGACACGTTCGGTGAGCCAGTAGCGCCAGATCATCACCATGGCCGCAGTATCGAGACCGCAGTAGCGATACAAGGCCTCAGCAAGTCGGGCTCGGTGCGCTTCGTCTCCCCTGCGGCGCCCGTAGATGAGTTCCTGGTATGCGCGCATGGCGCCGACACCATCCGTCACGGCTTCCCCACCATTGTCTCCCTCGATGGTG
>JBBANV010000089.1:0-1215 GCA_040401775.1 Ilumatobacteraceae bacterium
GCGGCAAACTCTTGCAGGATGCCAATCAAACTGCCGGGCTCGTCGGCGCGCTGAAATACGACGACACCGGTCTTGTCGTTCCCGGTGCGAGAAGGAACACGATCCTTACCTACCAAAACGAAGCGAGTTTGGTTTCCCTCATGATCGGCGATGTTACGTTGCAACACTTCGAGACCGTACAAACCTGCGGCGTTCGCCGGAGCGATTGCAGCAACGCAATGTGCACCATCCTCTGAAGCGATACGAGCAGCCTCCGCGGTGGAGTTTGCTGCATGCACCTCGACATTCGGCAGTATGCGGCGAAGAAAGGCATGACACTGCGCCGTTGCAACTGGGATGGAGAGCACCGTCTTCACATAGGTGAGCGTTGTGCCAGGTCGTGCCAGCAAACAATGCTCGATGTCCAACACCACTTCACGTTGAATGAGGAGATCGTGATCAAACACCAGCGCATCCTGAGTGAAGTTGACCGTGCCTTCGATGGAGTTTTCAATTGGCACGAAGCCCACATCAACCTCGCCGGAATCGACGGCATCGAGCACATCGGGTACGGTGCGTAACGCCACGCGCTCCATGGCCTCCAAGTCGGGCTGCGTGAGGAGGGCCTGTTCGGTGAACGTGCCGGCTGGACCAAAGAAACCGACGCGACGTGCTTTCGTCACCCCGACAAGGCTAGGAGCAGGCGTTAGCCTGCCCACTATGTACGAATTCGCTGCGTTCAATCCATTCAATGCAAGCCCCGAAGGTCTCGCGGCAGAACTCACACGCAAGTCGGCAGAGGGATGGGAGGTGGTCTCCATCACCACGACAACCGATGGACGTTTCTGTGCGTTCTTGCGCCGACCGATTGCGCAACGTGCAACAACGTCCGTTGCTACCGGCGCAAGCTCTACGATTGCCGCAGCTACTGCAAGCGACTCCGGTTATGGCGCGGCAACAAGTGCGGGGGCTGCCACCTCGCTAACTCCAACCGTTCCTGCCGCATGGTACAAAGACCCCTCAGGGCGATACGAAATGCGCTACTGGAATGGCACGTCATGGACCGAACATGTGTCTCGCGGCGGTCAACAGTTCACCGACCCCCCAGTCGCCTAAATTGCCGATGCAGGCGACCTCGCTTGGTCATGCCGGCATTCTGATTCGTTGCCGTCAGGCAACCATCGTGTGCGACCCGTGGTTTGTGCCTGCGTTCTTGGGTTCATGGTTCCCTTTCCC
>JBBANV010000089.1:1315-3009 GCA_040401775.1 Ilumatobacteraceae bacterium
TCGCTTGGTGATGGACTGTCGGTGGCCATTCATATCGAGTCGTCGATTAGTGATGGTCCAGGCGGTGACTCGGCACTCGTGGTGAAGGATGGTGAGTCGTGTTTGGTCAACCAGAACGATTGTCGAACACACGACCCACATGCGCTTGCCCGACATGGTCATGTGGATCAACACTGGTTGCAATTCAGCGGTGCCATTTGGTATCCGATGGTGTACGACATGCCCAACGAAGTGCGGCGTGAGCAAGCGCGAGCAAAGGTAGAAAGTCAGTTTGCACGGGCAGAGCACTACGTGAAGGCGATTGGCGCCACCACCGTGGTGCCTTCAGCTGGTCCACCGTGCTTCTTGGATGACGACCTCTTCTCGTTCAACATGATTGACGGAGATGAGATTTCAATCTTCCCCGACCAAACCCACTTCATCCAGCGATTGTCCCAGCATGGACAACGTGCCGAACGAAACATTCCCGGCACCACGATTGCCGTTGCGAATGGCGTGGTGAATGTAACGCATCCCACCAACGATGTTGAATCGCCATTCACCGACAAACACAATTATCTGCGGGAGTACCAATCCGATTGGCAGGATTGGCTCAACACGGAAAAAGCCACATGGCCACGCAAGACTGCACCATTTCAACCTCGGCTCGCTGCATGGTGGGAACCATTGCTCCTGCGTGCACCACGACTGCGAGCCGGCGTTGGCGGCCTATGTCTGATTCGAGCAGGTGACGAGGCCATCGTCATCGACTTTCCCAACGGAACGGTTCGCACCCACATGGATGAGCCATTTCAATTCAGTTTCGACATTGCTCCAGAGTTGCTGGAAAAAGTCATCGGTGAGTTTGCCGTGGACTGGTCGAACTCATTGTTCTTGTCCTGCCGCTTTCGTGCATGGCGCGCTGGCGCGTTCAACGAGTATCTCTACAACTTCTTCAAAAGCCTCTCGGTAGAACGAATCGATCGGGCTGAAGCTGAAGCCCTGCGGCGTCTGGGAGACCAACCATCACCGAGCGAACAGATTCAACTTGGGGACTTCACCCTCGAGCGCTATTGTCCACACCGCAAGGCGGATCTTTCCGTGTTCGGCCGTATTGAGGGTGATGAGGTGGTGTGCACATTGCACGGTTGGCGCTTTCGCACCAGCGATGGACGTTGCGTCACTGCGGAGGATCGCAAGCTTCAGATTCGTCGCACGCAGTAGCTGAACTCGTGTACCCCAGCACCAACTTCGTACCGCGGATCGACATCGGGACCACAACTGGCAGTTCCAAGCCCGCGATGTGCCACGTCCAAGTGAACGACGAGGTCGTTGTTTCGTTCGAGTTGCGTCGAATCCATCGCTTCGTAAAGCTGTAGTGGTGTGTGGTGCACTGCACTGAAGTGCATCGTCGCAGGTGACAGCACATCGATTCGCAGCGTGTGATTGCGTGAAACAAACTCGATCCACTCACAATCAGTGCGAAGGCCGAACTCCTGCGGAACGATGTACGGCAGCTCGTCGGGCTCGCGCGCCCAAACATCTCGGAGCGCTCCAGCGTTTCGATCGGGATAGTTCTCGTGAGGGCCGCGACCGAACCAGCGAATGTGCGTGAATGTTCGAGGTAGTGCGAATCGCACTCCTACTCGTGGCAACCCACTGAGCGGTTCAGGCACCGTGACACGGTGGTGATACACCACGCTCGAGTCGACCTG
>JBBANV010000090.1:0-2967 GCA_040401775.1 Ilumatobacteraceae bacterium
TCATCTCTTCCTGCTTCCATCCGGACTGTGACCGTCGGCCTCGGAGTTTCACCGAATCAGTCCCGAGCCGTGAAGCTCGGGAGTCGCGGGCTTTCACCGCCGATAGGGAATTTCACCCAACCCTGCAAGAACATTTCAGTTGTGTGCAGCACCTCCCGGTGTTGCATTGGTCAGGCTACCGACGTCGCGTCGAGCCTCACTTACCGTAAGTAGCACCACGGCGCCGATCACGAGAATCGCACCGATGGTGCTGCGGGTGGTGAGCCGTTCGTCGAGGAACGCAATTCCTGCAGCGATGGTGACGACTGGTTCGAACGTCGAGGCGACCGACGTTGGTCCAGGACCCACTCGTTTCATCGCCGCGAAGAACAGCCCCATCGGGAGGATCGTTCCGACGGTGGCAACGATTGCCACGTTGATCCAGCCGTGGCTCGATTCGGGAAATTGCACCTGCATGTTGAAGGGTCGAATCGCCCACAACGTGAGCCAGCCGAACATCGCGCCGAACAGGATGATCGTGAGACCAGTGATCCCGTCGTACTTCGGCATCACTCGCGACGACAACACCACATAGAACGTGTAGGTGAGTGCGCCAGCCAAGGTGAGTGCCACACCCGTGGTTTCTGCACCGGTCACTTCGCCGGCGGTAAGCGCCACGCCTGCGACCGTTGCGGTGAGGCAGAATCCGATGACTCTGCTCGGACGATGGCGAAGCAACCACCAGGAGACCAATACGGCCATGATGGGGAAGCAATAGAAGATGACCGACACGAGTCCGGAGTCCATTCGCTCGATTGCCCCGAAGTAGAAGAACGATTGGAACGTGAAGCCGAGATAGCCGAAGAGAAAAATCTCCACCAAGTCACGCCCTTGCGGCCACTTTGCGCCGCGAACGGCGAGAAGCCGGTATGCCAGCAGGAGTGGCGCAGCGATGAGGAAGCGGGCAACCATGAGTCCGCGACTGTTGGCGCCATCGTCGAAAGCGTTGACGGAGAAGAAAGGGTTGATTCCGTACAACGTGCACGAGAGCACCGCCAACGCAATGCCCACCACACGATGGTTCACTTGCGTGCCGCTACTCGACACGCTTTGCTCGCTCCTTGTCGCGCCGAAGCACATTGCGAAACACCACACCGAACATCACCACGACGCCGACGATGATCAGTCCGAATATGGCGAACTGCAAGGCGCCACCACGATCACCTGCCTGAGTGGGCTCGTACCCGCACCCAGGTTTGGGAAGTAGACCGATGCACTCATCCACATCTCCCTCGAGTGGGTATACGTACACCGAAGTGGGAGTCGTTGCAGAGTCGGATGTGTCGGTGATTCGTTCGGACGACACGATGATGTGCATGACGTATTCAGTCTGTCAGCCGCGCGTCGCCCGACGCAGCCCTGCACAACTACGGTGGTGACAGTGAACTCCGTTGCTCGCCCCACGGTGCTGGTGGTGGACTTCGGTGCGCAATACGCACAATTGATCGCCCGGCGCGTGCGTGAGGCGCAGGTGTTCTCGGAGATCGTTTCTCACCGAATCACCGCCGACGAGGTGCGACGGCGTCAACCCGCGGCGATCATCCTTTCGGGTGGGCCCAAGAGTGTGCATATCGAAGGCGCTCCGAAGTTGGACCCCGGCATTTACGAACTTGGGATTCCGATTCTGGGAATCTGTTACGGCTGTCAACTCATTGCACAGCAATTGGGTGGTGTGGTGTCGCGTGGCGACAAGGGAGAATACGGGCGTGCCGCGCTGACTCGCAGCGGTTCCTCGAAGCTGCTGGGTGACGCTGGTTCCACCTTCTCCGTGTGGATGAGTCATTTCGACGCGGTGTCGGTTGCGCCGCAAGGTTTCGCAGTGACGGCATCCACCCCCGACGCACCGATGGCGGTATTCGAGAATGAAGCGAAGCGAATTTGGGCGGTGCAGTTTCATCCGGAGGTGGTGCACACCCAGCACGGTCAGCAGATACTGCAGCGCTTCTTGCACGAACTTGCTGGCATCGCCCCCAACTGGACCATGGAGTCGATCGTCAACACCCAGGTTGCAGCCGTGCGAGAACTCGTGGGAGACGAGCGGGCCATCTGCGGACTTTCCGGAGGGGTCGATTCAGCGGTAGCTGCTGCACTCGTGCATCGTGCGATCGGCGCGAATCTCACCTGCGTATATGTAGACACCGGATTGATGCGTAAGAACGAAAGCGACCAGGTGGTGGAAACGTTCAAGCGCAATCTCGGAATCGAGTTGGTGCACGTCGATGCCGGGGACGAGTTCTATGACAAGTTGCAGGGAGTCACCGACCCCGAACGGAAACGGAAGATCATTGGCGAAACGTTCGTACGAATTTTCGAGCGGTACACCGGCGGAATCAAGGACGCCAAGTTTCTTGTGCAGGGAACGTTGTACCCAGATGTGATCGAGAGCGGTGGTCGCGAGGGATCGGCAACCATCAAGAGTCATCACAACGTCGGTGGATTGCCCGACGACATGACGCTTGCACTGTGCGAACCGCTGCGCGACTTGTTCAAGGACGAAGTACGAACGCTCGGTACCACGCTGGGGCTGCCCGACGAGATCGTATGGCGACAGCCTTTCCCCGGCCCGGGACTTGGCGTGCGAATCATTGGCGAGGTGACTCGCGAGAAGGTGCGCATCCTTCAGGAGGCTGATGCCATCGTGCGTGAGGAGATTCGTCATGCAGGACTTGAACGCGACATCTGGCAAGCATTTGCCGTACTCGCCGACATTCGCTCGGTGGGAGTGATGGGTGACGAACGTACCTATGCGCGACCAATCATCATTCGCGCGGTCACCAGCGACGATGCAATGACCGCCGACTGGGCGCGGTTGCCGCATGAGCTGTTGGCCAGCATGTCGTCGCGCATCGTGAATGAAGTTGACGGTGTGAATCGTGTCGCCTACGACATCACGTCCAAGCCGCCCGGCACCATCGAGTGGGAGTGAGC
>JBBANV010000091.1:0-2523 GCA_040401775.1 Ilumatobacteraceae bacterium
GTCCATCTCACTCGCAAGGTGCCGGGGGCTGCCAGCGCCGCAGTACGCCAATTGGCCAGCGGTCGCCGCGTGGTGTGGGCCGAAGTGCACGACGACGTACACAAGGGCGCCCTGTCCTCTGCCGCCTCGGGCGTGCTGCGCAATGCGGCATCCATGGCACGCGACAAGCGTTTGCCATTGGTGCTGGCATTGGCATCGTCGGGAGCCGACCTGCGCGAAGGTGTTTCTGCGCTGCATGGGTGGGGCGAGGCCGCGCGGGTAATCACCGAGTGCTCGGGAGTGGTTCCCACCATTGCCATCGTGGATGGCCCCGCAGTATCAGGGCCCGCACTGCTCATTGGTTTGTGCGACCTCGTGATCATGACCACCGAATCATTCGCATTCGTGTCGGGCCCCACCATGGTGGTGCAGATGACCGGCGTGGACGTGAGCAACGAAGAACTCGGCGGTACCGACATTCACTCACGTCAGAGCGGCGTGGCCAATTTGGTCGCCAACGACATGGCACACGCCGAAGAGTTGCTCAACGAAGTGTTGCGATACCTCCCCGATCACGTGGACGACCTGCCAGCAATCATCGACTCGGGCGACCCTGCCGATCGCCGCTGTCCGGAGTTGAACACCATCCTCCCCGCATCACCCACCGGCAGTTACGACGTGCGACACGTGATCGAATCCATCGTGGACGACGGCGTGCATCTGGAACTTCGCGCTGGTTGGGCCAACAACGTGGTAACCACACTTGCCTCGATCGGTGGACGAGCAGTGGGCATCGTGGCGAACCAACCACTCGCGCTGGCAGGCACGCTCGACATTCAGGCGTCGCAAAAGGCCGCGCGCTTCGTGGCGTTCTGCGATGCATTCAACTTGTCGATCGTCACGCTCGTGGACACGCCAGGCTTCTACCCCGGCAAAGACTTGGAATGGCGCGGCATGATTCGCCACGGCGCACAACTGGTGTTCGCCTACGGACGAGCCACCGTGCCACGCGTATGCGTGATCCTGCGCAAGAGCTACGGCGGTGCCTACATCGTGATGGACAGCAAGCGCATGGGCAACGACGTGTGCATCGCATGGCCCACCGCCGAACTTGCCGTGATGGGTGCCGGGCAAGCCGCTGCAATCCTGCAACGACGAGCCACCCCCGAAGAACGCGCCGCATTCGAAAAGGACTACGAAGAACGTCTCCTCAACCCGTACGTAGCCGCCGAACGCGGGTACGTGGACTCGGTCATATCACCCGAAGAAACGCGACTCGAAGTGCTCGCCGCCCTCGACATGCTGTCGAGCAAGCGCGAAAAGTTCCCTCGTCGCAAACACGACAACGGCCCACTGTAAAAAGGGGCTCGCTCCACGGCGTCGGCAACGCTGTGTTCGGCGCTCCGGTGCGTTCGGCAAGTAGCGTGAACGGCTGGGAGAGGAAGCTCCCGATAACGAGAGACGGAAAGGCCTAACGATGGCTGAAACGATCACGATCATTGACGACCGCACGGGCAAACAAGTGACCGTGCCGATCACGGGAAGCACCTTCCCCTCATCGGCATTGCGTCAACTCGACCCCAAACTGCGCATGTACGACCCGGCGTTCCTGTCGACGGCGGCATGCAAGTCGGCCATCACCTACTTGGACGGCGACGCAGGCATTCTTCGCTACCGCGGCTACCCCATCGAGCAATTGGCAGAGAAGTCCACCTTCCTCGAGGTGGCCTACCTGCTGCTCAACGGCGAACTGCCGAACACCAAGCAGCTTGAGACGTGGATCTACGACGTCACCCACCACACCATGATTCACGAGAACATGCGCAAGCGATTCGTCGACGGATTCCACCACGATGCACACCCGATGGGCATGTTCGTGTCGGCCACCGCCGCGCTCGGCACCTTCTACACCGACGCCAAGGACATCGACGCCGATGGCTCGCTGTACAAGCAGACGCTGCGTTTGATCGCCAAGTCGCCCACCATCGCGGCCATGTGTTACCGCTTCAGTATGGGCTTACCGTTCGTGTCACCGAACAACTCGTTGGACTACTCGGCGAACTTCCTCAACATGATGTTCCGCATCGGCGACGACTACCGAATCAACCCGACGCTTGCCAAAGCGATGGACCTGCTGTTCATCCTGCACGCCGACCACGAACAGAACTGCGGCACCACCACCATGCGCGTGGTGGGTTCATCGCATGCCGACCCGTACAGCTCGGCGGCTGCAGCAGCATCGGCTCTCTACGGCCCGCTACACGGTGGTGCCAACGAAGCCGTGGTGCGAATGTTGCAGGACATCGGCAGCATCGACAACGTGCCGGCATTCATCGCCGACGTAAAGGCCGGCAAAGGCCGCTTGATGGGTTTCGGACACCGCGTGTACAAGAACTACGACCCACGCGCCACCATCATCAAGAAGGCCGCCTACGACGTGTTCGAAGTGACGGGCAAGAACCCGCTCCTCGACATCGCGCTGAAGCTCGAGGAAGTTGCGCTGAAAGACGAATACTTCGTGTCGCGCAAGCTGTATCCGAACGT
>JBBANV010000092.1:0-2486 GCA_040401775.1 Ilumatobacteraceae bacterium
GTAGCTGCTCGGTCCAGACCGCAATCGCATCGACAAGGGCACGCTCGTCACGACGCTTTCCGTGGCGGTGCACTGCAACACTCGCCATCGTTGCTACTGCGGCAATCGTTGCGGCAGCAAACGTCCAGCCCGTCAGCGCCCAGGTAACGACCAACACCACCCCTGCAACCACGACGTGGCGGATTGATCCAGGCCCGGATTCGTTGGAGATGCGAGTGAGTCGCAATGTGCCACGCCACGCAGCTACGAGTACGAACACTCCAAGGCCAATGACAGATCCCGCGAGTATGGCAGCAGTCGACGCATTCATCGAGGCGTTCCCACCAACGATGGAGCAGTGAAACCTTGGTGTTCCAGCAGTTCACGCGTGGCGGATCGCAAGGGATACGGCCACTGTGTTTTACCGCGCGAGTTACGGGTGACAATCTCGTTCGAAACGATGTTGTTTCCATCGGTGTCGACCACCTCTCGTATGGAGGCGATTCGGCGGTGGCCATCGACGTTCTCGATGAAGATCACGAAGTGCAATGCACTCGAGACCAACGTGTTCACGGTTTCCACCGGCAGTCCGGTGGACGCCATTGCCACGTACGCCGCGAGTTTTGGAAACACAGAACGGGTACCGTCAGCGTGCATCGTGCACATGGATCCGTTGTTCCCTTGGCTCATCGCCATCAGCATCGGAAACGCCTCGGCACCTCGCACCTCACCGACGATCACCCGATCCGGGTCCATCCGCAGCGCCATCCGAGTGAGGTCGGCCAGGGTTACCTCTCCTTGGCCCTCGATGTTGGCACTACGGCTTTGCAGGGCGTCATAGTCGGGGTGCTGTTGTGCAAAGTGCTCCAGGCCAAGTTCGTAGGCGTCTTCAATGGTCACGATGCGTTCGGTAGATGGAACCTCGTTGATGAGTGCCCGCAACAACGTGGTTTTGCCCGAACCAGTGCCTCCAGCAATCACCACATTGCGTCGTGCCCGAACCATCGCCACGAGCAACGACTGCACACGGTCATCGAACACATCACATAGACGCAGCTCGTCGAGTGACGACAACTCGAAACGATGTCGACGAACGATCAGGCTTGGTCGAGTCGAGACCTCCATTACCGCAAACAACCGCGATCCATCCGGCAGCTGCATGTTGAGCTCGGGGGTTCCTGCATCGAAGCGTTTCTCGGTCCGGCCGAAACGAGTGGCAGCACGCCGAATGAGGCTGATCAACTCCTCGTCCGAGTCGGCAATCGGTGCACGGCGTTCGCGTCGGCCGTCACGGAGTTTGACCCAAACGGAATCGCAACCACGAATGTGGATGTCACTCACCTCGTCGTCGGCCAACAGGGCTTCTAGGCCTCCCAATCCGAGTACACGGGCAATCACCTCGTTGATCAACGACTCTTCATCGAGTGGCGGCCAAGCGTCGGTTGGACGTTTTGCTGAAATACGTGAGATCTCTGCCCGTAGCAGGTCGCGGGCGAGATCGAGCTCGGCCTCACGCGTTGGTGTCTGCTCGGTGCCGTCATGACGTATGCGTTCTTCGGCAAGTACATCGGCGAGATGATCCGCAAGCGACCCGACTAGGGCAGTGTCAACGTTGCTCATGGATTGGTTACTTTCAGTAGTTGCACGCGCTCAGCCCTCGCAAGATCGATTGCAATATCGGCATTTGCGCGCAACGTGACCTGGATCGAGTCTCCAAAGTCGTCTGGCGTAATGATGTCGAACACTTCAACGACGTCGCCCAATACCTGCGGTGGTGGTGCATCACTCCCTTGATTCGGAAACGAAACCACGATGCGGGCCACATCACCTCGACCAAGTCCGCTCGGTACGGCTCCACGATCCAATTCCACGGGAATGAGCGCCTCCGCTGGTCCGAGCAGATCATCCGGTGTCACCACCTGTGGAGAGATTGGAATACCAGCTGGTATGTCAACGAGGAGGCGCTGACCCAGCAACACTCCGGCGTTGTCGGCCTGAGTCGCCGCTCCTGCTGGAAGTGCGCCAACCTCAACGGCAATCACATCTGATCGCGTCAGCACGGTGCCGCGTGGCAAGTCACGTGCGCTCCCCACCACGACCACGCGGTCGTTGCTTCGTTGGAATACCACCACACCACCCAAGGCACCACCAACCACCAACAGCAGCCCGAGCAACATCTCGGGAACACGTCGCCTTGTCCGCGGTACGACGATGTCATCGTCGCCCGGGTCGTTGAGGGCGTCGCGCAGGCGCGACCGCACCGCCTTGTCTGACATCCGTTCCGCCACGGCTGCCTTCCTTTGCTTTCGTTCGATGATGAACACCCATTGCGCCCACCACCTATGTGTGTGTAGGGGAATGTTGTAGTTGGCGAACTTTCTGCCGTGCCAAACCGAGCCAAGAAATTTCACTTCCGTTCAGCCCGCAACTCAACATCGGCATGTGCACTCGTTCCCATAGCCTGAATTCATGCGATCCACACCGCAACCACCCAAGGTGTTGCCGCT
>JBBANV010000093.1:0-2377 GCA_040401775.1 Ilumatobacteraceae bacterium
CCCACAACATCATCCTTGGGCAACGAGCGAACGACGAGTGATCGCTTCAGCCAACGATCGGTGCCGTCGTAGCGCGGCGTAAACGGAGTGCGACCATGGACGGCACGGTCGTTGTCAATGATGAGCAAGTCTCCCTGCCGTAACACCACGTGTTGGGTGCATTTCTTTACGGCATGGTGTAGCTCAGCGAGTGCTCGAGAAGCACGCGTTGTGGTGCCGGACATCAACAACTCGTCATACACCAAAATCCAGCCACCGCGTGTCGCTGTGAGTGGCGTGACGGGGATCGTTGCATCGGGCTCACCGTTGGTCATGAAGCTTGGGTCGATTGTGGTGACGAACTCGTTGGACTGCAGCACATCTCGTGCCTCATCTGACAAGTGCGTGACGATGTCGTTGACGTCGGCATAGGTGGTTGCCGCTTGCGGATCGCCTCGCAAGCACAGCAACACCACATAGCGGGGTTTGTGTGGGTGAAATGCAGTCTCCGTGTGTGATCCGAGCATCACCTTCGACGATGTCGACACCTGATGATGCTCACGTGTGCGTACAGGAAAGATGTCTTGAATCAGTGCGCCGTTCTGTTCGCGGTCGTATCCCACGGCTCGACCGATGTCGTCGGCGAAGTGGAGTAATGCGTGAGTAGCGCTGGGGCATGAGTCCGCTTCGGAGTTGGCCAGCAATGGCGTGGGAGGCACGTGTCCGGTGAAATAGTTCGAAATCAAGGTGACCGGAGAGGCGCCAATACGTTCAACTGCAGTAGATGACGTATTGGTCATTGGCACGAGCGAAATCATGCTTCGAGTATGGCCAGTGGGCAACTGCGAAAATCGCAGAAAAACGCCGTACAATACGAATATGACTTCGGAAACAGCAGAAATAGATGCAATCGACCGAGAAATTCTCGCAATTCTTAAACAGGACGCCCGAATCCCATGGCAAATGCTGGGTGACCGCGTGGAAATGTCCGCTAACGCTGCTGCCGACCGCGTCCGGCGACTCATGCGTCGCGGGGTAATCACCCGCTTCACCACCGTGGTGGACCAGCGAACGCTCGGCCGCTCCCTTAGCGCCATCGTGGATGCTCGCATCACCACCACTCCGAAGTTTGATGAAGCCCTGCGGCGCCGCAGTGACGTGGTGTGGGCGGCCCATGTGACCGGCGTCCCTGACGTGAAGATCATGGTGGCATGCCAGGGAACCGAGGGTTTGGATGAGTTCCTGCAATGGCTTGCCAAGCAGGGCGCCACCGACACTCGGACCGACGTGGTACTCCGATCCATCGTGTAGTTGGTTAGCAGTCTCGTCGGTAGAGTGCTAACGCCTTTGGGACCCAAAGGCAACAGCATTACCCACCCATTCTCTAGGAGACGCTGATGCCCAAGATCATTCTGTTTGATGAAGCAGCCCGCCGTGGACTCGAAGCGGGGATGAACCAGTTGGCGGACGCCGTTCGCGTGACGCTTGGACCCAAGGGCCGCAACGTCGTGCTGGACAAGAAGTGGGGCGCACCCACGATTACCAACGACGGAGTGTCGATCGCCAAGGAAATCGACCTCGAGGACCCCTACGAGCGCATCGGCGCCGAACTGGTGAAGGAAGTTGCCAAGAAAACCGACGACGTCGCCGGTGACGGCACCACCACCGCCACCGTACTCGCGTGGGCCATGGTGCACGAAGGTTTACGCAACGTTGCTGCTGGTGCCAACCCCATGAGCCTGAAGCGTGGCATCGAAAAGGCGGTCGAGGCAGCCGTTGCCAGCATCAAGTCACTCGCCAAGGAAGTCGACAGCAAGTCGCAGATCGCCCAAGTAGCCGCAATCTCTGCTGCTGATACGGAGATTGGCACCAAGATTTCCGAAGCAATCGACAAGGTCGGCAAAGACGGAGTCATCACCGTGGAGGAAAGTCAGACCTTCGGGATCGAGATGGATCTCGTCGAAGGTATGCGCTTCGACAAGGGCTACATTTCGCCGTACTTCGTGACCGACACCGACCGAATGGAGGCGGTGGTCGAGGATCCATACATCTTGTTCCTCGGCACCAAGATTTCTGCAATTCGCGACATGTTGCCGGTGCTCGAGAAGGTGATGCAGGCCGGCAAGCAACTCATCATCATCGCCGAAGACGTCGAAGGTGAAGCGCTCGCAACGCTGGTGGTCAACAAGATTCGCGGCACCTTCAAGAGCGTGGCCATCAAAGCCCCGGGTTTTGGCGACCGCCGAAAAGCGATGTTGCAAGACATGGCGATTCTTACTCGTGGTCAGGTGATCAGTGAAGAAGTCGGACTCAAGTTGGAAAACGTCACCCTTGATTTGTTGGGTCGCGCCAAGAAGGTAGTGGTTACCAAGGACGAAACGACCATCATCGAAGGTGC
>JBBANV010000094.1:0-2364 GCA_040401775.1 Ilumatobacteraceae bacterium
GCCGAAGACGACGGTTACGTGATTGCGCTTCGTCACGACACACAAAGCGATACGTCCGACCTCACCATCTTTCATGCGCAAGCCATCACCGACGACCCAGTAGCAGTCGTGCACCTCCCGGTCCGTGTACCCAACGGCTTCCACGGCAACTGGATCCCCGACTCGAACTCGTAACGGTGCAACGGTCGTCCGACCGTCTCCACCTAGTTCACATCGAGAGAATCGCGCACACTCACGAAGGCATCGAGCGACTCCGGATTCACGAGCGAGTCGAGTGAACACACGTCAGCTGGTGTAGCGCCCAGCAATATCTTTTTTACGGGGATCTCGAGTTTCTTGCCTGAGAGTGTTCGCGGAATCATGGGAACCACAATGATGTCGTCGGGTACGTGACGAGGCGATAGTCGCGTCCGTAGTTCCACGACGATCAGGTTCCGTTGTTCGCTGGTGAGTTGATTTCCTTCTGCCTGCACAAAGAGCAGGAGTTTTCCGAGCTCCTCGCCTGGCGATGCGAGGTGAATCACCAGGCTGTCCACTACGAAGGGCAGTGACTCCGTCACGCTGTAGAACTCAGCCGTCCCGATACGTACCCCGCCACGGTTCAGCGTGGCATCGGAGCGCCCACTCACCACGGCCATGCCGTCATCAAAAAAGGTGATCCAGTCGCCGTGTCGCCACTTGCCGGGAAAGTCCTCGAAATATGTCGCCCGTAGCCGCCGTCCATCGGGATCATTCCAGAGACCAACGGGCATCGATGGCATCGGGGTCGAGATGACGAGTTCGCCTGTTTCGCCCGGCATACACCTCGACCCATCAGGCCGAAGGGCCTGAACATCAGCACCGAGAAGTGCACACGACATCTCACCTGCTCGTACCGGTAGCAGCGGAGACATCCCGAGAAATGCACTCCCAACATCGGTGCCACCACAGATGCTGTGCACGGCGACTCGTTCACTCACCTGTTCCATCACCCAGCGATAACCCTCGGCGGCCAGCGGCGACCCTGTTGATCCGACGATTCGGAGAGACGCAAGATCGAACTGTTTCCGTGGTGAAAGACCCGACTTCAAGCAGTTGTTGATGAAGTTTGCACCAAGACCAATCATGGTCAGCTTTTCGTCTGCGGCAACCGACCACAATCGTGACAAGTCCGGATAGGCAGGATCTCCGTCGTAGAGAACGATCGTGGTGCCAACGAGGAGGCTCGAGATGAGATAGTTCCACATCACCCATCCCGTGGTGGAGTACCACATGAATCGCTCGCCGTGACGCAGGTCGTGATGCAACGACATGATCTTCATGTGCTCGTGGAGGATTCCAGCGTGACCATGAATGATCGGCTTCGGTAAACCCGTCGTGCCGGACGAATACAAGATGTACAGCGGATGATCTGCTGCTACGGGCATGAGAGCAACCCCCTGATCTCCAGACTTGAGGTTCGAATACTCACCGCAACCTGCCGCACGGTGAAGCTCGTCAGTGGAAAACAAGTCGACGCGATGGGTGGCGCGAACCGACGGTATCGATGCCAGGATTCTCGCAACTACCTCCGACTTGTCGTATTCCTTTCCGCCGTAGCGATACCGGTCAACGTAGAACAGCATCGAGGGCTCGATTTGTCCGAAGCGACTGATGACGGCATCTTCACCAAACTCCGGCGGACAGGAAGAGAACGCCACGCCGCTCGCAGCACAAGCCAAGAACAGTGCGGCTGTCTCGGGGATATTCGGAAGAAATGCAACCACCCGGTCACCCGTGTGAACGCCTGCTGCTCTCAGCACCAACTGATAATGCGTTATCAGATTCAGTAGCTCTCCCCACGTGAGTTCGACTCGCGCCCGAGAGTCGGAATACCCAACTACCGCCACCTCGTCCTTGTGGCCAGTAGCCATGCGAACCACTTGTTCGGCAAAGTTCAACGTGCCGCCGGGCCACCATCGTGTTCCGACCATTGACGGATCACGGTCCATCACCTTGGTCGGTGTGTCGTGCCACTTCACATCGAACCATAGGGAGATTTGGTTCCAGAAGGACGCTGGGTCGCTCACACTCCAGGCGTGGAGGCTGCGATAATCGCTCACTGACGACGACACGTGACGCTGCACGTGCGTAAGGAACCGGCGGGCGGCAGTTGTCTCGTCTACCGGGAGGGAAATGACTTCGCCTCTACTCATTATTCCCCTCCCATGCCGTACGCCACCGTAGTCGTCTGTATAGAGCGCGCTCACGACCAACAAATTCTTCGCCCAATTTGGCAGCTACCGGCACACAGTTCATCAAAGAGTATCCGTCGCCTACCGGCCACTTGACAAACCACGGAGGAGTGATACATCAATGATCATGGCAGAAAGCACCATCACCAAG
>JBBANV010000095.1:0-2359 GCA_040401775.1 Ilumatobacteraceae bacterium
TCAGTGGAGGTGTTGGAGCGTGGAATGAAGCAGCCAGCCGAGGTAGTCATACACCTCGCGCTGTAGGGCAGTCGGGTCGTCCTCGCTCACCTCATCTGGTTCGTCTTCGCTCACATCCAGCAGGGTTCCCAGTACCAGCCGCATCGCATTGATGGCACGCACGAATCGCTCGAGGTCACCTGTGGTGAATACTCGCTGCGGAGCCAGCAGTGCTATTGCATCGTCAACGGCCGACACGTGGGAGTCGGCGAGGTCCGCGTGAGTAAGTCGTCGATATTCCTCGTTGCGTTGTTCATCGTTGTGGTACGCGGCGGGGAACAACCTCTTCATATGCGGAGCAAGTTCGCTGACACTCGATGACTTGGCCTGCACCAGTTCTCCTCGCAGTTCACCGAGAAGATGGATGACGACTCCACGGGAGTGATCGTCGATGGTCAGGCGAAGACCAGCATCGGTTGGCTCGAAGGTCATGCATCGTCTCGTTGCATGGTGGCCCATAGCCCGTGTTCGTGGAGTCGCTGCACGTCCACTTCGGCTCGTTCGCGGGTTCCGCTCGTCACCACTGCACGACCTTTTTCGTGCACATCCATCATCAGTTCGGTCGCCTTTTCCAGGCTGTAGCCGAAAAGTTTCTGAAAGACCCAAGTTACGTAGGCCATGAGATTGATCGGATCGTTCCAGACGATGACCACCCACGGTCGGTCGAGGTCCACCGTGCTGTCGGGCTTGACATCGGTCACCGTTGACATGCATCCATTGTGCCGAGGAGCAGTGCAGGGGTGACTGGCTCGTAGCCTTCGTGCGCGTGGTGTTGGATCGGCCGTTCGTTCCGTCGCGATTGAGCAAAGCGTTCTCCCACGTCGGCTTGAGGCCGGCGCGCACGAAGTTTGGTGCGTACATCGCACTCACAAAACCGCGAATCATCGAGTTGCTGTTGATTACCACGGTCCCCGCCATGGTGTTGGCTCAAGATGGGTGGCCGAATACCTGGCTCGTGGTGTGGACGGTGATCGGGGGTTCGTTGGCTGCTGGCGGTGCGAATGCCATCAACATGTACATCGATCGAGACATCGATCAACTGATGGTTCGTACCCAGAACAGACCGTTGGTGACGGGACGCATCTCACCGCGAAACGCACTGGTATTCGCAGTCGTGCTCGAGGTGGTGGCATTCGCGGTGTTGGCGGTGTCGTCCAACGTTCTCGCAGGTGTTCTTGCAGTTTCTGCAACCTTGTTCTACGTATTCATCTACTCGTTGTGGTTGAAGCGAACGTCGCGGCAGAACATCGTCATCGGTGGTGCTGCTGGGGCAGCACCCGTGCTGGTGGGTTGGGCTGCGGTTGCCGACACGGTGTCGTGGTCGGCGGTGGTGCTCTTCTTGGTGATCTTCCTGTGGACTCCACCACACTTTTGGGCGTTGGCGATTCGATACGCAGACGAATACAAGGCCGCGTCCGTTCCCATGCTTCCCGTCGTGGAGACGACTGCCCGAACGGTGCGCACGATGGGGTGGTACACGGTGGCGGTAGCCCTTGCTTCGTTGCTGCTCATCCCCGTGAACAACATGGGTGTGATTTACTCCGTGGCATCACTGGTGTTGGGCGTGACGTTCATGGTGATGACCTTCAGGCTTGGAAAGACTCCCACCATGTCACAAGCCATGCGGGTGTTCACGTTCTCGATCACCTATCTCACGCTGTTGTTCCTTGCAGCGATGGTCGACGTGCTCGTGCGCTAGTTCGCACTCGCATTGCGGATTGTCAGCCCGACCAGCCGGGGGCGAGAGCGGCGAGATATCCGTCCAAACTCGCAAACTGAGTAGCCTTGACCCGTGGTGATGACGGCTACACCAGCGCAATCCGTGACGGGCTCGACCCCGGGTTCATCAGGCTCGCTTGGCGCCATAGCTCGCTGGTTGACCCTGGCTGACCACGTCCGAATCGGTCTGTCGCTCGTGGGTGGTGCGGCGTTGTGGCTTGCCATCGCCACGGTGCTAGGCGCGGTGCTCGGGATCGAGCGATTCGACTCTGCAGCTGCATTGGTCGATGCCGGTGCGCACACTCAGTTGTTCTCGATGCACCAGTTTGCGATGGTATTCGGGGTGGCGGCACCACTGATGCTCGGTGTTGCGATCTGGAGCGTGCCATCACAACTCCATGCCTCCAATCTGTCGTTGCCACGCCTCGCAGCGTTCGGCTGGTGGTCGTGGCTGGGCGGCAGTGTCGTTGTGTTCGTCTCGTATCTCGGTAACGGTGGTCCGGGTGGCGGAGCCGAACACTATGTGGAGATGTATCTGCTCGGTCTGGGCCTCGTCATTGTCGGCCTCGTAGCCCCAGCGGTGTCTCTCGCTACCACGGTG
>JBBANV010000096.1:0-2338 GCA_040401775.1 Ilumatobacteraceae bacterium
AGGAGCAGCCGCTGGTGGAACCGCAGTCGCCGCACACGTGGCACGCACCAGCGCGACGCATGTTGGACGAACCGCAGGCCGAGCAGATTGCGCCCGTGCGAGCCGACTTGGACTCACCATGGCTGAGGACACCTGCGGCCATGCTGGCTGCAAGTTCACCCGCCGATGGAATGGTCTTCGGGTCGGCAATGACATCCACACCTTGTGCGGTGTCGACTGCAGTCTCTTCCACGCCGGGCAGCGTTGGCTGCATGCGCTCTTCACGAGTGAAGATGCCGAGTTCGGCACGCTCCGCTGGGGTCATGTACTCCACGGCCAAGCGACGGAACAGGTAGTCGATGATCGACGACGCCATGCGAATGTCTGGATCGTCGGTCATGCCGGCTGGCTCGAAGCGCGTATTGATGAACGCTTCGACGAATGCATGCAACGGCACGCCGTACTGCAAGCCGTACGACACGCTCTTGGCGAACGAGTCCATGATGCCGGCCAGGGTGGAACCCTGTTTGGACACCGTGAGGAAGATTTCGCCTGGGCGACCATCTTCGTACTCGCCCACGTTGGCGAAGCCTTTGCAATCGGCAACGCGGAACTCGAACGTGCGACCACGACGTGAACGTGGCAGCTTCTGGCGAACCGGCTGGCTGACCACACGCTCGATGACGCGCTCGGCGGTTGCCGTGGCGGCGTTATCGGCTTTGTCGTCATCCTTCTTCATCGTCGAGAGTGGCTGGCCCACCTTGCAGTTGTCGCGATAGATCGCCACGGCCTTCAAGCCGAGTTCCCACGACAACATGTGGATCTTTTCGATCTCTTCGATCGTGGCTTCCTCTGGCATGTTGACCGTCTTGGAAATCGCACCCGAGAGGAACGGCTGCACCGCACCCATCATGCGCACGTGGCCTTCGTAATGGATGACGTTGTCACCCATCGAGCAGGCGAACGCCGCAAGGTGTTCCGGACGCAAGTCGGGTGAACCGACGATGGTCTTGTTGGTGTCGATGTAGGCAACGATGCGATCGGCAACCGGCTTTTCGTAGCCGAGTTTCTTCAGCGCACGCGGCACGGTCTGGTTGACGATGGTCATGTTTCCGCCGCCGACCAGCTTCTTGAACTTCACGAGACCGAGGTCGGGTTCGATGCCGGTCGTATCGCAGTCCATCATGAGACCGATGGTGCCGGTTGGCGCGAGCACGGTGGCTTGGCTGTTGCGCACGCCGTACTCCTCGCCATCGCGTACAGCAGCTGCCCACGATGCAGTTGCTGCTTCGACCAGGTCGGGCTGCACCACGTCGGTGTTGTCGATTTCCTTGTCCGCGTCGCGGTGCATGCGCAAGACGTTGAGCATGTAGCGCTCGTTGGCGGTGAAGCCGGCGAACGGTCCCATGCGGCTGGCGATGCGTGCGCTCGTGGCGTACGCATGACCGGTCATCATCGAGGTGAGCGCTGCTGCCCACGCGCGGCCACCAGTCGAGTCGTACGGCATGCCGAGTGCCATCAACAACGCACCGATGTTGGCGTAGCCCAAGCCCAACTGACGGAAGAGACGGCTGTTCTCCGCGATCTTCTCGGTTGGGTAGTCGGCGTTGCCGACCAGGATTTCCTGCGCAGTGAACATCACTTCGATGGTGTGACGGTACGCGTCGACGTCGAACGTGTCGTCGTCACGCAGGTACTTGAGCAGGTTGATCGAAGAGAGGTTGCACGCCGAGTTGTCGATGTGCATGTATTCGCTGCACGGATTGGAACCGTTGATACGGCCCGCAGCATGCGCGGTGTGCCACTTGTTGATGGTGGTGTCGAACTGCAGACCGGGGTCGGCGCACTCCCATGACGCGGTGGCGATTTGACGCCACAGATCGCGTGCCTTCACGGTGCGAACGGTGCGACCGTCCTTGACGGCCTTCAGATCCCAGTCGCGATCTTCTTTGACGGCTTGCATGAAGTCGTCGGTGACGCGCACGGAGTTGTTCGCGTTCTGATACTGCACGGAGAACGAGTCGGCACCGTCGAGGTCCATGTCGAAGCCGGCGGCCGACAGT
This sequence comes from Ilumatobacteraceae bacterium, assembly GCA_040401775.1. Classification (GTDB taxonomy): domain Bacteria; phylum Actinomycetota; class Acidimicrobiia; order Acidimicrobiales; family Ilumatobacteraceae; genus F1-60-MAGs027. Next base: position 2,043 of record JBBANV010000096.1, read on the forward strand.
GCGCGAGCCTTCTTCTCTTCGCGCGACTTGCACCAGATGAACTCCTCGACATCGGGGTGGTCCACGTTGAGGATCACCATCTTGGCTGCGCGGCGAGTCTTGCCGCCCGACTTGATGGTTCCTGCCGACGCGTCGGCACCACGCATGAAGGACACGGGGCCCGATGCGGTTCCACCGCCCTTCAACATTTCGGCGCTGCTGCGAATTGCAGAAAGGTTGATGCCCGAACCCGAGCCACCCTTGAAGATGATTCCCTCTTCGCGATACCAGTTGAGGATGCCGTCCATGGTGTCTTC
>JBBANV010000097.1:0-2257 GCA_040401775.1 Ilumatobacteraceae bacterium
GAGTCGCCACTCGCTGGCACATCATCGGTTGGCACATCGTTCGTTGACACCACGCCAACTTACGCCGACCGACTTTGCAGACTCTCGCTGGACAACTTTACGAATTGTTGACCCGTGCAGTCGTGAATGCGCGGTATTTCAGTTAGCCTGAGGCAGTCGTCGCCACGTGCGCGACTTCAATCCACCCACCGAAAGGACCCCCGAAATGAAGCAACGCTCCATTCGCGTTCGTCTCATCGCTCTCGGCACAGCGGCCATCATTGGTCTTGCAGCCTGCGGCGGAAGTGACGAAGCCACGGAAGAAACCAGCGAAGACGAAGGCATCGAGTTGGAAGCATCCGACAGTGCATTCCTCACCACCGGCAACGACTGCACCGCTGGAAAGACACTGACCGAAGGCAAGCTCACCATTGCCACCGGCAACCCGGCCTACGAGCCATGGGTGGTCGGCGATGCACCGGAGAGCAAGGAAGGCTTCGAGGCAGCCGTGGCGTATGCCGTGGCAGCCGAGCTGGGCTTCAGCGATGAAAACGTCGTGTGGGTCCGCACTGGTTTCGATGAAGCCATTCAGCCAGGTGCAAAGAACTTCGACTTCAACTTGCAGCAGTACTCCATTACCGAGGAGCGCAAGGCAACGGTGTCGTTCAGCGATCCGTACTACTCCACCAACCAGGCACTCGTCGCTTTCGCCGACTCGCCGGTTGCCAACGCCACCTCGGTGAGCGAACTGAAGGGCCTGAAGTTCGGCGCACAAGCCGGCACCACCAGCCTTGAGTTCATCACCAGCGTGATCCAGCCGGACGCCGAGCCATTTGCTTACGACGACAACGCCGCCGCCAAGGCAGCGCTCGAAGCCAAGCAGATCGATGCCATCGTGGTCGACTTGCCCACCGCTCTGTACATCAGCGCAGTGGAAATCGAGGGTTCGAAAGTGGTCGGACAGTTCCCACCGAGCGATGCCGCTCCTGGTGACGACTTCGGCTTGCTGTTCGACCTCAACAATCCGCTGGTGGAGTGCGTGAACATTGCGCTTGATCGCATGCGCAACCTCACCTCCGAACTGGCCAGCATCGAGGAGACGTGGCTCTCCACTTACACCGGCGCTCCGGTCATCAGCCTCGACTGACCACGCGTCAGGAGCACGAACGCCGGCAACGGCGTCGTAGTTCGTTCATCGCGGCGGCCAGCACCTTCGTGGTGCTGGTCGCCGTGGTTGTTTTCATCCCCCGCATGCCGCGTTGGGACCGAGTCAAGAAGTCGTTCTTCGACGTCGACCAGATGCGCGACTCGTTCCCCCGCTTGATCGATGCCTTCTGGCTCGACGTGAAGATCTTCCTCTGGACCACACCGGCGATCTTCATCGCAGCACTGCTGATCGCTCTCGCACGCAACTCGCGCTCACCCGCTTTGTTTCCGGTGCGCATGCTTGCCGCTGCATACACCGACGTGATGCGCGGTGTACCGGTGATTCTCTGGATCTATCTCGTCGGTTTCGGCGTGCCGGGTTTAGGGCTCGAGCGGCCGTTCAACTCGCCATTGTTGTGGGGCTCGGTCGCGCTCGGCATGACGTATTCGGGCTACGTGGCAGAGGTGTTCCGAGCCGGCATCGACAGCGTGCACGAAAGCCAGCGTGCCGCCGCGCGATCACTCGGTTTGTCGAGTGCACAAACCATGCGGCATGTGGTGCTCCCGCAGGCCATCCGCCGTGTGGTGCCGCCTCTGCTCAACGACATGGTGTCACTGCAGAAGGACGTTGCCTTGGTGTCGCTCATCGGCCCGATTGAAATCCTGCGCCAAGCGGGTATCGACAAAGCGAAATTCGCCAATTTCACTCCGTTCGTCGTTGCCGCCCTCATCTTCTTGTCGGTGACCATTCCGCTCACCCGCTTGACGGATTACCTGTGGCACCGTGAGCGTCGTCGCACGAGTGGAACGCGGGTGGCAGCATGACGCCGAAGGTCAGCCTGCGCGGCGTCACCAAATCGTTCGGCACCAACACGGTGCTGCGCGACTTATCGCTCGACGTTGCGACGGGTGAAGTGGTGTCGCTCATCGGTGCGAGTGGCAGCGGCAAAACCACCATCTTGCGCTGCATCAACCTGCTGGAACAGATCGACGACGGTGTCGTGTTGCTGGATGGCGACGAGATTTCTGCCATTGGCCGCGACCCCAACCCGGTGCGACGCCGCGTGGGCATCGTGTTTCAGAGTTTCAACCTGTTTCCGCACATGTCGGTGACACGCAACATCACCCTTGC
>JBBANV010000098.1:0-2242 GCA_040401775.1 Ilumatobacteraceae bacterium
CGCAGTGCGAGTAGCGATCCGAGAATCGCCACGATGCCCACCGTGGTGCAAGCAACTTGGAACCCGTCGAGGAACGAAAGACCAGCGGCCTCACGAATCGCACTCGACACAGTTGGGTCGCCGACCTGCTCAGACACTGCAAACGCAGCACCAACGGACTCTTCGGCCGCCGACACTGCTGCTTCGGGCAGCGAGAAGGGGGAGAGCAGGTCGACGATCTTGGGGCCGTAGGTGGTGGCAAAGATGCTGCCGATGATGGCAACACCGAGCGTGCCACCCACTTCGCGACTGGTGTCGTTGATTGCTGATCCGACACCGGCCATATCGCGCGGGAGGGATCCCATCACCGATTCCGATGCCGGGCTGGTGACGAGCGAGAGCCCGCAGGCCATCAGCACCATGCTTGCAACGACCGGACCGAAGTACAGCGAGTCGATCTTGAACGTGCCTGCCCAAATCTGCGCAATGCCCATGAACAACAGACCAATCGGCACGATTCGTTTCGGTCCGTAGCGCAACGAGAGCCGCGCAGCAATCGGTGCAGTGATACCGGCGCCGACCGCGAATGGCAACGTGCGCAGACCCGACTCGAGTGGGTCGTAGCCGCGTACGAACTGGAAGTACTGCGTGACGAGGAAGGTGAACCCGAACAACGAAAAGAAGGCGATTGCGATAGCCGACGTTGCCGCGGTTACCCGCATGTCACGAAACACCCCAACATCGAGCAGGGGGTGCTCGGTGTTTCGTTCTCTCCAGACGAATGCGGCAATCAACAGTGCCGTGCCGATGAACCCAGCAATCGACTCGGTGCTCGTCCAGCCACGGTGAGGTCCTTCGATGATCGTGTACACGAGCAGCGAGACGAACGCGATGGAGAGGAGGAAGCCCGGGATGTCGAGTCGAACGGCGTTGGGGTCCTTGGATTCCGGAACGAATACCCCCTGCAATAACAGGGCGATGATGACGATCGGAATGTTGATGAGGAACACCGAGCCCCACCAGAAATACTCGAGCAAGAGACCCCCGGTCACCGGGCCGAATGCCACGGCTGCGCCTGACACCGCCGACCATACGCCGATGGCCTTTGCGCGTTCGACAGGGTTGCGAAACACGTCGATAAGAATCGCGAGAGTGCTCGGGAAGACGAGTGCTGCGCCGATACCCATCAGACCTCGACCGATGATGAGCTGCTCGGTGGTGTCGGTGAATGCCGCCCACGCCGAAAAAATGCCGAAGAGCACCATGCCGATCTGCATCACGAGTTTGCGGCCGAAGCGATCGCCGAGACCACCGCATGCCAGCAGCAAGCCGGCGAACACCAGCGCGTACGAGTCAACGATCCACTGCAGGCCGCTAGTAGTGGCCTCGAGTTCTCGCGCGAGCGTGGGGATTGCCACGTTGATGATGAGGTTGTCCACCACAACGAGGAACACAGAGAGGCTGAGGATCGCAAGAATCCACCAGCGGCGCGCATGCACCTTGGCGTTGGGGTGGGCGGTACCGATGTCAGTTGTCATGTAGACACTGTCTAGCCGGCGTACTTGATAGTGTCAAGTCATGGCACCGAGAGCAACGGCCCAAACCCTTCGCGACAGAGTCATCAAGGCCGCAGTGAAATACATCGCCGATTCGGGCCCCGACGGATTGTCATTTCGTCAGATTGCTGCCGATGCCGGCGTGAGTCATCAGGCGCCGTACCACCACTTCGGCGATCGAAGCGCCATCTTCACGGAGATTGCACGAGAAGGATTCCAGAAGTTCACGGAAGTAATGAGTTCGCCGGCTCGCCGCGACGAAGACACCAATCTCGCCGTTCGAATGTGTGAGCGCTACGTCGACTTTGCACTCACGAACAAGGGATACTTTCGCGTCATGTTCCGCTCCGACTTGTGTCAGATGGATGAGTCACCCGAAACCCAACGCGCTGCTGATGAAGCGTTCGACACCTTGCTTTTTGCAGTCGGCGAAATTCTCGGCTCTTCGGCATCGATCGACGAAATCCGTGTGCAGGCAACCGCAATGTGGTCGGTAGCGCACGGACTCGCGACGCTTCTCATTGATGGTCCGCTCGAGCACAAGATCGGCAAGGTGAGTGATCGACGCGCTCTCGTGCGCAGTGTTGCCAATCGAATGATCGACGGCCTCACGTCGTAGTGATCGTGTAGCGCTAGCGCGCTGCAGTCTCGTAGCGCAAGGCAACCACCTGGTTCGTGCCGTCGGGGCATGTATCGGAATCCGGTCC
>JBBANV010000099.1:0-2175 GCA_040401775.1 Ilumatobacteraceae bacterium
CGTTCGTCGACGAACAGCGTTCCACCCGTCCACGCTGGATCCGTCACGGCAACGTCCCATGCAACCCACGGTCGTGACGCATCCGTCCACCTCGTAGGTGCATTGGTGCGCTCGATTGCGCGCTTCACCGCTTGATCGAACGTGAGAAGTCCGCCCGGGGGCGGCGGAAGCACGTTGAGCACCGACTTTGCGGGGTCAACCACCACTTTGTTGATGAGCGAGTCGATGAGTGGTCGCGCAATCGATGCCGGCACCGGGGTGACGAGACCCACCCACATGCTCGACACGCGCGGTGTCAGCAACGGCACACGAACGATGATGCGACGTCGCAAACCAGCCACTTTGGCATACCGCGCCATCATGTTGCGGTACGTCAGGGTCTCCGCACCACCAACGTCGAACACACCATGCACATGCTCTGGCGCCCTGGCTGCAGCCACCAAGAAGTGGAGCATGTTCACGATGGCAATTGGTTGTGTCGGATTGTCCACCCACCGAGGAGTCACCATCGCAGGGAGATGCTCGGTGAGGTACCGCAGCATTTCGAATGAAGCCGAGCCACTGCCGATGATGATGCCTGCACGCAGTTCGATCACCGCCACTCCGGTGCTCGCCAACACTCGTCCCACCGAGCGACGCGACTCCAGGTGCTTGCTGAGATTTTCGTCGTTGGCGATGCCACCCAGATACACGATGCGCTTCACGGCAGCCCGAGCTGCAGCTTCGGCAAATGTACGAGCCATCGCCGACTCGAGATCATCGAACTTTGCTCCGGTGCTGATGGAGTGCAGCAAGTAGAACGCCACGTCCACACCGGCGAGCGCTTGATCCAGCGATGCACCGCTCATCGCGTCGCCCTCTACGACTTCGACTTGTCCGAACCACGGTGTATTCGCAACTTTTGCAGCCGATCGCACCAACACGCGCACATTGAAGCCTTCGTCCACCAACAATGGTGCGAGTCGACCACCCACGTACCCAGTCGCGCCGGTGACGAGCACGCGCAAGGTGCCACTCATCTCAGCGACCCTAGGGGACGATGCGCGCTTGCCGTCTACTTAGGTACGCTCGTCACGGTGCAGGCGCATAGCGAGTCGGTCCACGACCAAGTTGCTCAACGACTTCGCAAGTCCGGTCTGGTGTATACGGCTGGCCGACGACAACTGGTCGATCTCCTGCTGCAATTCGGACGCCCAGCGACGGTGCCGGAGTTGTTGAAACGAGGATCGCGACTGACCCAAAGCTCGATGTATCGAAACCTTGCCGACTTGGAAGGAATGAAGATCATCCACAAGGTTTCGGGTAACGACGACCGCGCACGATACGAATTGACCGAGGAATTCATCGGCCACCATCACCACCTCATTTGCGTTCGTTGCGGGGCAATTGATGACTTCGTGATCACTCCGGCAACGGAGGATGCGTTGGACTCCGCATTGGCCCGAGCCGCACGATCGGCAAAGTTCACGGTTTCCGGTCACCGCCTGGATGCACTCGGTCTCTGCGCTCGGTGCAAACGTTAAAGGACCCAGTCATGAAACTCTCCGACGCGCGGCTACTCAGTTTCGACTGCTACGGAACACTCATCGACTGGGAGTTCGGCATCACAGAAACTGTCACTCATCTTTCGGCACCACACGGCATTCGACCGACCGAAGGCGAGATACTTTCTCTTTTTGCATCACACGAAACCCACGTACAGGACGCAAATCCCACGTGGACGTATCCGGTGATACTTGCGGAAACCTGGCGACGCATGGCAACGAGCATGGGTCTACCGAATCCATTGGACGGTGCGGATCAATGCGAACTCGACGCACGAGCATTCGCTTCGTCGGTACCCGACTGGCCGGCATTCGCCGATAGCCACGAGGCATTGCTCGACCTTCAACGCCAATGCAAGCTGGTGATTCTCTCCAACGTGGACAATGAGAGTTTCGCGGGATCAAACGCCAAACTCGGCGTCACATTCGACGCGATACTCACCGCACAAGACATCGGCTCGTACAAGCCGGACCTGCACAACTTCCACGTGCTACAGCAGCACGTTCACGACATGGGTATCTCGCCCGATCAACACCTGCATGTTGCCCAGAGCCTCTTCCACGATCACGTGCCCGCCCAGGCCGTGGGCCTCAAAACCGTGTGGATCAACCGTTACGGAGCCAAGCGCGC
>JBBANV010000100.1:0-1995 GCA_040401775.1 Ilumatobacteraceae bacterium
TTGTCATGTCCGCTGGCCAGACGCCGTTGCAGCACACGCTCCGCGAACGGTCGGGTCATCTGTGGATCGCCAATGAGTACGTAGCAAGCTCCGGCAAGCGAACCGCAGTGTCAAATCCCGCCACCGATGAAATCATCGGCGAGTTCGCCCATGCGACAGCAGCCGAAGTTGATGCCGCCGTTGCCGTTGCCAATCGTGCTCAACGCGAGTGGTGGGCGATGAGTGCACTCGATCGCGCCAACGCCATGCATCAGATTGCCGATCGCATGTTGGCGATCACGCGAACAACGGGGGAATGCCTCACCCGTGAGATGGGCAAACCCTTCCGCGAAAGCAACTGGGAAGGTGGGGCTTCGGCGTCGGCATTTCGCTACTACGCCGAAATTGCGCGAAACGAGCAGGGTCGCGTAGCCGGGCCAGCAATTGCCGGGCAGTTGCACATGGTGATGAAAGAACCGTTGGGCACCATCGTGTCGATCGTTCCCTTCAACTTTCCGATGCTGCTCTTTGGTTGGCAGGCGGCTGCGGCACTTGCGGCCGGGAACTCCATCATCGTCAAGCCGTCGGAGCTCACCTCATTGACGCTGCTCACGCTCATGGAGGCGTTCGAACACTTGCCGCCGGGTCTTGTTCAGGTAATAACGGGTGGCGCCGAGGTGGGGCAGCGTCTCGTGGCACACGAGCACACGCACGGCGTTGCTTTCACTGGCAGCGTTCCAGCGGCACAAGCAGTAGCGAGAGCCGCGTCGGAGCGATTCAAGCCCGCACTCATCGAAGCATCCGGAAACGATCCGTTCATCGTGATGCCATCCGCGCCGCTTGATGCAGTGGCACGTGGCGCAGCGTTTGCGGCCTTCCTCAATTGCGGACAGGTCTGCACGTCGGCAGAACGCTTCTACGTGCACACTGACATCTACGACCAGTTCGTCTCGGCGCTCACCGAGCAGGCAAAGGCGCTTCGCATCGGAAACGGGCTCGACGCGGTGGACATCGGACCAATGGCTTCGCATCGCGAGCGCGACCGTGTCGAGCGCATTGTCGCACGAGCGGTGGAGCAGGGCGCGGTCGTTCGCACGGGTGGTCGACGCCCATCGCATATGACTACGGGTGCGTTCTACGAACCGACGGTGCTCGAGGTGCAGGCGAATTTCGACATCATGCACGGTGAGTGTTTCGGCCCGCTTGCGCCCGTGTGTCGTGTGCGTGATCTCGATGAAGCCATTGCTCTCGCCAACGACTCGGACTTGGGTCTTGGCGCCAACATCTACACCGAGAACTTGGCGGAGGCATTCCGCGCGGTGAACGAAGTCGAAAGCGGCATCGTGTGGGTGAACACACCACTCAACGACAATGACGCCATCCCATTCGGTGGTCGCAAGTTCACCGGTGCCGGTCGCGAACTCGGTGCGGAAGGCCTCGAGCAATTCCGTCGCAGCAAAATGGTGATGATCGCGCCTACTGCGCAGCCCGACCCGGAGTGGTTCCCGTACCCCGACGGCGACGCTTTCAACGCATAACTCAACGGCTCCATTTCGGGCCGCTCCGCAGACGCTCTGCAATGTCGAAGATTCTCTGCACTCGGAGGCCTGTTCGGGCACACACTTTCGCGAATGGCTTGCGAAGCAGACCCTGGTGTCGGGGAACGCAGGCGGCGCAGAAAGGAAGATCCTTGACAGACCTACAGAACAACGGGATGATGCGGTTGATGACTACCGACATCTCCGTCACCGACTCCGACGACTTCGACGCACCCGCAACGAAGTCCTTCGTCCGTTATGAAATTGCCAACCTCCGGACCACGATGGTGGCCGGGTTTGGCGCGCTCCGCGAGGAGCTTTTCGCCCAGCTCGGATCCTCTCGCGAAGAGATGAAGGCAGGTGACGAGGCGCTACGCCTGGAGATCCGGGCTATCGACAGCGGACTCCGACAGGAGATTCAAGCCATGGAGAGCGGGCTTCGTCTGGAGATTCAAGCCGTGGCAAGTGCACTGCAACT
>JBBANV010000101.1:0-1953 GCA_040401775.1 Ilumatobacteraceae bacterium
AACCTGAGATTCAGATGGCTTGCGGGGGCCGCTTCTAGCGGTCTAGCTGCACCAGGCCACCACGGTGTTGCCGAATGCCAGCGGAGCTGACGGATCAGACAGCAGAACCACTGTGACCAATTCGCCGCCCCGCGGCGCCACTGGAAAAGCGGAAAGATCGGGGACCTTGGCGGTGATGCGAGTCGAGGAATCCACCCGTGAAGGAACGGGAACCAACTGGTCTGTGGGAATCGCTTTCTTGAACTCATCCCAAATAGCGAGATAGAGCAATGGTCCGCCCGACTCAGGGTCAAACGCTCTCCCAAGGACTTCGAAGCGGTCACCAGGACGCAAACACTGAGCGGATCCCGAGAACTCCACCTGTTCAAAGATCCATTGTCCCGGAGAAACCACAGGAATCGGTCTCGACGGCACCGTGAGTTGATCCTGATCACCATAGGTCCATCCACCGAGCCATACCCCGACAGCAAGAATCGACGCGGCAACGAGCGCCGTGAGCCAGAGCCTGAGAACGTTGCGCTGTGGGCCCTTCACCACATCGGCGGTCAACGTTGATCCGCTGTACGGCAAGCCGTATCGCAGAGTTGCCTTGGCGGTGCGGCCACGAACACGCATCGGTCCCGTCAGCAGAATGTCGCGCTTGCCGCGCCGGCGCACGGCAACCCACGGCTTGGTGAATCGTGCCCACCATGGCACGGTCATGGTGACGGTAACGATGCCCGCCGCACTGTCGTCGGTGATGACCACGTCACTCGACGCACGCTGCAGACGCGCATCCAGGCGCATGACGCCGACGCCGTCATCCGCCGTTTCAGCCAGGCTCGACGACGTTGCAATGAGGAGCTCCACATCGTCGATGGGTTCACTGCTCACGCGCTGCGCAATATCGTCGCCGAAGTCTCGGCGAATGACGTTGATCGACTCCGCGTACGACGGATCACTTACGTCTACATCGAACGTGAAACCGACGGAGCGACCCGTGGCGTTGCGCGCGATCTGTAGCAATGCGGTTGGGCTCTCGGTGTTCACCCACGTGGTGATATCACCGATGGAATACTCCCAGCGGCCAGCCGTGCGGTCGAATCTGAGCAGTGCGTCAGCCACGTCGATACCCCATCCGTCGCAGAGCACTCCCGAGAAGTTCCATCACACAGTGCTTGCATCGCACGCGACGTTTGCGACGTGCCGCAGCCAACTGGCTCGAGCCCGGGCTCGTACGATCGATCACCGACTCGATGGCGTCGTCGAACCAGGCGTTGTCCCGTGTGGCGTCGTCACCGGATGCACCCTCAATGAGTACCAATTGCAAAACCTCCGTGGCAGCGGCAAACACCACCTCTTGCTGGCAACCCGGGCATGTGGAGCCCTCACGCACGAGTTCATTCACCCGCGACGTCAGCTGTTCAATGAACACCGCCGCTTCCACATGATCTTCGGTTGATGCTCGTTGCGGCAACAGATTGGCGAGTTCTACCTGTTGTTGCTGATCACGCACCATCTTTCGTGCGTTGTCAATTGCAACATTGCCCATGCATCGTGCCGCGAACCGAATTGCTGCCTTTTGCACATCATCACCAACGAGTGGCGCGGTGCGACGGGACATGCGCTCCAGCAGCGTGATGCGAGTCTGCGACACGAGGTCCTCAGGTTCGATTCGCAGTGAGTAACGACGAACCAGTCGACGTGCAGCAACTACTGCATCATCCGTTGCAAGCCAAGCCAACGTGGCGTCACGATCGGACACCTACGGCCTCCAGTTGCGATCTTCGGGAAGCGCGTCTCCTCCGTCCACCACGAACATCTGCCCCGTCACGTACGACGCATCGGGGCTGCAAAGAAACTCGATCACCGCAGCAACCTCATCTGGAGTTCCACTGCGCCCAAGGGGCGACACTGCTCCAGCCGCTGCCTCGGTAGCGGTTTGTGAACCCGTGGCAATCCAACCAGGGGCCA
>JBBANV010000102.1:0-1863 GCA_040401775.1 Ilumatobacteraceae bacterium
ACGGCCCAGAACATCATGTGCACGGTCATCAGGCTGGTGATGAACTTGCGATCTTCCGGCTTGTTCGACGCGTTACGGTCGAGATACGGGGCGAAAATCAACAGGATGATGCCCATACCTGGAATGGTGACACCGGCAATCATCGGGTGGAACATCGTGAGCAGTTCTTGCAGACCCATGAAGTACCACGGAGCTTTGGAGGGGTTCGGGGTTTGGTTGAAGTTCGCAGCCTGCAGAAGCGGCGCATTCACGAACCACGAGAACATGAACGTGAACGCCGTGCACGCCAATGCCGCGACGAACTCGATGGAGAGCAGGTGTGGCCACACATGCACCTTGTCCACCGGTACTGCCTTCACGTCTTGAATCGAACCCGACTTCACCACGGTGAGCAGTCGCTGAGTGTGTCCGCCCGGACCCGCACCGACCGGCACGCCGCCACCGACTGGGGCTGCAACGACTGGTGATGCAGGAGCTTCCTTCACGGCGACACCGCCACCAGCGCGGGCGGCTTTGCTGCGCTCGAGCAGTTCCGCAGGAATTCGCGAAGCGCCCTCGCCTGCCGACGACCCGTCGCCAGCCGTGGCATCTGCCGACTTCTCTCGCGCCGCCTTGGCGCGCTTCAGAAGGTGTTCTGGAATTTCCGTCATCGTTGCACCTGCCTTTGCATCACAGCGGTCCTGAAATCCCGCCGTCCTTGCGGACGCGCCAGAAGTGGATGGCCAAGAAGATCACGGTCACGAACGGGAACAACAATACGTGCAAGACGTACCAACGCAGCAGCGTTTCGGCGCCGATCTCCGTTCCGCCAAGGAGCACGAATCGCACTTGGGAACCGATGATCGGTGAGTAGCCCATCATGTTGGTTCCCACGGTGACGGCCCACAGTGCCAACTGATCCCATGGCAAGAGATAGCCGGTGAACGACAACAGCAACGTGAGTGTGAGCAGGATGACACCCACTACCCAGTTGAACTCACGTGGGGCCTTGTAGGCACCGTGATAAAACACTCGCGCCATGTGCAAGAACACCGACAGCACCATGAGGTGCGCACCCCAACGATGCATGTTGCGCACCATCAGACCGAACGTCACCGATGTGTGCAGCGACTGGATGTCGTCCCACGCGTTGGCTGCGGCCGGTCGGTAGAAGAACATCAAGAAAATGCCGGTAATCGTGAGCAATATGAACAAGAAGAACGACAATCCGCCGAGGCACAAGGTGTAGCTCACCTTCACCGCGTGACGCTTCACCTTCACCGGGTGGAGGTGGTACAGCACGGAGTTCATCACCACGTAGGAACGGTTGCGCGGGGAGTCGGTGTAGCCCTTGCGGAAAATCGAGCCGGGTCGGAAGATGGAACTCCAGGCCTGACTGCCCTGTACCTGTTCGCCGATCTTCGCGAAACGCTCCTTCAGCGTTGGTCGTGGTGTTTCGTCAACGATGCTCGACATATCTTCTCCTTAGAACCTCATGCCGTAGGCATAGCCGTGGTTGTTGGTACGTGCGTGTGGGTCACCGGTTGCAGGGGCAACCCCAACTTTGCCCAGCACGATGACTCCCGTTGGGCAACGATCGACGCACAGCGCACAGCGCGTACAAATATCGTCGTCGATGACGAACACGACGTGATCGGTCGGGTCGGCACCCGGAAGCTCGGTGCCCTGCGAGTCGACCACCGCAGATGGATTCACCATGTGAATGCACTTCCACGGACAGATGTCCACGCAACCTTCGCACATGATGCATTCGCTCTGGTCGATGTGGATGAACTGCTTCGGCTTCACCGCTTTGTTGAGGTAGTCGGCGTCGACCTCCACCAGGGTGTACTCGTCGGTGAACGGCATCATCGGTGGGTTGGC
>JBBANV010000103.1:0-1710 GCA_040401775.1 Ilumatobacteraceae bacterium
TGCGGTGTGATGAAACGAGCCTGTTCTCGTTGCGGATAACCAGCCAGAAGTCGGTCGTAATACTCCTGTTCGTTACCACCGTAGTTGCGTGCTTGACCCCGCAGCATTGGTGAGTCGACATCACCTGGGCACACGGCATTCACTCGGACTCCGCGCGGAGCAAGTTCCAGTGCGAGTGCTTTGGTGAAGAGCGACACCCCACCCTTCGATGCGCAGTATGCGGCGGCACCCGAGTTGCCTTGGATCCCGGCATCGCTGGACAAGTTGATGATGCATCCGCGCGACTTCTCCAGGTGGGGAATCGCTGCCGCACTGATGAAATACGTACCCTTCAGGTTCACGTCGATGACGCGGTCGAAGTCCTCTTCTGTGGTTACCGCGGTATCTCCCTCATGCCACACTCCGGCGGCGTTCACGACTGCATCGAGCCGTCCGAAGGCTTCGACCACTTGTTGCACTGCCGCGCGACATTGATTGACCCGTCGAACGTCGCACGTTGCATTGACGACTCCGCTTCGATGGGAGTGTTGCAGGTCGACACTGGCCGTTCGCCAGCCGCCGTCGATGAATCGTTGCAGCGTGGCATCGCCGATGCCTCCGGCACCTCCAGTAACCAGTGCGACGGGTGTGTTGTTCTCGGTTGCGCTTTGAGTGGTGGATGAACTCACGAGAAACTCAGTCGACGATCGTGCGGCGCGGTGTCCATACGAGATAGTTCCATACCCAGTCGGCAAAGATGCTCGTGCGATTTCGTCCACCCGACAGATAGGCAAGGTGCAGTGCCAGCCAGGTGAGCCAGGCAAGAGTTCCGCTGAAGCGCAGCCACGGGCGAACCTCCACCACAGCTTTGCGTCGACCGATGGTGGCCATCTGACCCTTGTCGCGGTACGTGAACTCTTCGAAACCTTCGCCACGTTCGCGTCGCAATAGCTGTCGTGCAACGTGTCGACCTTGCTGAATTGCCACTGGCGCAATCATCGGAAGAGGTCTGCCGTCGGTGCCAGCGAAACTCGCGACATCGCCCACCACCCAGGTGGAGTCGTTGAGCTGCAGATGTGAATTCACCTTGATTCGGTTTCCTCGTTCCGTGTCGCCGAGTACCTTCCAACGTGGAGGGGCGACGACGCCAGCTGCCCAGATGCGCGTGCCAGCGACGAGTTCGGTGCCGTCCTTGAGTTTCAAGGATGTGGGTGTTGCCTCCACCACGGCGGCGTCGAGACGAACGTTGACACCCATCTTGGTGAGCACCTTGCGTGCGTGTTCGCTGGAGCTGGGTTGAAAACTCGGCAGCAAACGTGGACCGGCTTCGAGCAAAGTCACCGTGGCTTTTGGCGCAAGGTGTTCGAATTCGCGTTTGATTTCGCCTTGCAACTCGCGCACGGCTCCCGCGAGTTCCACGCCGGTTGGTCCGCCACCAACGATCACTACGTTCAAACTCTCGATGGGAAGAATCCCGTCTTCGACACTCTCGTAGTTTCGTAGCAGCGATGTGCGGATGGCCCGTGCATCCACGACCGATTTCATTTGCAGGGTGTGTTCCGCGACACCGGGAATTCCAAAGGTGGTGCCTTCGGAACCGACCGCAAGGATGAGATCGTCATACGAAAGTGTCTTACCGTTGCTGAGTGTGATCATCTTTGCTGCGGTGTCGATGTTCGTGACTTCGGCGCGAATGAATTGCACTTCCCTGTAGGCGGTTCGAACCGGGAA
>JBBANV010000104.1:0-1646 GCA_040401775.1 Ilumatobacteraceae bacterium
GCATCGCCGATGCCAGCGAAGTCGAAGATGTTCGCATACCAACTGGTGAGCACGCCGTTGACCACCAAGGCGAGCACGAAACCGCTCGGCACCACCCAGGCGGTGTAGCCACCACCGAACTGTGCCCGTTGCTTCAGCACTCGGCGCGTAACGAATGCGATGGCCACCAGCGCGGCAAAGAGCAACGCAGTTTGAAAGAACACCGCTCCGTCGAAGAGCTCTCCCCACCATTTGGTGCTGACGGCGTTGGACCAAATGGTGAACGAGTTGCCACGGTTGAACGAATGGAGAAACACCAGTCCAACGGGAATGAAGAGGAAGATCAACACCAACGTGGTCCACACACCGAGGGCGCGATGCAAGGCACCATCTGCGATGCTCCAGCTGCGCGAAGTTGCCGCATCCGCCGACGTGCTCACACCACCCGATGTCGTCGAACTTCCTGGTGTTGCAACCTGCTGCTTGGCGCGCACACGTCGCCACTGCTGTACGACGGGTTCGAGCAAGCCGAGCAGACGCGGAAACACCCACACGATGACTGCTCCCAGAATCAACACCAGCAGCACCGCACCGATCATCAACACCGCCATTGCCGAACCCAACGGCCAGTTCTGTGCGCCGCTGAACTGCGATGCGATCATCGCGCCAATCATGTTGCCCTTCGCGCCACCCAACACCGTGGCGGTCACGTAGTCGCCGCACATCGGAATGAACGTGAGCAACACACCGGCAGCGATGCCAGGGCCCGCCAACGGCAGGGTGACACCGAAGAAGGTGGCGAAGCGACCTGCGCCGAGGTCCTTGCTGGCTTCACGCAAGCGCACGTCGATGCGATCGAACGCAACGTACAACGGCAGGATCATGAACCCGAGGTAGTTGTAGACGATCGCCAGCTGCACCGCAGTGGACGTCTGCAGCAACTGGATGCCGTTCTCCCCGACCACGCCCAGATCCTGCAGGAACTTCGACAGGGTGCCGTTCGGTGCGAGCGGAATTCGCCAGGCAACGGTGCGAATCAAGAAGCTGGTGAAGCTCGGCACCACCACGGCGGCAAGCACGATGGCGCGCCAACGCTCGCTCACCTTGAACGCAGCGAAGTACGCAACCGGCAATCCGATCAACAAGCACAGCAACGTTGCCGTGATGGCGATTCGTATGGTGGCACGAAACACCGTGAAGAACGTTTCGTCGAACACCTCCACATAACCGCTGGTGGTCAACTTGGTGAGGTCGACGGGCACCAGTTGACTGGTGTCCTTCGTGCCGAACGAATACAGCACCACGAACGCAATCGGCGCGACGAAGAACGCCAAATACCAAATGATTGACGGCAACGCCAACGCGTACTTCGGCGCCCGAAAGCGCCGTCGAGTTTCTGGTGCGACCGAAGCGGTCACGTGGTGTTCAGGCTCCTGCTATCGCCTGGTGGTATCGATCAGGCTCCGGCCTTTGCCTTCACCTTGTTGAGAATTTCCACCATGCGATCGAGCGCCGGCGTGATCTCCTGCGTTTGGAAGGTCGCCACTTGCTCGGGTGAGAAGAAGATCATCTCACCGCGCTCGAGGTCCGGAGCCAGCTCGGCGACGAGCGTGTCCATGTTCTTCATGCCGGTGTTGTAGCCGTGGTACTGCAGGTCCTTGATGGAG
>JBBANV010000105.1:0-1644 GCA_040401775.1 Ilumatobacteraceae bacterium
CGCAATCCCCAATTGCTCGCCGACATGGCTCGCACCATCGACCACATCAGCAACGGCCGATTCGTTCTCGGAATTGGCTCGGGCTGGTTCGAGCGCGATTACACCGAATACGGCTACGAATTCGGCACTGCACCAGGTCGCCTGAAGATCCTCCAGGCTGGTCTTCCCGTCATCAAGGAACGCTTGGGCAAACTCAACCCCGGACCAGTGAACGGAAAAATTCCGCTCATGATTGGTGGCAGTGGAGAGAAGGTAACCCTGCGTCTCGTGGCCGAACACGGAGATCAGTGCAACATGTTCGGGCCACCGGACAACTTCAAGAAGAAGAACGACATCCTCAACGAATGGTGCGCAAAGGTTGGACGCAATCCCAAGGAAATTGAGCGCACGGTCACCGTGCGCCCGGAAGAGTTGGAGAAAGTCGACGAATTTGCAGCTGCAGGCGCCGACCACATGATCGTGATGTTGAGCGAACCATTCGACATGAGCGCAGTGGAGAAGTTCGTAGCCTCTAGGCGGTGAACGAAGTACTCCAGCGGTCGGCATTCGCACGACTGCAAGTTGCGAATCTGTCATCCGGAGTAGCCAATGGCGTCGTGATGATCACGGTTCCGTGGCTGGTGCTGGAACGCACCGGCTCCCCCGCGCGCGCAGGGCTACTCGCCGCCCTGGTGAGTCTCCCCGGAATCTTCGTTTCGCCCATTGTCGGTGGGCTGATCGACCGCGTGGGACGTCGCGCGGTATCGGCGCTCTCCGACGTTCTGTCGTGCTTGTCGGTACTGCTCTTCGTAGTGGGCGAGGTCACCACCGAACTGAATTTCGTACTCATTGCATCATTCGCGGTGCTCGGTGCGGTGTTCGATCCCGCCGGTTATACCGCGCGAAAGTCCCTCATTCCGAATGCAGCCGCCTCCTCGGGCATGAATGTAGAGAAGGCGAATGGTCGACACGAGGGTTTCTTTGCCATCGGTTGGATGCTTGGCCCAGCAGTTGGTGCATGGTGCATCGAATTCGGCGGTCCGACACTCGCTTTTGCAAGCACTAGTGCACTCTTCTTGCTGGCTGCGTTTGCCGTTCGATCGATGCGTGTGCACGAGCACCGCAGCGAGCACCACGAAGCGGCTGAACCCTTTTGGAAGGCGCTCCATGGTGGTTTTGCCATCCTGCGATCCGACAGGGCACTACTTACCTTCACCCTCGGGCTCACCGTGATGAGCGGCTTATACATGCCGATCGACACCGTTATTTGGCCGACTCACTTTGAATCACAAGACAACGCGGTTGGTCTCGGTGTCGTGATGTCGGCAGTCGCACTCGGGGTGGTGATTGGTGCATTTGCATACGGGCGACTTGCAGCACGAATCCGAACCTCCATGCTGTTGCGATTGGTCGTCGTGTTGTCGACAGCGGCGCTCCTACCGATGGGTTTCCTGCCAGGCACCTTGATATTTGCCATCCTGGCGCTCGTCACCGGCATGGCGTGGGGGCCGTTCAATCCACTGTGGAACACCGTGGTACAGAAGCGAATCGATCCGGCTCTGCAAGGCCGAGTCTACGGATTGCAGATGTCGTTGGTGTACGCAGCACCACCCCTTGGGCAACTGCTCGTCGGCTGGGGTATCGAGGCGTTTGGCCTACGGACCA
>JBBANV010000106.1:0-1558 GCA_040401775.1 Ilumatobacteraceae bacterium
CCACCGCCCACCAAGCCCCACGCCGACATCGGTGAGAACGGACGCCCGTAGTTGAGGATGAATCGAACTTCTTCCTCGCTGTAGCGCAAGTAGATGTTGTTGATCGCTGGAGCCTTCCAGTTGACCGCCTTGACTTCGCCGGTCTTCGGGTCGGTTACCGCGTACGACGCAACACCACCACCACCATTCATGCCACCGTGGCAACCCGCGCAATTGAACCCGCCTTCGGCGGTCGCCGCAAACAGGCCGCTGCCCCACGTTTCAAACTTGTGGACGAAATCCTTCTCGGCGCCAGCTTGACGACCCGGCTCCAAGATCCAGTACAGCGGCAGGGTCACCGTGATGATGGCGAGAAACACCAGACCAAGCAACTGCGTTCGCTCGAGCTTCTTGCCTTCGAGAATCTCGTCGTCGTAGTACGGCTTGCGGTTTGCCGCCAACTCGATTTCCGAACCGATCTCGGCGCGACTTGAACGAATGTTGAAGAATGCATAGAGCGCCCAACCACCGAAGGCGGCAACGAGTGCAATCCACGCGAGCGTGGTGGTGACGTCGGCGAACACTGGTGTCATGAGGAGCTAGTGACTTCCCCCACCCACGCAGTGTGGGCCTTCAGCTTCTTGACCCGTGGTGTTGGTGCCAATCGCTGGTCCGCCAAACACCGCACCAGTGTCGATGACGACGTTGCCGTTGTTGATCGACACGGCAAAGCGGTCCATACCGCGTGGTGCAGGACCACCCTTCTTCTCACCGACACGGTTGAACTGCGAACCATGGCACGGGCATTCGAACCACTGTGACGTTGCACAGGTGGGAACTCGGCAACCAAGGTGTGGACACTTCTGGTACAACGCGACGATTCCGGACGACATTCCGGAAAACACTGGTGCCTGACCCGCGTACACCGCTTCAGCCTTGGCCAAGGACTCCTTCGGATACTCGGTTACCCACGCACGCGCTTCCGGCAGATACAAGAAGCCCTTGTTTGAGCGAATTCCCGCGACGATGTCGTCGAGCTTGCCGGCGTTGATCTTGGAGCCGAAACCGCCTTCGGCGCCCTTCCACAAAAACCCAATCACCGCAGCACCGAAACCGCCGAGGCCGGCGCTCATCAAGGTGAAGGTCGCGCGATTGAAGAACTGTCGACGCGACACGCCGACGACTTCCGGATCCGGCGGCGACCACGGTGCAACCGCAACACTGGCGGGAACTGCCAATTCGGTACTGCGCGATGCGGTGGCTTCGCGTTCGTACTGCTTGCCGCTCACGCCGTGTGCGGCGGATTCGTCTCGCGAACGAGTTTCACGCGACAACACACCGGTGGTTTCCCGACGGCGCGATGCGGTGAGTAGGACGACGGCAGCCAACACCACGAGAACGGTGCCGGCGATGATGAGTGTGGTGGTGGTGTTCATGATCTAGAGCTCGAAGAAGATTCCGTCACGCCACGGAAACGTGAAGTTGTAGCCCGGTCCGCGGAAGAACGAGCTGATGATGGTGAGTACGGCCCAGAACATCATGTGCACGGTCATCAGGCTGGTGATGAACTTGCGATCTT
>JBBANV010000107.1:0-1455 GCA_040401775.1 Ilumatobacteraceae bacterium
GGCACCGTCGTCACGTGTGCGGCCACGAGTGGATACATGCTTGAGTTCGACAACCGCTACTTCTGGATGCGCTTGAAGAACCTCGTCGGTTCGCACTTCGCAAATTATCGCGAAGCATGGGAGGCCAACCGCCTGATCAGCAAGGGCATGATCCATCCAGTGCTCTCGCAAGTGTTCGATCTTGCAGATACAGGCGAGGCCGCGTATCAGGTGCACAAGAACATGCATGAAGGAAAGATTGGTGTGCTTTGCCTTGCTCCGAAGGAGGGCATGGGCGTCACCAATCCCGAACTGCGCGCCAAGGTTGGCGAGAAGAACCTCACCCTGTTCCGTCGCAAATAGGAGGAATCATGTTGCTCACTGAAATTGATCACGTCGCCATCGCCGTCAACGACCTCGAAGCAGCAATCGACTATTACAAACGAGCCTTCGGGGCAACGGTCGACCACCGTGAACGCGTGGAGTCGGACGGCGTCGAGGAAGCACTCCTCAAGGTGGCAGAGAGTTACATCCAGTTGCTCACTCCAACCCGTCCAGACTCGCCAGTGGCGAAGTCGTTGGAGAAGCGGGGCGAGGGTCTGCACCACATTGGTTACCGCGTGGATGACTGCGCCAAAGCGCTCGAGGCAATGGTTGCCGCTGGTGCGACGCCACTCGACAAGGCACCTCGACCCGGAAGCCGTGGCACCACCGTTGCGTTCATCCATCCGAAGGGAAGCTTCGGCACCCTGATCGAACTCGTCCAGGAGTAGTCATTTCACCTCTCGAGTGGTGTGCCGGCATTCTTGTCGGCGCCCTCATCGGAACGTCCAGCGCTCGGCGCACGCGTCGCGTGTTGCGCGACATGGGCTCGATCGTGCGTACGTCGCGGGCGCTCTTCCTCGTGGCTGGTCTCGCGCTAGGTCTCGCGCTTGCGCAACGCTTTGGTGCGACACTTCAATTTCTCGCGTTCTGTGGACTTGCGAGTATGGGGCTCGAGCACGTCGTGGTCGATCGCGCAACACATCGGTTAGCTCGCGCAACCACGATGCGAGCTGGGTTCTTTGGATTCGTACTCTTGTCCATCGACGCGCTCTCCGATGCACGTCCGGGTCGCATCGCGGTCATGGTGGGGTCCGCACTCCTGACCGCACTCGCACTTGCTGCACTCTCTGCGGTGTCGAGAAACGGACTTGGTCGTGGTGACGTGCGTCTTGCCAGTGTGTTGGTGCTTCATCTCGCCTCGATCGGTGCGCTCATCGCGCTACGCGGTGTGCTCCTTGCTTTCGTCCTTGGAGGAGTCGTGGCCGCAGTGATGATGCTCTTGCGCCGTGCCACTCGAACCTCGACCTTTGCCTTTGGCCCGTATCTCGTCGTCGCAGCATTCGTAGTCGTGCTCGTGCCTGCGCTCGGTCGCTAGGGTCACGACATGCAGGTTCACCTCGTTGATGGCACGTACGAGCTGTACCGCCAGCA
>JBBANV010000108.1:0-1443 GCA_040401775.1 Ilumatobacteraceae bacterium
GCACCAAACGTACTGATTGGTTCAAAAATTGCACTCCACACCGTGTTGAAGTTGATGCTGCTTGCCATCACGGCGACGAGCGCTTCATCCGGCGCCAATTCGGGCACTGGCACGTCGCGCAACTTGATGCTCTTACGTGGATCCTTGTCTCGGGACGCCACTCCCTCGAACATCTTCTCGTCCTGCTTCTCGATGACTGCCGCCCGATACGTGCTCGGGATCGGTATGGCGGCTAGTTGCTCACCAGTAGCCCCGTTGTTGATGGCGTCACGTATGGAGTCCACGTGTAGAAACTACTGACTCGATGCCTGCCCATGACTTGCCGAGCGTTACTCTTTGGTGAAAGGGGGCGTTATGCCAGGTTCATACATCGTTGCGGGGGCCCGCACGCCAATAGGCAAAATGAGCGGTTCGTTGGCTGAATTCTCGGCAGCCGATCTTGGAGGTCTGGCGATTGCCGAAGCCCTGAAGCGAGCCGGCGTGCAACCCCACGAGGTGGACCACGTCATCGTCGGTCAGGTGTTGATGGCTGGTCAAGGTCAAGTCCCTTCTCGGCAAGCCGCCGTGAAGGCAGGCATCCCGATGAACGTCCCGAGTGTGAACATCAACAAGGTGTGTTTGTCGGGCCTCAACTCCATATATCTCGCCGACCAAATGGTGTCGAGTGGCGAAGCCGACATCGTGGTGGCTGCGGGAATGGAGTCGATGACCAACGCCCCGTACCTTGCCGCTGGCGCGCGTAGTGGCTTTCGCTACGGCAACACGGAGTTGGCCGATGCCATCATCAAGGATGGATTGTGGTGTGCATTCGATGCATGCCTCATGGGTTTGGGCACCGAGCGCTACGCAGCAGGAAACATTTCGCGCGAAGAACAGGATGCTGTCGCACTGCAAAGCCACGCGCGTGCAGCCGCGGCTATCGCAGCGGGACGATTCACGGACGAAATAGTTCCTGTGAGCGTGCCGCAGCGAAAGGGCGATCCGGTCATTGTGAGCAACGACGAAGGTGTCCGTGCTGCCACCACCATGGAGTCACTCGGTGCTTTGCGCCCCGCATTCGACAAGAGCGGCACCGTCACTGCAGGCAATGCAAGCCAAATCAGCGACGGTGGTTCGGCAGTGGTGGTGATGTCCAAACGTGCGGCAGAGCAACGCGGAGTCACCCCACTCGGTGAGTTCGTGTCGTACGGCATGGTGGCAGGACCCGACTCGGCGTCACTCTTGCATCAGCCGAGTCGTGCAATCCAACAAGCACTCACTCGCGCCACGATGTCGATCGGCGATCTCTCACTGCTAGAGATCAACGAAGCGTTTGCTGCGGTGGGTATTGCGTCAATGCGCGAGCTTGGTGTGAACGACGACATGGTGAATGTCAACGGAGGAGCCATCGCGTTGGGTCACCCCATCGGCATGAGTGGTAACCGCCTGGCACTCACGTTGTTG
>JBBANV010000109.1:0-1389 GCA_040401775.1 Ilumatobacteraceae bacterium
TTCTCCCAGAACACCCGCAACATGTTGTCGAGCGTCGTTCGGCTGGTGTCGAACACCACCATCACCACTTCGGTGTGCCCCGTACGACCGCTGCAAACTTCCTTGTAAGTGGGGTTCGTCGTGTTCCCGCCTGCGTAGCCCACCGAGGTGGCGACCACTCCGGGTGTCTGCCAAAACTTCCGCTCTGCGCCCCAGAAACAGCCCATTCCCACCACGAGTGACTCGTGGCCGGCGGGAAACGGCCCCATGATGGGAGCACCGTTCACGAAGTGGGTGGTGGATGAGTTGACGGGAACATCCGATCGGAACGTCACTTTCGCCTCCGTGAAATTTCGTAGTTGATGATTGTCGCGGCCATTGCCACATTCAAACTTTCGGCTCGACCAGCGTGATCGATGCGAAGCCATCCGTCGACGAGCGGCACTGAGGCCTCGCTCACACCATGGGCTTCGCTTCCCAACACCACACAGACGGCCCCATCGAGATCGGCGTCAACGAGCGATTGCGAATTCGGCTGGTCGTGCGACGATGTTGCGAGCACGCGGTAGCCCAATGCCTTCACATCGCCCAAGGTAACGCCCTCCACGATCGGAACGTGAAACAGTGCGCCAGCGGACGCTCGCACCACTTTGGGGTTGAACGCATCCACGCTCCCCGATCCGAGCACCACTCCCGCCGCACCCATGGCTTCGGCGCTGCGCAAGATGGTGCCGAGGTTGCCTGGATCGCTCACGGCGTCGAGGAAGAGCACCCACGGTGACACATTGCCAGTGGATGCGACTTCGAGTTTGGCAAGTGACGCCGTGCGACGTGACACCAGCGCCATGTTGGGCTGGGGCGACTCGGTGGACGCCACTCGCTCGAGCACACCCTCGCCGAGCACGAAGTCATCGGCCTCGCACCCACCAACCGTCGACGCGCCGGCCGTGCGATATTGCGCAAGCACATCCCAGTCGCCGCGCAGAGCTTCGGAAATGAGGACCGCTCCTTCGACGACGAACAGCCCCTCTTCAATGCGAGCGGATCGACGCGCAAGCAAGCGCCTCAGTTGTTGAACGCGCTGGTGTGAAAACCCCAGCGTCTCGTTCAGGCGAGCGCCGCCTTGGCGGTGTCGACAAGTTTCTTGAAGGTGTCGGCATCGCTCACGGCGATGTCGGCGAGGACCTTACGGTCGACTTCCACCCCGGCCTTGTTCAGACCGTCGATGAAACGGCTGTACGACATGTCGTGCAAACGGCATCCAGCATTGATGCGCTGGATCCACAAACTCCGGAACTCGCCCTTCTTGGCGCGACGGTCGCGGAATGCGTATTGACCTGCATGCAGAACTGCTTCGTTGGCGGAGCGGAACGTACGGCTGCGATCGCCGAAGTATCCCTTCGCCTTCTT
>JBBANV010000110.1:0-1256 GCA_040401775.1 Ilumatobacteraceae bacterium
GTACCAAGCGTCGTAGACGTCGGCGAATGCCGCACCATAGGTGACCGAGTTGCTCACGTATCAAGTTCACCACGAACGTCGTCATCATCACGAATGCGGCAACCGTCGTGGATGTCAAGAAGTAGCCTCGGCTCGCATGAACACCAGCGTGGGTCGACTTGCCTACTTGGACCACGCCGCCACTACGCCCATGCGCGAATCGGCGATTGCGGCGATGACGCCCTTTCTGGCTGATCAGTACGCGAATCCATCGGGCAGCCATCGATTTTCGCGGTTGGCACGGACGGCGATCGACGAAGCACGCGACGACATTGCCGATGCGCTGGGTTGCAAGCCCGGCGAAGTGGTGTTCACCAGCGGTGGAACCGAAGCCGACAACGCGGCAATCTTCGGCGCCGTGAGAAAGCACGGTGGGGTTGCGGTCTGCAGTGCGGCCGAACATCATGCGGTGTTGCACTGCGTGGAGCACCTTGATGGTGAGGTCGTTGCCGTCGACAGGCGCGGGGTGATCGATCTCGTCGCGTTACGTCAAACCTTGGAACGCATCACCGAACGCGGCGACCGAACGGCCGTGGTGTCGGTGATGGCGGTGAACAACGAAGTGGGGGGCATCACACCGATGCGGGACGTGGCGCGAGTGGTCCGCGATGTTGCCAAGAACGCAGTGCTGCACAGCGATGCAGTGCAGGCGGCGTGTTGGCTGGATGTGCGCGACATCGTGACGGTGACCGACTCCGTCTCGTTCTCCGCCCACAAGTTCGGTGGACCAAAAGGAATGGGCGTGATGGTGGTGAAGTCGGGTGTATCGCTCGAGCCACTCATCATGGGTGGAGGACAGGAACGCGATCGGCGTAGTGGCACCTCCAACGTTGCAGGCATCGTGGCTACGGCCGCAGCACTTCGTGAAACCGTCGAGAACAGGGAATCGGAGTCGGTGCGAGTTGGCAAGTTGCGACACTCGTTGATTTCGGCGATCCGCACCCAAATTCCCGATGTGCTGGACACCGTACCTGCGGAAAGCACACCCACGTCTGGTGACTCCGTGTCAACGGTGCCTGGCGTTGCACACCTCTGCTTTGCCGATGTGGAGAGCGAAGCGTTGCTGTTCTTGCTCGACGAAGCGGGCGTGTGTGCGTCTGCAGCGTCGGCATGTGCGAGTGGGGCAATGGAGCCTTCCCACGTATTGCGAGCCATGGGGGTAGAACCCCGATTCGTGAAGGGTGCGTTACGACTCAGTCTTGGTCACACCACCACTG
>JBBANV010000111.1:0-1234 GCA_040401775.1 Ilumatobacteraceae bacterium
ACTGAGGAGACTGAGGCACCAGCTTCAGACTGCGCAGTTACCACCCTCAACATCGGAACGATCCTTCCGGTGACTGGTTCACTTGCATTCCTTGGACCGCCAGAAGTGGCAGCCTCGGGCTTTGCAGTGGAAGACATCAATGCAGCCGGCGGCGTGCTCGGTAACCAGGTTGTCATCAACCAGGGTGACTCGGGCGACGCAACGACTGACACCGCCAACACCGAAGTCGACCGTCTGCTTGCAGCCGGCGCCCAGGTGATCATCGGTGCAGCCTCGTCAGGTGTTTCGTTGACCGTGATCGACAAGATCACCTCAGCTGGTGTGGTGCAGTTCTCGCCCGCCAACACCTCGCCAACCCTCACCACGTACGACGACAAGGGCCTGTACTTCCGTACTGCTCCGTCGGACTTGCTCCAGGGTCGAGTGCTTGCCAACCTCGTCATCGAGGAAGGCTCCACTTCGGCAGCTGTGCTGTACCGCAACGATGCCTACGGTGTCGGTCTTGCCGAAGCCTTCAAAGCTGACTTTGAAGCTGCTGGCGGAACCGTACCTGAGTTCATCGAGTACGCAGAAGGAACCGAAGCCTTCGACGCAGAAGTCGACAAGGTTGTTGCCGCTAACCCGGACGCAATCCTCATCGTCGGCTTCGCCGAAACCGGCCCGATCCTCAACACCATGCACGAGCGTGGCGTAGGACCAACGGCCAAGAAGGTGTACGGCGTGGACGGCAACATTGCCGGTCTCGACAAGCTCGTCTCGGATGTTGCCATCCTCGAGGGCATGAAGGGCACCACCCCATCGGTTGACCTCTCCACGATCAGCGAGTTCGTTGCTCGTCTCGACGCCGCAGGCGTTGATGGCGTGTACGACTACGGCGCAGAAACCTACGATGC
The DNA here is from genome assembly GCA_040401775.1 of Ilumatobacteraceae bacterium. Lineage (GTDB taxonomy): Bacteria > Actinomycetota > Acidimicrobiia > Acidimicrobiales > Ilumatobacteraceae > F1-60-MAGs027. The sequence goes on from JBBANV010000111.1 coordinate 894, forward strand.
AATCGTGATCTCGGCACTTGCTGCTGAAATCGCCGGTTGCGCCGACGGTGTCTCGATCGGTGCTCAGATCAACGGCGTCACCAAAGACGGCGAAAAGTGCACCGACTTCGCGTCGTGCCTTGAGCTCGTCAAGGCTGGAACCGACATCGACTACGACGGTCTTGGTGGACCGTACGAGTTCGTCGATGCCGGTGAGCCAGCAGCTGCCTCGTTCCGCATCATCTCTTACGGTGCGGCCGGTGCAGATTCCTCGCTCGACAAGTACGTCTTCGCGAGCTGAGTTCGTCTCAGTAAAGGAAGGCCCCGCCCGGGAAACCGGGCGGGGTTTTTCTTTTGTACCC
>JBBANV010000112.1:0-1098 GCA_040401775.1 Ilumatobacteraceae bacterium
GGCAGGAAGTATCGTGTTAGCGCTCTCCTGTGAAATCGCATACGCATTAACTGTTGAACTGAAGCCGCCGTTCAACATCGAGTTGCCCGTAACGGTCAAGGTAGCCGCATCGGCACCCGTAGTGCCCGCCTGACGGCCCGTCAACCAACCGTTCACGTTCACTGCAGCGGCCAATGTGTTCGACTCCACCAGGATGTTCGAAGTGTAGCTAGCCAATGGAGACAGTGCAACATCGTTGGCCGTAAAGAAGTTGCCGCTGATGGTCGAGTTGCTCGAGGGTGGGAAGTACACCGGATCGGCCGAGCGTCCGCCCGCCAATACCAGTCCCGCCGTACCACCGATGCGACGGAAAACGTTGTTGCTTACCGTAGAGTTAACCACTCCAAGGTATGCGCCGGCAAGGTTCGAATAGTAATCCGTGCTCGGATTGATGTCCTCAATCGTGTTGCCGCTGAACAAACTTCCCGACACAAGCGTGGGAAGATTCGGTCCGCTGCGACTGTTGGAGAAGGTGTTGTTGGTGATGGTCGCTCCAACCAAGCGGGTCTGCAACTGAGCCTGCATCATGGTCACATAAGTGGAACGGATCGTGTTATCGTCAACAACCAGGTTGGTGTACGACAACGAGGCGCCACTGTTGCGGAACATGTTGGTGAAGATGATACCGCGGGCTCCAGTGATGCTGGTGGCAGTCGGCGTGGCCGTGCTGCTGGAAGAAGTGAGATCGATATAGTTATCCTCGATGGTCACATTGGCAATCTCCGCGCTGAATGACTGCGCAGCGTTGCTCACGTGTTCCCCGAAGACGATTCCGTTGAATGAATTGGTCCTGGCAGGAAGGTTCGAGTAAACCCAGTTGTTGCGCAAGGCGATGTTGCCGCGATAGGCCGAGGTGGCTGGTGCAACAGGACTGCCCACGCGCGTGTTGATACCGTCGCGTGCCGATCCACGGATCTCGATCTTGAAACCATCGATGGTCACGTTGTTGGCTTCCACAGTCACCACGAAGCTAGAGCTGTTGCCCGTACCGTCGATGACTGACTCGCCGCCTGTTCGTGTGCTGCCGGTGGCTTTCACGCCACGTTGTGCTCCGCGAAG
>JBBANV010000113.1:0-1090 GCA_040401775.1 Ilumatobacteraceae bacterium
GTGGCGGGCGACGAGGTCGCATTCCGCCAGATGCGGGTAGCCCGACAGGATGAAGGTGTCGACGCCCGCATCACGTATCTCGCGAAGTTTGCCCGACACCTGATCGGGGTCACCCACGATCGCTATCCCGGCTCCACTACGAGCACGCCCAACCCCGGCCCACAGATGGCGCTCGACGAAGCCGTCTGCGTCGGCAGCGTCACGTAGCTCGGCTTGTCGAGCCACTCCAGCGGACTGTGAGTCCAACGACTTGGCGCGAATCGCCGCACCAGTATCGACATCCAATCGTGAGAGAAGTCGGGCGGCTGCCGCACGCGCCTCGGCCTCGGTCTCGCGCACGATCACGTGGCTGCGCCACCCGTATCGCAGGGTGCGTCCAAACGCAGCGGCGCGATCGTTCATCTCACGCATCACCTCGCCCATGCGCTCGGTGGTATCGGGCCACATCAAGTACACATCGCAAGATTCCGCTGCGCACTGTCGAGCAGCCTCGGAAAGACCACCGAAATACACCACGGGATCGTGCGGATTCTGCACGGCGATTCGCGGTGCATCCACATGCGCCGTAACGAACTGGCCGTCGAAGTCCACGCGTTCACCGCGCAGCAGCGAGCGGAGCACGGCAATCGATTCGGTGGTGCGTCGATACCGAGCATCGCTCGACAGCGTTTCGCCAGGAACATCCGACGAAATTGCATTGATCACCAGCCGCCCGCCCGCGATGTGTTGCAGTGTGGCGACTTGGCGCGCCAGTTGCGGCACCACCAGTTCGCCCAGACGAACGGCAAGCAACAGTTTGATCCGGTTGGTTTCCACTGCGATGGCTGATGCAAACGCAGTGGCATCGATGCCAAGCGCATAGCCCGACGGAAGCAGCACGTTGTCGAACCCGTTTCGTTCGGCGCGCAACACGATGTCGCGGCAGTGCTCCCACGACGACTGCAGCGAGGGATCGGGAACACCGAGAAACTCGTAGTCGTCGTCGCAGAGTGCGGCGAACCACGCGTACTCGGTCACGGCAAAGGTCGGCCCTCAGAGGCGGCCACGATGCGATACAGCTCGCTACGTGACAACGACTGCAGTGGCGATG
>JBBANV010000114.1:0-1078 GCA_040401775.1 Ilumatobacteraceae bacterium
GCGGGTCATACTTTCCAATCGGGCGCCGTCCAGCGTGCCCGCAGCGATTGCCGCCTTCACTGCGCAGCCGGGTTCGTTGTGATGTTTGCAGTCGCGGAACTTGCACCGCCCGGCCAACTCGAAAATGTCGGCGAAGGCCCGCTCAATACCGTGCCCACTGGTCCACAATCCCACTGCTCGAACCCCTGGAGTGTCGATCAACCATCCCCCATCAGGAAGTGGTACGAGATCCACTGCGGTGGTGGTGTGACGACCGCGCTTGTCCGTCAGGCGGATACCTCCTGTTTCCTGCGAATCACTTCCGGTGAGAGCGTTCACCAACGTGGACTTTCCCACTCCGCTCGCACCCAACACTGCGATGGTTGCGCCACCACGTGTGTACGAGCGCAAGACATCAAGACCGGTGCCGGTGATACTGCTGACCACATGCACCGGTACGCCGAGCGAGGTGGCAGTCATTGCACGAAGTGCATCGGCACTCTCTGTCACGCTCACGCTGTCGCTCTTAGTGAGCACCACCACGGGGCGAGCACCAGAATCGAACGCGAGCACCAACTCACGCTCCAAGCGCCGTTGGTTGGGCGGTGTATCCAAACCGTGGGCGAGGAACACCACATCGATGTTTGCTGCGATGGTTTGGGACTCAAAACGCATTCCCTCAGCCGAAGCCCGACGAACCAATTGCGATTGCCGTGGTACGACACCAACGATTCGCTCACAGTCCGGGGTTACGACGATCCAGTCTCCAACGGCCACATCGGCTCCGATGTTTCGCACTCGCAACTCCCGAAACGGAGGGCTTGCCGTCGCCGAAGATTCGTGCACACAGAGAAACGTGCTCCATCCTCTATCGATGCGATTCACGCGTCCAATGAGTTGGTCGTCACTGGTAACCATCGAATCGCGCATCGCACGCTCGAAAGTTTCGTTCCACCCAAGATCGCTCAAAGCGTTGCGCACTATGACTTTCACGCTACTCAGTTGGAATTTTCACTTTCAGGTGCTTGACTGCCCGACTTCAATGTCTTACAACGGAATACTGCTGCATGTCACGACCACTCGTCATCGTTGAATCGCC
>JBBANV010000115.1:0-1034 GCA_040401775.1 Ilumatobacteraceae bacterium
GGACTTGCAATGAGACAAAAACCGTCTTAGTGTCTCAGGTGATGTCGGTCACAGACCAAAGCCTCAGCGACTCGATCCTCGACGCCACCAAGGTGGCGATCGAACGCTGGGGTGTGGAGCGACTCACCATCAACGACGTGTGCGAAGCAGCAAAAGTTTCTCGCGCCACGTTGTATCGCGCATTCCCCGGCGGAAAGGAAGTGTTGCTCGAGGCGTTGCGTGTTCGCGAACTCGAATTGTTCTTCACCACGCTTCGTGCCCACGCCGAAGGCGAAACCACGCTCGAAGACACCATCGTGCGCTGCATGGTGGTGGCCACCAGCGAATTGCGCAGCGACCAACATTTGGCGTTGATGTTGGCGGCCGAACCGGGAGAAGTTGCAACGCAACTCACCGTGCAAGGCGTACCGCGAATCGTGCGAGTCGCAACCGCGTACCTCACACCGCTGCTTGAGCCGTACCTCTCGCGCAAGGACGCAGCCGACTTGGTCGAAGTGCTGGCCCGAATGGTGATCAGTTACTTCCTGGCCCCAAGTTCCCGATTCGATTTCACCAATGAACACCAGGCACGCGCGTTCGTTCGAGCGCACGTGCCCTTCACACAAGGAGCAATGCAATGACCATCACCAGCGAAGAAAACCAGGCAATCATCGGTCGCGCGTCGATCAATGACATCGAGGCGATCCTCTCCACGCCATTGGTCGACCCGAAGGAAGTCGAGCATGTCGTGAAGAACAATGCCGACTCCATCTTCACGTGGGACTACTCGCTGGCGCGCCCGCAGTTGCGCAAGCTCTACGAGAAAGCCAAGACCGGTCAGTGGAACGGCACCACCGACCTGCCGTGGGACACGAACGTTGACGTCGAGAAGACCGTCGCCGAAGACCAAGCGCTCATCGGCAATGGCATCGACCCCAACTGGTACGCCGACACACCGCTGGCCAAGTGGGGCGACAAGGAGTGGCTCGAGTTCGGTATCCAGAGCCGCAAGTGGTCGCTCTCGCAGTTCCTCCATGGCGAGCAGGGTGCGCTCA